>CAYQDR010000001.1:0-121839 GCA_964416315.1 uncultured bacterium
GCCACCGTCAGGCCGCATGAACACGCACCTCATTACAGATTCTGGTGAAGAGCGGTTTTTTCACTGGCTCACTGTCCGCGATTGTAGTAGAAGGGTGGCGCCCCCTTCCTCGCAGGTGTCGCGACCAAGGAGGACCGGTGCTCGCCTGGGAACAGGGTGTCTCGAACGTCCTGCACCTCGTCCGGCTGGACAGCATCAAGAGCAAGATCCTCGTCTTCATGCTGCTGGCGACGCTCATCCCGTCCCTGACCCTGGGCTGGCGCTCGTACGTCCAGAACCGGCGCGCGGTCACCGAGCGGATCTCGGAGGAGCTGAGGAACCTCACGGACGACACCGCCCGCGAGACCGGGCTGTGGCTCAAGGAGCGCCTCTACGAATTGCGGGTCTTCGCCAGCTCCTACGAGGTGACCGAGAACCTCGAGAAGCTGATCAGCACGCCCGGCGGGGCGGCTCGGGCGGGGGAGGCGCCGCGCCGCCTCACGGACTACCTCAGGTCGGTCCGCGCGAAGTTCCGGGACTACGAGGAGCTGATGGTCGTCGGCACCGATGGTCGCGCGCGCTTCACGAGCGCCGACCGGGCGGACGAGCCGCGGCTCCCCCCGGACTGGCTCAAGCAGGCCGCGGGCGACAACGTGATCGTGGGCGAGACGTACTGGGACGACACCCGGAAGAAGGGCCTGATGGCGGTGGCCGTGCCGGTGAAGACGCTCGGCGGGCGCTTCCTCGGGGCGCTGGTGGCCAAGCTCAACTTCGTCGCGGTCGAGCAGTTCGTGAAGGGTCCGGAGCCTGGCCAGACCAGTCAGATCTACCTCGTGCGTCAGGACGGGACGCTCATCGTGGGCTCGCGCGCCCCCACCTCCGGGCTCCTCCAGGCCCGCCTGCCGGAGAAGTCGGCGCAGGCCCTCTTCCAGCAGCAGACGACCTCGCTCGATTACGACAACTACGAGGGACACTCGGTGATCGGGGCCCTCAAGCGCGTGCCCCTGCTCGGCTGGGGAGCGGTCGCCGAGATCGGCCGCGAGGAGGCCTACGCCCAGACCCTGAGGATCCAGAACGTCACCCTTCTCACCGTCGCGGGCCTCGTCGTGGGCATCGGCATCGTCGCGTACCTCCTCGGGCTGACGATCGTGCGGCCGCTCAACCGGCTGACGGCGGGAGCGAGCGAGGTGGCGGCCGGCGACCTGAACGTGGACCTGCCGGTCGTGGTCCGCGGCGAGGTGGGCCACATGACCCGGGTCTTCAACGACATGGTGACGCACCTCCGCCGCGGGCAGCAGGAGCTCGCCGCCATCAACGCGACGCTCAGTCAGAAGAACCAGGAGCTGCAGGAGCTGTCCATCACCGACGGCCTGACCGGGCTCTACAACCGCAAACACCTGATGGAGACGCTCGCCACGGAGATCGGCCGGGCGGGACGCTTCAAGCACCCGTTCGCCGTGCTGATGGTCGACATCGATCGCTTCAAGCAGTACAACGACACCCACGGCCACCTGGCGGGTGACCAGCTCCTCAGCCGCATCGCCGCGGTGTTCAAGGAGACGACGCGGACCATCGACTACGCGGCACGGTACGGCGGGGAGGAGTTCCTCGTCATCCTGCACGAGGTCGGAGCCGACGGCGCGCTCCCGGCGGCCGAGCGGATCCGGACGCGCGTCGCGGGGGAGAAGTTCGGTCCGGCCGACCAGCAGGTGACGGTGAGCATCGGCATCGCCACCTTCCCCGAGCACGGCGATAGCCCGGAGGCGATCATCGCCCAGGCGGACGCCATGCTCTACGAAGCCAAGCGGGGCGGGCGCAACCGGGTGGTGGTCGCGGGGCCGAATCCGAAGAAAGCCGCGAAATCCTGACGGAGCCCTCCGGGCTGCTGCCGACGGCGGGCCTCGCTCATCGGAGGGGGCCTCCACGGCCCCTTCCGAGGCGGACAGACTCTCTAGCGCTCGCCGACCAGGGTGTGGGCGATCCAGCCCCAACGGCCGTCGTCGCTGCGCACGCGCACCCACGTCCCCTTGTACGATTGTCCGGTGAGCGGCGTGCCATCCTCGATGACGAAGGCGACCCTGAAGTTCGTACCGGGTCCTTCCCGGACGTTGCCTTTGCCGAGCGCGCGGAGGGGGAGGGGGACGGAGAAGGGGACCTCGCCCTCGACGCGCGGCAGGCTCTGCCCGGCCGGCGCGCGGGCCTGGCCGCCCTTGATGAGGGTCTTGGCCTGGCTCGTGAGGTAGAGGACGCCCCCGTAGTTTTCCTTCCGGTACTCCTCGGCGCCGAGCTTCAGGAGCTGCTCGGCCTGCACGAGGTCGGCGTCCTTCTCGCGCGCGGGGTCCCGCCCGAGCGCCTTGAAGGCGGTCTCCGCCTCGGCCAGCGTGGAGGCGGCCTCCGCCCTGCTCTCCAGGCTCCGGAGCTTCGCCATGGTGCGCACGACCTCGAGGATCGCCGCGTCGAGCTTCTGCGTCAGGGCTCTGATCTGGGCGTCGCGCTCGAGGAGGGCCAGGCGCTGTCGGGCGAGCCTCTCGTCGAGCTCCTGCTGGAGGCCGGCCAGCTTTTGCCGCTCCGACTCCAGCTGGCGCCGGTCGCGCTCGATCTGCTGCCGCTCCTGGACGATCTGGGGGTCCGGGGCGCGCTCGGCGGTTGCGCAGCCCGAAACGAGGCCGGCCGCGGCGGCCAGCGCCAGCGTGTGATGTCGCACCGACGGCCGGATCCGGGACATCGTCCTGCCCCGCGCCGCGATGCTAGAGCGGGGTGTCACGGGGCTGCTCCGAGTGACTCGGACCCACCTCTAGCGCTCGCCGACCAGGGTGTGGGCGATCCAGCCCCAACGGCCGTCGCCGCTGCGCACGCGCACCCACGTCCCCTTGTACGATTGTCCGGTGAGCGGCGTGCCATCCTCGATGACGAAGGCGACCCTGAAGTTCGTACCGGGTCCTTCCCGGACGTTGCCTTTGCCGAGCGCGCGGAGGGGGAGGGGGACGGAGAAGGGGACCTCGCCCTCGACGCGCGGCAGGCTCTGCCCGGCCGGCGCGCGGGCCTGGCCGCCCTTGATGAGGGTCTTGGCCTGGCTCGTGAGGTAGAGGACGCCCCCGTAGTTTTCCTTCCGGTACTCCTCGGCGCCGAGCTTCAGGAGCTGCTCGGCCTGCACGAGGTCGGCGTCCTTCTCGCGCGCGGGGTCCCGCCCGAGCGCCTTGAAGGCGGTCTCCGCCTCGGCCAGCGTGGAGGCGGCCTCCGCCCTGCTCTCCAGGCTCCGGAGCTTCGCCATGGTGCGCACGACCTCGAGGATCGCCGCGTCGAGCTTCTGCGTCAGGGTCTTGATCTGGGCGTCGCGCTCCAGGAGGACGAGGCGCTGTCGCGCGAGCTTCTCCTCGAGCTCCTGCTGGAGGGCAGCCTGCTTCTTCAGGCTCTCTTCCAGCTTCTGGCGCTGCGACTCGAGTTGCTGGCGGTCGCGGTCGTACTGCGCGCGCGCCCGGTCGAGCTGCTGGCGCTCCGCCTGAACCTGTTGGCGCTCCTGTTCGAGCTTCCGCTGGGCCACGACGACCTGCGGGTCGGGGGCAGGCTGGGCGCGGGCGGGGGCGGGCGCCGGCGTCGTCGTCTCGGGAGCCGACCCCGGCAGGAGGCCGGCGCAGCCCGAGAGGAGACCGGCGGCGACCGCCAGCGCCAACGTCCGATGTCGCGTCGACGGGCGGGTTCGGGACATTCGTCGTACCCCGCGCCGTGATGATAGACGAGGGTGCCGCGAGCCGCAAGAGGCGACGCAGGGCCCGGCCGCGCGGCCTCACGCCTCTCCCGCCAGGCCGAGGGCGGCGTGGAGGAGCACGTTGGCGCCGTGCTCGATGTCGTCGAAGTGCGTGGCTTCCTCTTCGCAGTGGCTCTTCCCCAGGATGGAGGGGACGAAGACCATCCCGGTCGGGCAGATCGCCGCCATGTGCTGGGCGTCGTGGCCCGCCCCCGAGAGCATGCGCCGGTGGCCCACCCCCAGGTGCCGGGCCGCCCCTTCGACGGCGCCGACGACATCCGGGGCGAACCGGGTGACGGGCACCCGCATCAGCGGCTCGTAATCGAACCCCACGCCCTCCGCCGCGGCGGCGTCGCGCACGGCCCGCTCGAGCTCGCCGAGGGCGCGGTCGAGGGCGGCGTCGCTCGGCGCGCGCAGGTCCGTCGTGAGCACGACCTTGCCCGGGATCGCGTTGACGATGTTGGGGTGGACGTCGAGCCACCCCACGGTCCCCACCATGTCGCTGCCGATCGCGAGCGGGATCCGGCGCACGGCCCTGACGACCTCGGCGCCGGCCACGAGCGCGTCGTGGCGGGTCCGCATCGGCGTCGGCCCGGCGTGGTCCTGCGACCCGCGGAGGGTGACCCGGCCCCAGGCGATCCCCACGATCCCTTCGACGACGCCGACGGGCAGGCCGGCTTCCTCGAGGAACGGCCCCTGCTCGATGTGGAGCTCGAGGTACGCGCGCATAGGGCGGGCGACGCAGGGCTCCGATCCGAGGTACCCGATCCGCTCGAGCTCGTCCACCAGCCGGATCCCGTGCCGGTCGCGCTGATTGTAGGCATCCTCGAGCGAAACCTTGCCGGCCATCACCCCGGAGCCGAGCATGGCGGGCTGGAATCGGGCGCCTTCCTCGTTCGTGAAGATGGCCAGCTCCACCGCGTGGCGGGTCCGCACGCGCGCGTCGTTGAGCGTGCGGATCGCCTCGAGGGCGCAGACGACGCCGAGCGCGCCGTCGAAGCGGCCGCCCGTCGGCACGGAATCCACGTGGGAGCCCATGACGACCGGCGGAAGCCCCTCGCCGCCCGGTGCGGCGGCGCGGCGGCCTAAGATGTTCCCCATCCGGTCCACGCGCACCGTGCACCCCGCGGCCTCGAGCCAGGCCACCAGGCGATCGCGGATCACCTTGTCCTCGTCGGAGAGCGCGAGACGGGTCAGGCCGCCGGCGGTGGTCGCGCCGATCCGCGCCTGCTCCCGGAAGGTCTCTTCGAGCCGCGCGCGGTCGATCCGGATCACCGGTCAGAGACCCAGGTACGCCTTCCGCAGACGCTCATCGCCCGCGAGCTCGCCCGCCGGCCCGCTCAGCACGACGCGCCCGTTCTCCAGCACGCAGCCCCGATGGGCGACGGCCAGGGCCTGCCGGACGTTCTGCTCGACGAGCAACACGGTGACGCCGCGCGCGTTGATCGCCCTGACGGTGTCGAAGATCCGCCGGACGAGGATCGGCGCGAGGCCCAGGGTCGGCTCGTCGAGCATGAGCAGCTTGGGCCGCGCCATGAGGGCCCGTCCGATGGCGCACATCTGCTGTTCCCCACCCGAGAGCGAGCCCGCGAGCTGCTCCCGGCGCTCCGCCAGGGCGGGGAACAGGGCGTACACCTCCTGGAGGGACTCTGCCTCCTGCCGGCGCGCCTCCGGCACGTGGGCGCCGAGCCGCAGGTTCTCCTCCAGCGTCATGAACGGGAAGAGTCGCCGCCCCTCCGGCACCTGCACGATGCCGAGATCGACGCGCTCGTGTGCGGGCACGTCCGCGATCTCCTCGCCCTCGAAGACGACGCGGCCGGCCCGCGGCGGGAGGAGGCCCGAGACGACGCGGAGGGTCGTCGTCTTGCCGGCCGCGTTCGCCCCGACGAGCGCCACGATCTCGCGCGGGCGGACGGCCAGCGTCACGCCGTGGAGCGCCTGCAGGTCGCCGTAGAAGGCGTCGACGCCGTCGAGGCTGAGCATCGCGCCGTCGCCGCCCGCGGACGCGTGCGGGTCCGCGCTCACGGCCGGCGCAGGAGCTTCCGGTCCGCCTCCTCCAGGCGATTCCGGAACTCGCGGAGCATCGGGCAGGTCGGCCAGGCGGCGCGCACCGCCTCGTAGACCCGGCGGTAGAAGCCGAGCTTCTCCGCCGGAGGGGCGTTGAAGCGCTGCCACAGGGCGTCGCCGTGCGCCGCGTGCGCGGCGACCATCGAGATGAGGTTCGCGATCTTGTCCGCGCTCGCGACGAGCAGGGAGCCGTGTGGCGCGGTCCCGAGGTGCCGGAGGTACCGCACCTTGCGCGTGTCCCAGGAGAGCCCGGGCAGGCGCGGTTCGGTCACGTCCTTCACCATGCCCAGCACTTTCGGGCCGAACTCGCGCTCGATCTCCTCTTCGGTGAGGTCGGTGTCCTCCAGCGTGTCGTGGAGGAGCCCCGCGATGATCGTGTCCTCGTCGTCCGAGTAGCGGGAGAGGATGAGGGCGACCGTGACCGGGTGGACGATGTAAGGGGTCGTGTGGTCGCCTTTCCGGGTCTGGGCGCCGTGGGCGCCGAGGGCGAGGGCGATGGCGCGCTCGGTCCGGGCGGTGAAGATGGCCATGACGCTAGGTGACCTCGATTCCGGGGCCGTGGCAAGAACCGAGCAGATCAAGGACGCAGGGAGGAGGCGGCCCGAGGCGTATGCCGCATACGTTGAGGGTCGCCGACGACCGAGGACGCCGAGATGCGACGGTTATTGGCACGGCCCTTACGTCAGCGCGAGCTCTTCGCCGAGGTACGCGTCGATCACGCGCGGGTCCCGGGACACCCCGTCCGGCGGGCCCTCGGCGATCTTCTCCCCGTGGTGCAGGACGACGATCCGCTGACAGAGCCGCATGATCGCCGCCATGATGTGCTCGATCACGATCACGGTCAACCCGCCGGCGTGCAGGTCTCGGATCAGCCCGACCATGCCCTTCAGCTCGGTCGCGTTCAGGCCGGCCATCACCTCGTCGAGCAGCAGCAACCGCGGCCGCGTGGCGAGCGCCCGCGCGACCTCGAGCCGCTTGCGCAGTCCGATCGGGAGGGACTTCGCGGGGACGTCCTGCCAGGGACCGAGGCCGCACCGGACGAGCACCCGCCGCGCCTCATCCCGCGCGTCGACGACGGACCGGAGCGGCGTCAGCGCGCCGATCATGACGTTCTCGAGCACGGTCAGGTTGCCGAACGGCTTGACGATCTGGAAGGTGCGGCAGATGCCGAGCCGCGCGATCCCGTGGCTGGGCACCCCGGTGATGTCCCGGCCGTCCACCCGGACCTCGCCCGCCTCCGGCACGAGGAAGCCCGAGATGACGTTGAAGAGCGTCGTCTTCCCGGCGCCGTTCGGCCCGATGATGCCGACGAGCTCCCCGGCCTGGACCTGGAGATTGACCTCGCGGACCGCGAGGAGGCCGCCGAAGCGCTTCGTGACCGCGGTCAGCTCAAGCAGCATCGGCGGGCTGCGGGACGGGCGCCGCCCCGGAGCGCCCGGCTACGGCGAGCGCGCCTGCCAGGCCCCGGGGGAAGAACCGGACGACGATGATGAGGGCGCACCCGTAGATGATGAGGTAGATGCCGGTGAAGCCGGTCCGCACGCCCGAGAACTGCGCGCGCAGGTACGTCTCGAGCGAGGTGATGAGCAGCGAGCCTAGGAACGGCCCCAGCGCGGCTCCGGTTCCGCCGATGATCGCCTTCAGCGCGAACTCGATGGAGAGGTCGATCGAGAAGACGTAGAAGGGATCCACGAACCCGATGTAGGCCGCCCAGAGGCTCCCGCCGATCGAGGTGAGCGCGGCCGACGCGGCCACCGCGAGGATCTTGAGCCGGCGACTGTGGATCCCGAGCGCCTGGGCCGCGTCCTCATCCTCGCGGACGCCGGCGAGCTGGTACCCGACGCGGGAGTGCTCGAGGTAGGTCTGGACGGCCCAGACGGCGAGGGCGAACCCCAGGGCGACGTAGATCCAGCTCACCTTCGACGGGAACCCGAGCGTGGCGAAACCCGGGCGGAAGGGGACCGGGATCCCCTCGGAGCCCTTGGTGAGCTCGCGCCACCGGCTCGCGACGATCAGGAGCACCTGGGCGAACGCGATGGTGGCGAGGGCGAAGTACGGGCCGCGGAGGCGGTTCGAGAGGTACCCGATGATGAGGCCGGCGATGGTCGAGAGCGCGGCCCCGACGGCCATCCCGCTCCAGGCGGGGAGGTCCCAGCGCACGGCGAGGAGCGCGACCGAGTAGGCGCCGAGCCCGAAGAACCCCGCGTGCCCCAGGGAGACTTGACCCGCGTACCCGCCCGCGACGTTCCAGGCGCCGGCGATCGCGCCCCACATGAGGATCAGGATGACCGTATCGTGGAAGAAGGCGTCGCGGGTCACCAGCGGCGTCGCCGCGGCCAGCCCGAAGAAGATCCCCGGGAGCCACTGGGTGACGTAGCGGGTCACCACGCGCGCTCAGACTCCCAGGGTCTCGGCGCCGCGCTGGCCCAAGAGGCCGGCAGGCCGGAACACCAGGACGAGGATGAAGAGGACGAAGTAGAGGACCTCCTTCCACGCCGGGCCGAGGAAGTAGGAGCCGCCCACCTCGACGGCCGCGACGATGAGGCTCCCGAGGAGCGCGCCCACCATGTCCCCGAGGCCCCCCAGGACCACAACGACGTAGGCGAGCAGGACGAACTGGAGGCCCGCCGTCGGGTACACGGGATAGAGCGGTGCGACCAGGACGCCCGCCGTGCCCACGGCGGCGATGCCGATCGCGAAGCTGAAGCCGTAGACGCGGTCCGTGTCGATCCCCATGAGGGTCGCGGCGTCGCGGTCCTGGGCCGTGGCGCGCATGACCATGCCGGTCCGCGTCCAGCGCATGAAGGCGAACAGCGCGAGCGTGAGGAGGAGGGCGAGTGCGAAGGCGACGAGCTGGGACAGATTGAAGGCGGCGCCCGCCACGCGGAGCACGGCATCGGAGTGCCAGGCGCGGACGAACCGGAAGTCCCCGGTCCAGGCGACGAGGGCGACGTTCTGGAGCGCGACCGACAGGCCCACGGTCGTGAAGATCTGGACGTTGTGCGACGCATGGATGATCCCGCGCATGACCAGCGCGTAGACCGCCGCCCCGACCAGGAAGAAGAGTGGGATGGCGGCCACCAGCACGACGTAGGGATCGAGGCGCCAGATCGTGAACGCCCAGAACGCGAGGTACATGCCGAGCATGAGGAACTCGCCATGGGCGAAGTTGACGACGCGCATGACGCCGAAGATGAGCGTGAGGCCGACGGCGATGAGGGCGTAGACCCCGCCCAGGAGCAGCGCCGACACGGCGAGCTGCGGCAGGACGCTCACGAGCGCTCGACGTGGTCCCTCTCCCCCGCCGAGAGAGAGGGCGGGGTGAGGGGGTGACTCATGCGCGCGCGGATCCTCCCCCCGACCCCTTCCCTGGAAAGGAGAGGGGGCGAGGAGCTACTTGCGTTGATCCCAGGGGCCGAGCGGGATCCACTTCGCGTGCAGCGTCGTGAACTCCTCCGGCCAGACCGTGACGAGCTTGCCGTTCTGCCACTGGAGCATGTCTCCTTCGCCGCGATCACGCGGGTGGTCCTGCCGTTCCTCGTCCCGATGGTCGCGACGCTGCTGCTCATCACCTTCTTCCCCCAGCTCGTCCTCTTCCTCCCGAACCTCTTCCGGTAAGGCGGTGTCGGAGTAGTCCCTCTCCCCTACCGGGAGAGAGGGCAGGGTGAGGGGGAGGCCCTATCGGCCCTTGGCTTTCTCCGCGAGCCGCTCGAGGAAGCGGGCCTGGACGATCTGGAACCGCTCGTGCGTGCCCTCGGCGACCTTCTCGACGTCGTCGTGGGCCTCGACGTCGTAGACATACCGGCGGCCGTCCACCTGGCGGAGGACGGCGCGGGCGCGGACGCGCATCCCGACCGGCGTCGCGGCGAGGTGCTTGAAGTCCACGCGCGTCCCGACCGTCCCGGCCCCGGGCGGGAGGTGGGGCTGGACCGCGGCGATCGCGGCGTTCTCGATGAGGGCGACGAGGCGGGGCGTCGCCAGAACGTGGAAACCCTTGTTGCCCGCCGCGTCGGCGGTGTCCGCCGGTTGGACGACGATTTCGACCTCTCCCGTCAGCCCGGGTGCGATCTCCATGGCGCCTCCTTTCGGTCCCGATGCCTACGCTACGGGGGTGCGGAGCCCGCCGTCAAGCGCGGTCGCCTCAGCGGGGCGGGAAGAGCACGAAGACGACGCCGAGCGCCGTGATCAGCACCTCCACGAGCCGGACGAACGCGCGGTCGCTCATGCGGTCGAGGATCCGGCGCCCGAGGAACGCCCCGAGGAACATCACCCCGCCGATGGCCAGTCCCAGCACGCCCAGCTCCAGGCTCACGAGCGCGTAGCGGCCGTAGACCAGGGTCTTCGCGAGGTGGACGACGGCGACGCACGCCGCCTCGGTCCCCACGTAGGCGCCGCGCCGGAGCCCGTAGCCGAGGAAGAAAGGCGTGTTGACCGGGCCGGTCGCGGCGACGAGCGCCGAAAGGAAGCCGGTTGCCGCCCCGAGGAGCGGGAAGTGGGCGAGCCGCATCCTGCGCGGCCCGCGCTCGATCCAGCGGCGGAGCGGGACCGACGCGAGCATGAACAGTCCCAGGAGCCGCGAGAGCCACTCGACCCGCGTCCCGGCATACACGACGGCCCCGAGCATGGCCAGGGGCACGGCGCCGGCCAGGTACGCGCGGATGACGCGCCAGTCCAGCTCGCGGCGGCTCCACCAGGCCCGCGAGACGTTCCCGAGGAGCAATGCGATCGAGAGGACCGGCACGCTGGCCCGGACCCCGACCGTCCACGCGACGAGGGGGAGCATGGTGAGTCCCGTGCCGAAGCCGACGACACCGCCGATCACGGCGGTCGGGAGCGCCGCGACCAGGAGGACGAGCGTCGCCGCGAGCGAGGGCATGGACCCGGGGCGCGTCAGGTCCCGGGCACGCGCTCCAGGGGCGGCTCGCCGCGCGTGACGCGCCGCATGTTGGCGAAGGCGAAGCGCATCTTGGCTCGGAAGGCGTCCAGCGTGCCCGCCGCGACGTGGGGCGTCAGCAGGACGTTGTCGAGCGTCGTGAGCGGATGCCCCGGTGGCAGCGGCTCCGGGCTGAACACGTCGAGCCCGGCCCCCGCGATCCGCCGCGCGCGCAGCGCCTCGACGAGGGCCTCCTGGTCCACGACGCCGCCCCGCGAGACGTTGACGAGGTAGGCCGATGGCTTCATCAAGGCGAGCGTCGCGGGGTTGATCAGGTGACGGGTCTCGTCGGTGAGCGGAACGTGCAGGCACACGATGTCGGCCTCCCGGAGCAGCCGGTCGCGCTCCACGAGCTCGACGCCGAACTCGGCGTGCTCCTCCCGCGTCAGCGTGATGTACGGGTCGTGGGCGAGGAGCCGAACGCCGAAGCCGCGGAGGCGCCGGGCCGTCGCCCGGCCGGTGCGCCCGAAGCCGATCAGGCCGACCGTCGTTCCCTCGAGGTCGCGGGTCGAGGGGCGCAGCTCCCACTGGAGCCACCGCCCCTGCACGAGCGCGACGTGGGCCGTGACGACGCGCTTGAGGAGGCCGAGGATCAGGAGCAGGGTGTGCTCGCCGACGCCGGTCGTCGTTCCGGCGGGGCAGAGGCAGAGGGGGATGCCCCGCACCGCGAGCGCGGCCGTGTCGATCCGCTCGTAGCCGACGCCCTGGTGCTGGACCAGCCGGAGGCGCGGCGCGGCCGCGATCTCCCGCTCGGTGAGTGCCCAGTCGGCGATGAGGATGAACTCCGCCTCGCCGAGCTTGGCCCGCGCCTCCGCCGGGTCGTCCGACTCGAGGAGGAGCAGTCGGAACTCGGACGGCGCCTCCTCCCGGACGACGGCGTAGACCTCCGGCGTGGCCCGGTTCCAGTAGAGGGCCGGGTGCGGCATCAGGGCCCGACGAGGAGCCGCAGCATCAGGGCGAGCGCCGCGAGGCCGAGTCCGGTCCGGACGAGGTGGAGGTGGCCCCACCGCTGGAGGAGGCGCCGGGTCTCCGGCGCGTCGGGCGCGAGGGCCGGGTCGAGGAGCCGGCGGTTCGTGGGCAGGATCGCCACCAGCGTGAAGGGGACGACAAGGCCGAGCAGGACGCCCGCCAGGAGCCACGCGCCCGGGGCTCCCCGCGCCCACGCCCCCGCCGCGGCGGCGAAGCCGACGACGGCGAGCGGCGCCTGGAGCCGGGCGCCGCGCGGGTAGCTCGTCCGGAACTGGGCGAGAGCCATCGGGGGACCGCAGGCCAGGCGGGCGGGGTGCTCGACGAGGCTCGCGTAGAGCGCGGCGCCGGCGAAGAGCGCGCACGCCGCCGTGGCGATCCACGCGAGCGCGGCGGTCATCGGGTGGCGGGGAGCAGGAGCAGGCTCTCGAGGCTCGGTGCCGCGGGGGCGAGACCCACCGCGAGGAGGAGGACGGCGAGCGAACGCGCGATGGCCCGGCGCACGGGCCGATACTAGCGGAGCCTCACGGCGCGCGCAACCCGGGCACCGGGAACTTTGCTATCCTAAAGCCCGCATGGCCACCCGCATCGGCGCCTACCTGCTCCCGCGCGAGGGCCTCGCGAGTGCCGTGGCGCTCGCGCGGGCGGCGGACGACCTCGGGTACGACAGCGTCTGGGTCACGCACGGGCTGGGGCGGGACTCGTTCGTCGTCCTCGCGGCGTACGCCCAGGCGACGCGCCGGGTGGCCATCGGGACGGGCGTGGTGCCCATCTACCCGCGGCACCCGGTGGCGATGGCCCAGGAGGCGGCGACGCTCGCCGAGGCGTCGGGAGGCCGGTTCCGGCTCGGGGTCGGCGTGAGCCACCGGCCCTCGATGACGGAGGCCCTGGGGCTCGACATGGGGCGGCCGCTCGAGGTCGTGCGGGAGTACGTCGCCGTCCTCCGCGGCGCCCTGACCGGGCGGGTCCGCTTCGAGGGCCGCTACTACCGCGTCGCGTGGGAGGCGGCCTTTCGCCCGCCGGCGCCGCCGCCGATCCTCCTGGCCGGGCTCTCCGCGCCGATGCTCGAGCTCGCGGGGGAGGTGGCCGACGGCGTCGTCCTCTGGCTCTGCGCGCCCGAATACATCCGGCGCGTCGCGGGGCCCGCGCTCACGCGGGGTCGCGCGAAGGCGGGCAAGCCGCTCGACGGCTTCGAGGTCGTGGCGGCGGTGCCGGCTGCCGTAACGGCGGACACGGCCGGGACGACGGCGACCTTCCGGGAGGAGCTCGTGCGCTACCTCGGGCTCCCGTTCTACCGGACGATGCTGCGCGCGAGCGGGTTCGAGGACGCGCTGGCCGCCTTCGACCGGGACCGCGCGCGCCGGACTCCGGCCGATGCCGTCCCGGCCACGCTCGCGGACGCGCTCGGGCGGATCGGCGACCGGACCGCCGTGCGCGCCTACGTCGAGGCCTACCGCGCCGCGGGCGTGACCCTGCCCGTCGTGCGTCCGATCGGGCCTCCGGAGGCGCCCTACGCGCGCGCGACGCTCGAAGCGGTGAGTTGAGCGGCGGGCCCGTGGCGCTGCGCGGTCAGGGCGTGCTGGCGATCTGGAACGGGATCGCTCCCGAGTCGGAGGACGACTTCTACCGCTGGCACAACACCGAGCACATGCCGGAGCGGGTGGGCGTGCCCGGCTTCCTCCGGGGCCGCCGTTATCTGAGCGCGGCGCGCCCACGAGACTTCTTCACGCTCTACGAGACGGAGAGCGTCGAGACGATCCGCAGCGAGCCCTACCTCGCCCGACTGAACGACCCGACCCCCTGGACCCGCCGCGTGGTCGCCCACTTTCGCGACACGATGCGGGTCGGCTGCCGGGTCGTCGCGAGCTGCGGCCGCGGGCAGGGGGGTGCGGTGCTGACGGCGCGGCTGTTCCCCCGTGGGGTCGGCGCGAAGTGGCTCCGCGCCGGTTTGACCGCGCCCGACCTCGTGCTCGCCCGGCAGCTCGCCGGGGTTCTGGGGATCCACGTCCTCGAGCCGGTGCCGGAGACGACGGAGATCCAGACCACCGAGAAGCAGCTGCGGGGGCCGCAAGCCGGCGAGGGGACCGGCCCGCAGCCCTGGGTCCTCCTGGTCGAGTGCATGGACGCGGAGCTGGCGGAGGCGCTCGTCCGCGGGCCGCTCCGCCGAAGGGTCGACCAGTCCGAGACGGTGACCGGGGTGTATCGCTGCCAGCTCACGATGGATCCCGCGCAGCCTGGAGCTCCGGGACTCGGGAGCTGACTGCGGCGCCAAACCGCCGACTCGCGGTCCGACACGATTGCGCCGACACGCCCTGAGCACAGGCTATGAACTCGCCTTAGACCGTCTCCTCCGGCAGGTCGGCGCGGGCCTCCTCGCGGGCGAGCCGCCCGAAGGCCTCGGGCGTCATCCGGAACACCGTCCACTCGTCCATCGCGACCGCGCCGAGCTTGAAGTAGAAGTCGCGGGCCGGCGTGTTCCAGTCGAGGACCGCCCACTCCATCCGCGCGCACTCGCGCTCGACCGCGATCCTGGCGAGGTGGACGAGGAGGCGGCGGCCGATCCCGCGGCCGCGCTCCTCGGGGAGGACGAACAGGTCCTCGAGGTAGAGGGTCGGGCGGGTCTTGAAGGTCGAGAACGTGAAGAAGTAGAGCGCGTACCCCACGGCACGGCCGTTCTGCTCCGCCAGCACGGCCTCGAAGACGGAGCGTGGCCCGAAGCCGTGGGTCCGGAGCAGCGCCTCGGTCGCCTCGACCTCGTGGCTCAGCCGCTCGTACTCGGCGATCCGGCGGATGAGGTCGAGGAGGGTGGGGACGTCCGCCGCCGTCGCGTTCCGGAGGACGACCTCCCCCTCACCCTGACTCGCTCCCCCTCGGGGGGAAAGGGGGTCTATTTGCCCCACGGCGCGATGGCCGCGCGGCTGATCTTGTGCGGGGAGTGCTGCCGCCCGAGCCACTCCGCCTCCCGGAACGCCTCCGTGATCCGCTCGAGCGGGTAGACGTGGGAGATGACCTCGGTGAACGGGTACTTCGTCAGGTTCTGCTCGAGGAAGGTCAGCGCCCGCTGGATCGCCCACGGCTCGTACTGGATGATGCCGACGATCGTCTTCGAGCCCCAGACGAGCTGGGCCGGGTGGAGCTCCACCGAGAGGCCGGGGCTGATCGTCCCGATCTCGAGGTAGGTGCCGCCGCTCTTGAGCATCTGGAGCCCCTCGGGGATCACCTTCGGGAAGCCGACGAAGTCGCAGACGACGTCCGCCCCCCAGCCGCGCGTCAGCTCCTTGACCGCCGCGACCCGGTCCTCGGGCTTCGGCAGCTCCTGGATGTTGAGCGTGTGGTGCGCGCCGAACCGCCGCGCCAGCTCGAGGCGCTCGGGGATCTGATCGATCACGATGACCCGCGCGGCCCCCATCTCCCGGGCGACGGCGCTCGCGTTGAGCCCGAGCCCGCCGGCGCCCTGCATGACGACCGTGTCGCCGACGCGGACCCGGACCTTCTCGAGCCCGTAGAGGACCTGGGCGAGGGCGCAGTTCACCGGCGTGGCGACGTCGTCGGAGATCGCGGGCGGGACCTTGTAGACGAAGTGGCCGGGGCGCAGGTAGTAGTAGTCCGAGTAGGAGCCGACGAAGTGCGGCGGGTCGTCGGCGTAGCGGGTGCCGCGCCGCTTGAACGGGCACGCCGCGCGGACGCCGTCGAGGCACGCCGGGCAGCGGCCGCAGGGGTAGAAGTAGCAGTACGTCACGCGGTCGCCCTCGGCGAGCGGCTGGCCGGTCGAGTCTGTCTTGACGTTCTTCCCGAGCCGCTCGACGATGCCGCACATCTCGTGGCCGAAGGTCTGGCCGCGGCTCGGCTCGCCGATCAGCGCCTCCAGCTCGCCGCGCCAGATGTGCAGGTCCGAGCCGCAGATCCCGCCCCGCGTGATCTTGACGAGGGCGGCGTGCGGCTCCACCTCCGGCACGGGGTACTCGCGGATCTCGAAGTCGGCGCTGTACTTCGTGATGAGGGCGATGCGGCCTTTCATCTCGTTCTCTCCTGTGGCCGCCGCCTAGTCGACGGCAGCCTTCATCTTGGCGCGACGCTCGGTCTTCGCCTTGCGCGACAGGGTCTGCCACTCGCGCTTGAGCGTGCGGGCCTTCTGGGTGGTTCGCGAGGCGAAGCGCGAGATCAGCTTGGCGGTTCGTGCGTTCACGAGGTCCCTCCTGTGGTCGGCGGGGTGGCGACCAGGTACTCCGCGGCGGCGGCGAGCCCGGCCCCGAGCGGCACGGCGATCCCGAATGTCCTGAGGGTCATCTCGACGCCGGCGAGGCCGCCCAGGAGCTCGAGCTCGTTGAGGCTGCCGAGATGACCGATCCGGAAGACCTTGCCCTTGGCCTCGCCGAGGCCGACGCCGAGCGAGAGGTCGAGGGTGCGGTTGGCGTGAGCGAGGTAGGTGTCCGAGTCGTACCCCGGCGGCATGACCACCGCGGTCAGCGTGTTGGAGTACTCGGCCGGATCGCGGCAGAGCAGATCGAGTCCCATCCCTCGCACGGCGCGCCGGCACGCCTCGGCGAGCCGCGCGTGGCGGTGGAAGACCTGCGGGAGCCCCTCCTCCGTCAGCATCGCGATCGACTCCCGCAGCCCGAAGAGGAGCGAGGTCGCGGGCGTGTAGGGGAACTCCCCCCGCCTGTTCCGCTCGAGGACGGGGCCCCAGTCCCAGTATGCCCGCGGGCACTTCGCGGCCTGGCTCGCGCGGAGGGCCTTCTCGCTGACCGCGAGGAGCGTGAGCCCGGGCGGGAGCATGAGCCCCTTCTGCGGCCCGGTGAGCGCGACGTCCACGCCCCACTCGTCGAAGCGGAAGTCGATGGAGGCGAGGGAGGAGACGACGTCCACGAGGAGGAGCGCGGGGTGACGCGCGTCGTCCAGGGCCCGGCGGATGCGGGCCACCTGACTCGTCACGCCGGTCGAGGTCTCGTTGTGGACGACGAGGACCGCGCGGAGCTGGTGGGTCGCGTCGGCCCGGAGGCGCTCGGCGACGCGGTCAGCCGGGACCCCGGCGCCGTACGGCACCTCGAGCCGCTCCACCTCGATACCGTGCGCCGTGGCCGTCCGGCAGAAGAGGTTCGAGAAGTGGCCGTTGACGCACCCCAGGACCCGGTCGCCGGGGGACAGCGTGTTGACGACGCTCGCCTCCCAGGCCCCGGTCCCCGAGCCGGGGTAGACGACGATCTGCCCGCGGGGCGCCTGGAAGACGATCTTGAGGCCCTCCAGGATCTCGCCGACGAGCGCGGCGAACTTCGGCCCCCGGTGGTCGATGAGGGAGTGCGACATGGCGCGGACGATCCGCTCGGGGACGAGGGTCGGCCCCGGGATCTGGAGGAACGGGCGGCCTGACATGGGCTGGCTCCTCTTTCTCGCGCGGGGCGGGCCCGCCGCGTGACACGGCTACCCGCCTATCCTAGCACGCGGCCCCCGGCCGCGCCGGGGCGCGAACAATTCCCCTTGACAACGGTTCGATATTTCGATATCTCTCTAATCGTGAAAGCGATGAAGCCGCTCCCGCTCTCGAGGCTGGAGGCCAACGAGGGCCACGCGGAGGCGTTCCGCGCCCTGGCCCACCTGACCCGGCTCCAGGTCTTCTTCTATCTGGTCCGCGCCGGGGGCGAGGTGCCGGCGGGGGAGATCCAGGAGGCGCTCGAGGTCCCCGGGCCGACCCTCTCGCATCACCTGGACCTCCTCCGGCGCGCGGGGCTCCTGCAGAGCCGGAAGGAGGAGCGGTACGTCTACTACTCCGTGAACCGCGAGACGGTCTCGGCGCTGGTGCGCCTCCTGACCGCCTGCTGCTAACCCGAGGGAGGATGGCGTGAGCACAAAGGTGCACGTCCACATGCACGTGTCGGATCTCGGCAAGAGCCGGGAGTTCTACGAGAAGTTCTTCGGGGTGGCGCCGGTCAAGGTCAAGTCGGGGTATGTCAAGTTCCTGCCGCCCCTCGGCCCGGTGAACCTGGCCCTCTCCCAGGGGCCGGGCGTGGCCGGGAGCGCGGGCGCGGTCGACCACCTCGGGATCCAGGTCGAGTCGCCCGAGGTCGTGCGCGCCGAGCTCGGTCGCGTGAAGGCGGCCGGCCTGCCCGTGCGCGAGGAGATGGGTGTGGACTGCTGCCACGCGAACCAGGACAAGTTCTGGGTCCACGACCCGGACGGGGTCGAGTGGGAGGTCTACCATCTCAACTACGACCTCGAGGATCAGGAACCCGTTCGCGCCAAGGGCGCGAAGGCGATAGGCTTGCCCGTGAGGACGTCCAGCTCCTGCTGCGCACCTGGAGCGTAGGTGGAGTCCGGGATGCGCTTCGGAGCTCCTCTCACGGTCAATCGGTCGGTGCCGAACGGGGCCTTGGTCGCGTAGAGCATTGGGGGTGGGGGAGATGGAGCCACGTGAGGGGATCAGAGACGTCGTGCAGAAGCGGTACGCGGAGATCGCCGAATCGCGCTCCTCCTGCTGTGGAGCCGCGCCGTCGTCACCGGCCGGCAACCCCGTCACCTCGAATCTCTACGGAGATGACGAGACAGCCGGGCTCCCGGGGGAAGCGCTCGCGGTCTCGCTCGGCTGCGGGAACCCCGTGGCGCTCGCGGAGCTGCGGCCGGGCGAGGTGGTGCTCGATCTCGGCTCGGGCGGCGGGCTGGACGTGCTTCTCTCGGCGCGCCGGGTCGGTCCGACGGGCAAGGTCTATGGGCTCGACATGACGGACGAGATGCTCGCGCTCGCGCGGGCGAACCAGACGAAGGCCGGGGTGCAGAACGTCGAGTTCCTCAAGGGCGAGATCGAGGCCATTCCGCTCCCGGACGCCTCCATTGATGTGATCATCTCCAACTGCGTGATCAACCTGTCGGCGGACAAGCCCCGGGTGTTCGCCGAGGCGTTCCGCGTCCTCCGACCCGGCGGGCGGCTCGCGGTCCACGACATCGTCGTGAAGGGGTCGATGCCGGAGCCCGTCCGCCGCTGCGTCGAGGCCTGGACGGGCTGCCTGGCCGGGGCGCTGGACGAGGAGGTCTACTGCGCGCTCCTCGGGCAGGCTGGATTCGAGCCGGTGACCCTGGAGCCGACGCGGATCTACCGCGCGGAGGACGCCCGCGCCTTCCTCGAGAGCCAGGGCTCACTGCTCGCGGAGCTGGCGGCGGAGGGGCGCACGCTCGAGGGGCTCCTGGCGGAGGCCGACGGGAAGTTTAGGAGCGCGTTCATCCGGGCCGTCAAGCCCGGGCGTCCGGACACCGCCCGGGCCGACGTGGTCGTGGCGCCCGCCCGGGCCGAGGACCTCGCCGCGGTCCTGGCGCTCCTGGGCGAGGCGTCCCTCCCGCAGGCGGGCGTGGCCGAGCACTTCGCCCACTTCCTCGTGGCGCGGGCGGACGGCCGGATCGTCGGCGCCGTCGGGATGGAGCCGTACGGCGCGAGCGCGCTCCTCCGCTCGCTCGTCGTGGCGCCCGCCTGGCGCGGGCGCGGCCTGGGTCGCACGCTCGCCGAGCGCCTCCTCGCGGAGATGCGGGCCGGCGGCGCGCGCCGCGTGGTCCTCCTGACGGAGACCGCCGCGGGGTTCTTCTCGACCCTGGGGTTCGAACGGATCGCCCGGGAGGAGGCGGATCCCGCCGTTCGTGCCTCGGTCGAGTTCACGACCGCCTGCTGCCAGTCTGCCGCGTGCATGCGGCTCGACCTCTAGCCCATTCGGAGGGGGCCTCGACGGCCCCCTCCGAGACCTCCCCCGGGGTGCGGCGGCAAAGCCGCCGCTCGGAGTGGAACACTCGCGCGTTGGCGGTTAGTCAGCGCCTTGCGCGTCCCTTATTCGACGGCCCTCTAGGATCCGTCGTTTGACAACGTGCCGCGGCTCTGCTACGGTCTCGCACGTTCAACCCAGGGAGGGCGAACGTGGCGAAGATCGAGCAGGCGATCAGGGAGGCGCTGGCGCGCGGGGCCCGGCGTGAGATCCGTCGGGCGGTCCGACCGCTGCGCCGCGAGGTGCACCGGCTGCGGCGAGTGCTGGCGCAGACTCGCCGGGACCTGGCAGGAGTTCGGGATCTCGCGGCGCAATGGCAGCGCGCGGCCGGGGCGACGCCGTGGCGCCCCCAGGTGTCGCCGGAAGAAGCGAAGGCCGCCCGACTCTCGCCGCGGCTGATCCGGACGCTCCGGGCGCGCCTCGGCCTCACCCAGAGCGGGCTGGCGCGGCTGGTCGGGGTCAGCGCGGCGGCCGTGGTCCAGTGGGAACGCGGGCACGCGACCCCGTCCGGTGAGAACCGGAGCACCGTCGTGGGGCTCCGCCGCCTCGGCCGGCGGGACGTCAAGCGGATCCTGGCCGCGATGCCGAAGACAGCGCCGGCCCGTCGGCGTTCCGGGCGCGCCCGGCGCCGCCAGCGGCGGGGACGGCGCTAGATCCCGGGAGGGGGGCTTCGCCCCCCTTTCTGTCGGGGGGCCGGACCTCCCCCCGCGGTTGCGCGGGCGAAGCCCGTGCTCGGAACGCCTCGGCTTGGACGACGCCGGGGCGGGCCGATCCGGTCTCGGGTTCTCAGCAGCCCGCCAGGCCGACGCGTGCGCCGCGCCGGGAGCGGTCAGGGACGCCGGCCCGGCTGGTGCGCGGCTTCGACCTCGTGGCCGATGCGCTCGTCGTCCGTGACGCGGGGGGCCGCCCCGGGCACCGCGAGGCGCGTGACGTGGACGGCGAGGGCCCACATCTGGTCGTCGTCCAGAGCGTCCCGGTAGGATGGCATGGGTGACCCGTCCAGGCCAACGGCGAGCGCCCGGTAGACATCCTCGACCTGATCGCCGCCTTTGAACGGTCGTCGGGTGAGGTCGGTGGGCCGGGTCGGCCGACCGCCGCTCGTGAGCCGCCCCGCCGACGGACCGTTCCCCCGCCCGCTCTCGCCGTGGCACTCGATGCAGCCGGCCTCTTTGAAGAGGTCGGCCCCCCTGGCCGCGAGGGCATCGAGGTCTGCCGGTCGGACGGTGGCGATCGGTACGCGCGCGGCGCTCTCCCCCCAGCGGGGTGACAGCGTCTTGAGATAGGCGATCACGTCCAGAACCTCGGCGTCGGTCAGGTGATCCTGCGCGACCATCCCCGACCCGGGCAGGCCGCGGCGGATGGTCCGCTCCAGGTCCTGGTCGGTCGGGAGGGCACCGGTGGGCGTCGAGCGGAACTTGAACGCGGCGCGCCGAAGGTCGGTGGGGCGCGTGAAGAAGCGATGGGCCTCGGGGCCCTGGCCGTCGCCGGCGACGCCGTGACAGACGGCACACTGTGCCTCGAAGGTCGCCTTGCCCCGTGCGAGCGCGTGCGGCTCCGGGGCGGCGCGGGTCACTCCCAGCAGCATCAGCACCAGGGCGAGGACGTAGGCCGAGCGCGAACACATCGGGGTCGCTCGCGACTCCCTCTTGATACCGGGGCCGCCTCCGGACGTCAAGGGACATGCGGAACGGCGCCACCCGGGTCTCCTTGACAGGCGTCCCGCCGGGCTGTTAACTGGCCCGGGTGGAGACGTCACCCCGGGTCCGCATCTCAAGGCCGTCGGGAGGTGAACCATGCGGAAGCGATCCGGCTATCGGGTGGTTGGGCTCGCGCTGGCCCTCACGCTCGTGGGGGGGGTGTGGGGTGCCCGCGTCGGGGCCCAGCAGGCCCTCCGGGAGCTGACGCTGGTCAACATCAAGTACGAGGGATCCAACATCTGGGTGCCCGGCCCGCTCGTCGTGAAAAAGGGAGATCGGGTCAAGCTCCGGGGCATCAACAACGTCAAGGACGATCCAGCCGAGCACGGGCTGGCCATCGACGAGTTCGGGGTGAAGCTGGTGGTCAACCGCGGCAAGCCTGAAACGGCGGAGTTCGTCGCGGACAAGCCGGGCATTTACCGCGTCTGGTGCCACCTGCACCTTCCGCACATCGCGACGCAGCTGATCGTGCTCGAGTAGGCGAGGACCCTCACCGGGGTCGGCCGTTCCGGCGAACCAGGAGGATGCGAGTGATGCGAGCGATCCGCGTCCCGCAGTACGGCGGTCCCGAAGCGATGAAGCTGGAAGAGCTGCCCACCCCGAAGCCGGGCGCCGGCCAGGCCCTCGTCCGGATCGAGGGCGCCGGCGTGAACTTCGTCGACGTCTACCAGCGCTCCGGTCTCTACAAGAACCCGCTCCCGATCGCGCTCGGCCTCGAGGGGGCGGGGGTCGTCGAGGAGGTGGGCCCGGGCGTCACCACGGTCAAAGCCGGGGAGCGCGTGGCGTGGACGGGCGTGCCCGGCTCGTACGCGACCCAGAACCTCGTCCCTGCGGACCGGCTCGTGACCGTCCCCGCGGGGTTGGACGCCCGGACGGCCGCCGCCGCGATGCTCCAGGGGATGACCGCGCACTACCTGGCCCACGACTCGTACCGGCTCAAGCCCGGGGACGCCTGCCTCGTCCACGCGGCGGCGGGCGGCGTCGGCCTGCTACTCTGCCAGATGGCGAAGCGCGCGGGGGCGCGCGTCATCGGGACGGTGTCCACCGAGGAGAAGGCGAAGCTCGCGCGGGAGGCCGGCGCCGGCGACGTGATCCTCTACACGAAGCAGGACTTCCAGGCGGAGGTCGTGCGGCTGACGGGGGGCAAGAAGCTCCAGGTGGTCTACGACTCCGTCGCGAAGGACACCTTCGAGAAGAGCCTGGACTGCCTGGCGCCGCGTGGCTTCATGATCCTCTACGGGCAGTCGAGCGGCCCGATCCCGCCCCTCGACGCGCAAGTCCTGAACCAGAAGGGCTCGCTCTTCCTCCAGCGCCCGAGCCTGAACCACCACATCCTGACGCGGGAGGAGCTGCTCAAGCGCGCCGGTGAGGTGCTCGGCTGGATCCAGAAGGGGGAGCTGAAGATCCGGATCGGCGCGACGTTCCCGCTCGGGGAGGCCGCCGAAGCGCACCGCCAGCTGGAGGGCCGCAAGACCACCGGCAAGGTGCTGCTGATCCCCTGACCGGCCGCCCCGGGTGGCAGCGGGGCGCGCCCGGCGCCACCCGCGGCGGGCCGTCTACGCGAGCTGCTGGACGGCCTCCACGATGCGCTCGACGGTCGGCACGGTTTCGCGCTCGAGCGCCTCGTTGAAGGGGATCGGGATGTCGTGCGCGCCGACGCGGACCACCGGCGCGTCCAGGTCGTCGAACGCCTCCTCCATCACCGTCGCCGCGACCTCGGCGCTCGCGCCGAAGCTCTTCACCGCCTCGTGGACCACGACCAGCCGGTGCGTCTTCCGTACCGAGGCGAGGACGGTCTCCCGGTCCCACGGCCGGATCGTCCGGAGGTCCAGGACCTCGCAGGAGATCCCGCGCTGCCCCAGGAGGTCCGCCGCCTCGAGGCAGCGGTGGGTCATCAGGCTGTAGGAGACCAGCGTCACGTCAGTCCCCTCGCGCCGGCGCGCCGCCACCCCGATCTTCTCGAGCCCCTCGCCGTCCGGCACGTCGCCCTTCACGAAGTAGAGCATCTTGTGCTCGAGAAAGATCACCGGATTCGGGTTGCGGATCGCCGCGAGGAGGAGCCCCTTGGCGTCGGCGGGGGTCGAGGGGGAGACCACGACCAGCCCCGGGACGTGCGCGAACCACGCCTCGAGGCTCTGCGAGTGCTGGGCGGCGAGCTTGACGCCGGCGCCCTGGGCGGCGCGCACGACGATCGGGACCGTGCCCTTGCCGCCGAACATGTAGCGGAGCTTCGCCGCCTGGTTGACGAGCTGGTCCATCGTGAGCGCGAGGAAGTCCACGAAGCCGCCGCACTCCACGACGGGTCGCATCCCGGCGACCGCCGCCCCGATCGCATAGCCGACGATCGAGGCCTCGGAGATCGGCGTCTCGCGGACGCGCTCGGGGCCGAACTTCTCGAGGAGGCCGCGGCTCGTGGCGAAGATGCCGCCGATCGAGCCGACGTCCTCGCCCATGAGGAAGACGCGGGGGTCGCGCTCCATCTCCTCTCGGAGCCCCTCGCAGATCGCCTCGGCGACGGTCAGCGTGTGCATCGACAGTGCTCTCCTCTCGGGCCGCCGCGGGTCATGTCGCCGGGCTCGCCCCGCGCCCCCGGGCTCGTCACCCGCTCAACCTCCTTCCGCGATTGGTCCAATCGCGGAAGGACGCTGAGGGGGTCCCACTTCGCCCGGGACCCCGCGGGGCTCACCCGGCGCCACCCGCAGCGGCCTAGAACGGGGCGTAGACGTCGGTGAACATCTCCGCGGGCTCGGGGTCGGGGGAGCGCTCGGCGAACTCGACGGCATCCTCGATCTCCTTGGCGACCTCGCGCTGGACCTGGGCGACCCGCTCGGCGGTGAGGATCCCCGCCGCCGTCAGCTCCCGCTCCGCCAGGGCGATCGGGTCGCGCTCGCGCCACTCGAGCTCCTCCTCCCGGGTCCGGTAGGAGCGCGTGTCGGGCCGCATCGCCGAGTGGCCGTACCAGCGGTAGGTCTTGCACTCGAGGAGCGTGGGCCCCTGGCCGGCTCGCGCCCGCTCGAGCGCCTCGCGCGTCGCCCGGACGATGGCCCGGAGGTCGTTCCCGGCGATCTGGAAGCCGGGGATCCCGAAGCCCTGGGCGCGGTCGGCGAGCTGCTTGAGCGCCGTCATCTTCTCGGCGGGCGTGGAGAGAGCGTAGAGGTTGTTCTCGCAGACGAAGAGGACCGGCAGCGCCCAGATCGCCGCCATGTTCATCGCCTCGAAGACGACACCCTGGTTGATCGCGCCGTCCCCGAAGAAGCACGCCACCGCCTGGCCGGACTTCCGCATCTTCGCCGCGAGCGCGGCGCCCCCGGCGATGGGCGCGCCGCTGCCGACGATCCCGGTGCAGCCGATGATGTACTGGTCGAGGTCGGCGATGTGCATCGAGCCGCCCTTGCCCTTGTTCGAGCCGGTGCTCTTCCCGTAGAGCTCGGCCATCATCTCGGGCGTCCGCATCCCCTTGGCGATGCAGTGGCCGTGGCCGCGGTGGTTCGAGACGATGTAGTCGGTCGGCTCCAGCACCCCGCACACGCCCGCCGCGACCGCCTCCTGGCCGACCGACGGGTGCGCGGTGCCCTTGATCTTCCCCTCCTTGAGGAGCGGCAGGATGCGCTCCTCGAACTGGCGGATGCGGACCATGAGGGTATAGAGCTCGACCCACTTCGCGGCGGGGAGCCCGTCGACGAGCTTCGGAGCGGCCATTCGGCGTCTCCTCGAGTCCGTGGCCGGGGCGCTCAGCGGACGGCGAGCGCCTCCGGGTTCAAGAGACACTCGCGGGTCGGCGCCTGGCCGCGTCGGACCGCGAGGATGGCGTCGATGGCGCGGTCGGCCATCGCCGCCTCGGAGGTCTGGTCCACGCCCGCGAGGTGCGGGCTCAGGATCACGTTGTCGAGCGCGAAGAGCGGGGAGCTCCGGAGCGGCTCCCGTTCGAAGACGTCGAGCCCCGCCCCGGCGATGCGCCCGCTCGTCAGCGCCTCGTGGAGCGCGGCCTCGTCCACCAGGTCGCCGCGCGCCGTGTTCACGAGATGCGCGGTCGGCTTCATGAGCTGGAGCCGCCCCCGGTTGATCAGGTGGTGCGTCTCCGGCGCAGCGGGGCAGTGGAGCGTCACGAGGTCCGCCCGGCGCAGGAGCTCCTCCAGCGAGGTGAGCTCGATCCCGTGCTCCCGGACGAAGGCCCGATCGGGCTGGGGCTCGTACGCGAGGATGCGCATCTCGAAGCCGCGGCAGCGCCGCGCGACCGCCTGGCCGATGCGCCCGAGCCCGACGATCCCCACGGTCGCGCGCCAGAGCCCGGGGCGGAACTCCGTCCGCCACTGCCCGGAGGTGATCAGCCGGTGGTTGTGGACGAGGCCGCGCTGGAGCGCGCACATCAGGGCGACGGCGTAGTCCGCGACGGCTTCGTGGTTCGCCCCGACCGCGGTGCAGACGGCGACCCCGTGGCGCGTCGCCGCCTCGAGGTCGATCGCGTCGTAGCCGACGCCCCAGCGGGAGATGATCCGGAGGTCGGGGGCGCTCTTGAAGACCCGCTCCGTGTAGGGCTCGCTGCTCGCCAGCGTCGCGAAGACGCCGGGCAGCGCCTCGGTCAGCTCCTCCTCCGAGAGCTTGCCGCCGCCCTTGCCGATCGTCCGGACGACCTCGAAGCCGGCCTGTTCCAGGCGCTTGAGGTACGGCGCCGGCCGATTGTGGATGTGGGCGACGGTGACCAGCACGCGGTTCGCGGTCATCACTCCTCCCGGGCTGTGGGGGCGGCAGGATGGAAGCCGGCGAAGGTTGTTATCGCATCCCGGGCGGCCGGACGTCAAGCCCGCCCGGGCTGCCAGGTCTTGAACTGCTCGCGGAGGACCTTCTTGTCGAACTTTCCGACGCTGGTCTTCGGGATCGCGTCGAGGAAGACGACGCCGTCGGGGAGCGCCCACTTCGCGACCTGGGGTCGGAGGAAGTCGAGGAGCTCCCCGCCGGTCAGCGTGCCGCGGTGCTCCGGCCGGGGCACGACGCAGGCGAGCGGCCGCTCGACCCACTTGGCGTGGGGGACCGCGATGACGGCGGCCTCGAGCACCTTGGGGTGGGCCATGAGGAGGCTCTCCATGTCCACGCTCGAGATCCACTCGCCGCCCGACTTGATGAGGTCCTTCGTCCGGTCCGTGATCTGGATGTAGCCCTCCGGGTCGATCGAGACGACGTCCCCGGTCCGGAACCAGCCGTCCGGCGTGAACTGCTTGGCGCTCTCCGGGTTCTCGTAGTAGGCCTTCACGACCCATGGCCCCCGGACGTGGAGCTCGCCGATCGTCTTGGCGTCCCACGGCACCTCGCGCCCCGCCTCGTCCACGGCCCGGATCTCCACGCCGGCGGCCGCGTAGCCCTGCTTGGCCCGGACTGCGTAGCGCTGCTCGTCGGGCCACGCCTCCATGTAGGACCTTCAGGCGTGAGACCGTGCCGAGCGGGGTCATCTCGGTCATCCCCCAGGCGTGGGTCATCGACACCCCGAACTTCTTCTCGTAGGCCTCGATGAGGCTCCGCGGGGCGGCGGAGCCACCGATCGGGATGCAGCGGACCGAGGAGAGGTCGAAGCCTTCCTTCTCGACGATCTCCTTGACGGCGATCCAGACCGTCGGGACGGCGCCGACGAACGTGACGCGCTCGGCCTGGATGATCGAGGCGAGGTCGCGGGGCTGGGGGTTCGGGCCGGCGAAGATCTGGGTCGCGCCGGCCATGACGCCGGCGAACGGGACGCACCACGCGTTGGCGTGGAACATGGGGACGACGTGGAGGATCACGTCCCGCTCGGAGATGCCGAGGGTGTCGGCCATGGCGACGGCCATGGAGTGGAGGAAGATCGCGCGGTGGCTGTAGACGACGCCCTTCGGATGCCCTGTGGTGCCGGAGGTGTAGCACATCCCCGCGGCGTCGTTCTCGTCGAGGGCGGGCCACGCCGTCACGGGCCGGGCGTCGCGCACGAGTGCCTCGTACTCGCGCAGCCCCGGCGCCGCGGGCACAGGGGCGTCCGGCATCACGACGAAATGGCGGACACTCGGTAGCTCCTTCCGGACCGGCTCGACGACCGGCCAGAGGCTCGCGTCCACGAAGAGGATCGCGTCCCCGGCGTGGTTGATGATGTAGGTGAGGTCCTGGGCCGAGAGCCGGATGTTCACGGTGTGCAGGACGGCGCCGAGGAGCGGCGCCGCCCAGTAGAGCTCGAGGTGGCGGTGGGAGTTCCAGGCGAGGGTGCCGACCCGCTCCCCGCGCTCGATCCCGAGCGCCCGCAGCGCGCCCGCGAGACGGCACACGCGCTCGGCGAAGTCGGCGTACGTGTAGCGGAACAGGGGCGCGCCCGGGATGCGGGTCGCGAGCCCCTTCTTCGCGAAGAGCCGGCGGCTCCGCTCGAAGAAGTGGGTCAGGGTGAGCGGGTAGTCCATCATCAGGCCCTTCATCGTTCGGTCTCCTCCGGCAGGGACGGGCCGCGCTGCCGGTCCTGACCGTCGCGCATTTCGGCGGAGGCTGTCAAGCCCCGTGGTATATGCTCGGGGCGAACGGAGGATTGCCATGCGCGCCGAAGAGAAGCTCCGGGGCCTCGGACTCGATCTGTGGGACCTCGAAGAGCAGTACCGCGTGAACCCCTCGGGGGCCCGCTTCGTCTCCCACCTGGCCGTCCACAACGTGCTCTACCTCTCCGGCACCGTCCCCCTCAAGGACGGGAAGCCTTTCCGGCCGGGCGCCCTCGGGAGGGACCTGACCGTCGAGCAGGGGTGCGAGGCCGCGCGCTACGCCGCGCTGACCGCGCTCGTCGCCGTCAAGTACGCGCTCGGAGACCTGGACCGGGTCGAGCAGGCCGTGCAGCTCATCGGCTTCGTCAACTCCGCGCCCGGCTTCGGGGACCAGCCGCGCGTCATCAACGGCGCGACCGACCTCCTCGTCGAGCTCTACGGCGAGCGCGGCAAGCCGACACGCGCGGCGATCGGCTGCCAGGGCCTGGCGATGAACCACTCGGTCGAGATCGTCCTCACCCTCCTCTTCAGCGGGACCGGCGTGCGACCCCCGCTCCATCGCGACCGCCCCGCCCGCTGACGGCCACCGGCGTGGCGACGATCGAGTGCCTGGGCGGCGCCGGCACCGTGACCGGCTCGAAGTTCCTCGTCGAGGCGGACGGCCGGCGGCTGCTCGTGGACTGCGGGCTCTTCCAGGGACTCAAGGAGCTGCGCCAGCGGAACTGGACGCGGCTCCCCCTCGAGCCGGGGCGAATCGATTGGGTCGCGCTCACCCACGGCCACATCGACCACACCGGCTACCTGCCGCGGCTCGTCAAGGACGGTTTCGACGGGCGGGTGTACGCGACGGGCGCGACCGCGGGGCTCGTCCGCATCCTGCTGCCGGACTCCGGCCACCTCCAGGAGGAAGAGGCCGCGTACCACAACAAGCGCGGCACCTCGAAGCATCAGCCCGCGCTCCCCCTCTACACGGCCGAGGAGGGTCTGACCGCCGCGAGTCGCGTGACGGGGGTCGCCTGGGGCGAGCCGCTGACGCTTGCGGGCGGGATCCGGATCGCCTTCCGCTCCGCCGGGCACATCCTGGGGTCGGCCAGCGTCGCGGTGGACCTCGGCGAGGGCCCGACCCGCCGGCGCGTCCTCTTCTCCGGGGACGTCGGCCGGTTCGGCGCCCCGATCCTCACCGATCCCGCGCCGATCGGCGAGGCGGACTACGTCGTCGTCGAGTCCACCTACGGCGACCGCCGCCACGACCCGGAGCCGATCCCCGTCCAGCTCGAGCGCGCCGTGGCGGCCGCCGTCCGGCGCGGCGGGGCGGTCGTCGTCCCGTCGTTCGCGGTCGGGCGCGCCCAGGAGCTGCTCTACCACCTGAGCGAGCTCGAGCGGGCGGGGCGGATCGCGCGGCTCCCGACCTACGTGGACAGCCCGATGGCGGTTGACGCGACCGCGCTCTACGCCGCCCACCCCGAGGAGTTCGACGCGGAGATGCGCCGCCGCGTCGCGGCGGGGGACTCGCCGTTCCGGTACCCCGACCTGCGCTTCGCGCGGAGCGCCGAGGAGTCGAGGGCCATCAACGAGGTCCGCGGCCCCGTCCTGATCATCGCGGGGAGCGGGATGGCGACCGGCGGCCGCGTGCTCCACCACCTGCGGCTGCGGCTGCCCGACCCGCGGACGACCGTCCTCCTGGTCGGGTACCAGGCGCCCGGGACGCGCGGGCGGCTCCTCCAGGAGGGCGGGCGGTCGGTCCGGATCTTCGGGGACGAGGTGCCCGTCCGCGCCCGCGTCGAGGCGATCCACGGGCTCTCCGCGCACGCGGACCGGGACGGGCTCCTGCGCTGGCTGCGCACGGCGAGCCGGCCGCCCCGGCGCGTCCTCGTCGTCCACGGCGAGCCCGCGCCGACGGGCGCGCTGGCGGCCGAGATCCGACGGGAGCTGGGCTGGGACGCGGGCGTCCCCAGGTACCGGGATCGGGTCCCGATCGAGTGAGGCGCCCGGCCCGATCCCCGTCGCCCCGGGTCGTCCTCGGGCCTCGCCGACCCTCAACGTATGCGGCATACGCCTCGGGCCGGCTCGGCCCTGCGTCCTACCGGTGCTCGGGTCTCGGCCCGGTCCCGATGCATCCGTGGACGCCCTGGACCTGGTCAGGGCGAGTCGTGAGGATGAGCGCGGCGTTCAGTCCGTCTCGCCGAGATACCAGCGCGGCCTGAGGCGGGGCCCGTAGGTCAGGCCGAAGCGCCGCATCGCGACCTCCGTCACGGACTCGACCGCCTCGGCCGGCGAGTCGGTGACGACGAACCGCTCGAGGTCGAGCGGATCGATCGTGCCCTCGCGGACGAGCCGGGACCCCGCGCTCGAGGCTGCGGGGGCCCTGGAGGAAGCGCAGCTCCGCGCGGGCGGGGGTCGCCTTGCCCCAGCGGCTCGGCGCACCCTCTCCCCCTTGGGGGAGAGGATCGGGTGAGGGGGATCCCACGTCGGTCTTCACGACCGAGCCGCTGCCGCCGGAGCACCCGTTCTGGGTGACGGAGGGGATCACGGTGCTCCCGCACATCGGCGGGCTCCACCCCGAGCGCGACCGGCTCGTGGCGGAGCTGTTCGTGGACAACCTCCGGCGCTTCCTCGCGGGCGCGCCGCTCCGGGAGGTCGTCGACCGGGCGCGCGGCTACTGAGGAAGGCGAGGAGACGGTGCGCGCATCGGACGCCCGGGCTCACCGCGTACGGGTCAAGGGCGCACGGGTATCCTGACGGCATGGAGGTGCAGACCGACCGCGTCCGCTTCGTCCTGAATCCGTTCCACGTGCGCCCCGTGCCTCCGGTGCTCCTCCCGCCGGAGCCGTCCGACGTCGCCGCCTTCCACCGCGCGCTTCCCGGCTACGCACCGACCCCGCTCGTCGCGCTGCCGGCCCTCGCGGCGGAGCTCGGGGTCGGGGCGGTCTGGGCCAAGGACGAGGCCCACCGCTTCGGCCTCGGCGCGTTCAAGGCGCTCGGCGCGTCGTACGGGATGCACCGCTGGCTGGCGGCGCGGCCCGCCGCGCCCGTCACCTTCGCGACCGCGACGGCGGGGAACCACGGGCGCGCCGTGGCCTGGACTGCCCGGATGTTCGGCTACCGGGCGGTGATCTTCGTCCCGCGCCACACGGTCGCGGCGCGGATCGAGGCGCTCCGCCGCGAGGAGGCGGAGGTCGTCGTCGTAGACGGGAGTTACGACGACGCGGTGCGACGGGCCGCCGAGGAGAGCGCCCGGAACGGCTGGCAGATGATCTCCGACACGGCCTACCCGGGCTACACGGAGATCCCCGGCTGGATCATGGCGGGTTACGCGTCAGTCTTCAGCGAGGCCGCCGCGCAGCTCGAAGCCCTCGGCGCCCCGGCGCCCGACCTCGTCCTCCTCCAGGCCGGGGTGGGTGGGCTCGCCTACGCGGGCGCGCTCTTCTACGTGCGCCGCGCGGGGACGGGGGGGCCCCGGCTCGTCGTGGTCGAGCCGACCGAGGCGGCGGGCCTCCTCGAGTCGATCCGGTCACCGGACGGCGACATCCGCGCCGCGCACGGCAGCGGCCGGACGATCATGGCCGGGCTGAACGCGGCGACCCCGTCGCTCGCTGCCTGGCCGCTCCTCCGCGCGGCCGTGGACGCCTTCCTCGCCGTGGACGACGGCTTCGCGGAGGCGGCGATGCGGCGGCTCCACGGCGGGACCGCGGGCGACCCGCGCGTCGTCGCGGGCGAGGCGGGGGCGGCCGGGCTCGCCGGGCTCCTCGCCCTCTGCCGCGAGCCCGCGCTGGCCGAGGCGCGGGCGGCCCTCGGGCTCGGGCCGACGACGCGCGTCCTGCTCGTCGTCAGCGAGGGGGCGACGGACCCGGAGAGCTACCGCCGGATCGTCGGTGCGGACCCCGCGTGACCCACGCGGGGTCGCTCACGCACGTGAGAAGCGCTCCAGGTTGGTTGGGCGAGCTCGCCCGGAGTTGCCCAAGGTGCGGGGCCAAGTAACGAGCATAGCGAGGACGCAGGGAGGAGGCGCTCCGAGGCGTATGCCGCATACGTTGAGGGGCGCCGACGACCGAGGACGACGCTAGGCGACGTTAATTGGGCCCGCATTAGATTAGAAGCCTGGGCGTTCCCCATGTGCGGCCACGCGAAGCCCTGTACGTTCGCCAGGATCTGACGGATGTGGTTCCGGTCGTGGTGGACCCACTCGTGCAAGAGGTCGGCCACCGCGAGGGAACCCACCTTCGGGTGCTGCCCGCCGCGCGGGAGGTCAGCGGGCCGGAGCCCGCGGACGAGGGCGACGCTCGCCTCGCGCTCGGCGGCGAACTCGTCGAGGAGGCCGGCGAGCTCCCGCTCGCAATCGCGTCGCGCGCGGGCGACCGCGTCCTGGTCCCACGTCTCGAGCTCGGGCGACTCGCGCTCGAGGATCTGGCGGATCCGCCCGGCGAACCCGCGCCGCTCAGCCTCGATCAGGTGGCCGACCACCTCCTTCACGCACCACTCGCCGGGCGCCGGGTGCCAGCGCGCGGCGGCGGGCGGGAGGCCGGCGAGCTCGGCCCGCACGGTGGCGCCCGCGGCCCGGAGGAGCCCGGCGACGTCGCCGGGGGCGAGGGCGGTCGTCGGATCAGCCAAGCTGGTCCCGGTCGACTACCACTACATGGAGCGCGGGGCGGCCAAGCTCAAGGCCTGCTTCGCCGAGATTTTTCAGTAGTTTCTGGCCTGCTCGATCAGAGAGCCCAGGAACTCGATCGCCCGCCGCTCCGCCCAGGAGCGGACCCGCCACGGCCATGGGCCCTCGATGAATCCCGCGTGTCCCCCGCGGGGCGGGAACTCCGTGCGGACGTGCGGGGGCAGGGTCGCCGGATCCGGCAGCGCCTCCGCGGGGACGAGGGGGTCGTCCAGCGCGTTGACGAGGAGCGTGGGGCGCCGGATCCGCGCGAGCCAGGGGCCGCTGCTCGCCCGCCGCCAGTAGTCCTCGGCGTCCGCGAAGCCGTGGAGCGGGGCGGTGACGGCGTCGTCGTACGCGGCGAACGTGCGGGCGCGCCGGACGGCCGCCTCGTCCACGAAGCCGGGGTGGGCGCGCGCCTTCAGGAGCACCTTCTGCCGCATCGTGCGCATGAAGTTCGCCGTGTACACGGCCCGCTGGAAGCCCCGGTCCAGCACGCGCGCGCTGGCCGTGAGGTCGAACGGCACGGAGATCCCGACGGCCCCCGCGAGCTGACCCGGCGCCGCCGCGCCCTGCTCGCCCAGCCACTTGACGAGGACGTTCCCGCCGAGCGAGACACCGACGGCGCCGAGACGGGCGTCAGGCTCGCGCTCGAGGAGACGCCGGACCACCTCGTCCAGGTCGCCCGTGTCGCCCGAGTGGTAGAAGCGCGGGAGGCGGTTCAACTCGCCGCCGCACGACCGGAAGTTCAGCGCCACCCCGCGCCAGCCGCGCGCCACCGCCAGCCCGAGGAGCCCCGCCACGTAGTGCGAGCGCGCGGAGCCCTCGAGGCCGTGGAGGACGAGGAGGAGCGGCGCCCCGGGCGGGCCGTCGGTCCAGTCGAGGTCCACGAAGTCCCCGTCGGGCGTCGGCAGGCGCTCGCGGCGGAGCGGGAGCCCGTCCCGGCGGAAGAGCGGCCCCCACACCGTCTGGAGGTGCCCGTTCCGGCACCACCAGGCCGGCCTGTAGCGTGGGGGAGAGGGCAGGGGTGACGGGGTGGCGTCCATCAGAACCACCGCGCCTTGTCCACGACGTTCCGGAGCGGCTCGCCGCGGGCGAAGCGCCCGACGTTGTCGAGGAGGACGGCGAGGTGGCGCTCGGCGACGCGTGGGGAGTAGCCCGCCACGTGGGGGGTGATGATGACGTTCTCGAGCCGCCAGAGCGGGTGATCGGCGGGGAGCGGCTCCGTCTCGAAGACGTCGAGCCCCGCGCCGGCGATCTCGCCGGCCTGCAGCGCGGCGGTGAGGTCGGTGAGGTCCACGATCACGCCGCGGCCGATGTTGATGAGATAGGCCGTGCGCTTCATCTGACGGAGCTCGCGCCGCCGGAAGAGCTTCTCCGTCTCCGGGGTGTGCGGCGCGGTGATCACGACGAAGTCGCTCTCGCCGAGGAGGTCCGGCAGGCGGTCGAGCCGCCAGAGCGCGGCGACGCCCTCCGGCGTCGCTGGCTGGACGGGGTCCACGGCGAGGACGCGCATGCCGAAGGCGAGGCCCCGTCGGGCGACCTCCGTCCCGATCGCGCCGAGCCCGACGATGCCCAGCGTCTGGTCGGCGAGGTGGAGGTGGGCGCGGTCGATGGCGCTCACGTGCCCCGGGCCGGTGGCGAAGCCGGCCCGCTCCGCCTCCCCGCCCGCGGGCTCCCACCGGCCGGCCAGCTGGTTCCGGATGTAGCGGTGGAAGTTCCGGGCGAAGCAGATGACGTAGCCGAAGACGTGGTCGGCGATGACGTCGGAGAAGATCCCGCGCATGTTCGTCAGCACGCACGAGTGCTCGACCAGCTCGGGGAAGACGTAGTGCTCGAGGCTGATGGTCGGCGACTGGACCCAGCGCAGCCGGCGCGCGGCGGCGAGGAGCGGCGGGGTGAGCTTCCCGAAGAAGGCGTCCGCGTCGGCGATGGCCCGGAGGGCCTCGGCCTCGTCGGCGGCGTTGAGGACGGCCATGCTGCCGGCCGCGACGCGGATCCGCTCGAGACGCTCGGGCTCGACGGGCGGGTGGATGACGAGCTTCACGTCCGGGATTCTAACAGAGAGCGGCTTCCCCTGCGCCTCCACGCGTGGGACAATGTCCCGCACTGGCAGACGACACCTGGCACGGAGGGCTCGACTGCACCTGCGGCCTGCACCCGAACATGAAGGGGACCGTGGAGGTGACGAAGTAGCATGAAGGGCGCAGCGGCCGTCGCGGAGATCCTGAAGCGCGAAGGGGTCGAGTACCTGATCGGCTATCCCGTCAACCCCATCATCGAGGCGGCGGCCCAGGCCGACATCCGGACGATCATCGTCCGCCAGGAGCGCGTCGGGCTGCACATGGCGGACGCGCTCAGCCGCCTCTCCTCGCGGCGCCGGATCGGCGTCTTTGCCATGCAGCAGGGGCCCGGGGCCGAGAACGCCTTCGGCGGCGTCGCGCAGGCGTACGCGGACTCCGTCCCGATCGTGGTCCTGCCGGCCGGCTACCCGCGCCGCCTCACGAACATCCCGCCGAACTTCAACTCGTTCGTCAACTACCGCCACATCACGAAGTGGGCGGAGCAGGTCACGCTCGCCGACGCGATCCCGGACGCCCTCCGGCGCGCCTTCACGCAGGTCCGGAACGGCCGGCCCCGCCCCGTGCTCGTCGAGATCCCGACCGACGTCCTCGCGGAGGAGGTGCCCGAACCGCTCGCCCATCGGCCCACCGTGACGACGCGGACGGGGCCCGATCCGCGGGCGGTGGCGGAAGCCGCGCGGGTCCTCGTCGAGGCGCAGCGGCCGGTCATCTACGCGGGGCAGGGGGTCCACTACGCCCGGGCGTGGCAGCCGCTCCGCGAGCTGGCCGAGTTGCTCGAGGCGCCCGTCACGACGAGCCTCCAGGGGAAGAGCGCGTTTCCCGAGACCCACCCGCTGTCGCTCGGCTCCGGCGGGCGCTCGATTCCGAAGCCGGTCCACCACTTTCTCCAGCAGGCCGACGTGATCTTCGGCGTGGGCTGCAGCTTCTCGACGAGCAACTACGCGGTGCCGATGCCGAAGGGGAAGGTGATCGTCCACGCCACGCTGGACGCCGCCGATCTCGCCAAGGACGTCCCCGTGGATCACGCCCTCGTCGGCGACGCCGACCTCGTGCTGGAGGCGCTCGTCGCGGAGGTCCGCGACCGCCTTCGCGGCCGGCCGCGCGACCGGGTCGACGCGGTAACCCGCGAGATCAAGGCGGTCAAGGCGGAGTGGCTCCAGCAGTGGATGCCGAAGCTCACCTCCGACGAGGTCCCGCTGTCGCCGTACCGGGTGATCTGGGACCTCCTCCACACGGTGGACGTCGCCCACACGGTCATCACCCACGACGCCGGGAGCCCCCGCGACCAGCTCTCCCCGTTCTGGGAGACGACTGCCCCGCTCACCTACATCGGGTGGGGGAAGACGACGCAGCTCGGCTACGGCCTCGGGCTCGCCATGGGGGCGAAGCTCGCCGAGCCGGGGAAGCTCTGCGTCAACGTCTGGGGGGACGCGGCGATCGGCTTCACCGGGATGGACTTCGAGACGGCCGTGCGGGAGCGGATCCCGATCCTCTCCGTGCTCTTCAACAACTTCTCGATGGCGATCGAGCTGCCCATCATGAAGGTGGCCACGGAGAAGTACCGGAGCACGGACATCTCCGGCAACTACGCGGAGATGGCCCGGGCGTTCGGCGGCTACGGGGAGCGGGTGACGGAGCCCCGGGAGATCGTCCCGGCGATCCGCCGCGCCATCCGGAAGACGGAGGAGGGCACGCCGGCCCTCCTCGAGTTCCTCACCGCGCAGGAGATCACCTTCTCGGTCTTCCGGTGAGCTCCCACCCTAACACTCCCTCTCCCCCCCAAATTGGGGGAGAGGGTGGGGGTGAGGGGGCCCATGTTCCGACCTTCCGGCCGCGCCCGCTGCGTTGCGGGCCCTCCACTTGATTGCCCCGTTCGGAAGGTTCGACTATCCTACCTGAGTGAATAGGACGGCCGGTCATACGGCACGGCGCCGTGTGTCCGGAGTACTGCTTAAGGTGCCCGGTGAAGGTACGCGAAGTGATCCACTTGCTGGAGCAGGATGGCTGGGTGTCGGTGATCACGCGTGGCAGTCACCGGCAGTTCAAGCACCCGACGAAGCCCGGGCGTGTCACGGTCAGCGGCAACTTGGGTGATGACATGCCCAAGGGCACCTTTGCATCCGTCAGGCGGCAGGCGGGCCTGAAACGAGGGAAGAGATGAAGAAGCTTCGCTATCTTGTCCGCATCAACAAGGATCCTCACAGCGATTGGGGGGCGTCGGTCCCCGACCTTCCAGGCTGTGTGGCGACGGGCAAGACCATTGACGCGGCACTTCGACGCATCCAAGTGGCGATCGAGCTTCATCTCCGAGGCATGAAGGCGGACGGGCTACGACCTCCCCGGCCGCGTCAACGGACGGTGGCGCCCCGCCGCACATCCCGTCAAATCGACTTTTACGCGACCGTCGAGGTGGCAGCCTGAGGGCTCAGGCGGCAGGTAGGCGCTCGCCTGACGACGGGGCGCGCCCGCTGAGACCGGTCACCCTTTCGGGAAAGGAATGATCTGTGACGGAACCGAGGAAGCCTGTGGTGAGGAAGGGTCGTGGAAGCGGTGCATCGCCCGCGAAGCCCCGATGCGGGTTGTGCGGCAAGGCGGCGAGGCTGACGAGGATCGAGTGCTGCGGTCAGTGGATCTGCGACGACGAGGACAAGTATGTCGTGTTTTCCTATGCGCGGAACAGTTGCCACCGGAATCATCGGCGGTTCACGCTCTGCGGGTATCACCATGCCGAGGGCCATCGAGGGCACTGGAAGGTGTGTCGGACGTGTCGCGCGGCCTTCGAGACGGAGATCTACGTCTACTACGGGACCAACGAGTACAATTTCCAGAAGCTCGAGAATCCGCCGGCGTACGAGCCGACTAGATGTTCGCGGTGCGGGGTGGTGATCGTGCTGAGTGCGGGCGGATATTCGATGACGGGCGACGGGTACCGGTGTGAGGACTGCACGGCCGCCGAGTTGTGGGGTCGATCCGGCGCGAGCAGGCGCCCCGCCCGAGGGGGCAAGGCGCGGGGCTGAGCCGCGCTCACGCAACCGGGGCCGCCCCAGATGAAGCGATACGATCCCGAGAGGGCGCCGGATCGGGAGAAGTGGCTCGCACTGGACGAGCAGGAACGGGTCGCTCTCGTCGCAGCTCATCACCGGCGGGCGAGGGTGAGACTCCCGAACCTGCGGCTCCACGCGGCGATTCATGCCGTCGTGGAGAACCAACTCGCGGAGCGGCTTACGGTGGTTCAGGAAACGTTGGAGAGGCTGATGGCAGAGGGATTGGACCGCCACGACGCGGTCCACGCCATCGGCTCCGTGGTCGCGGAGCACCTATGGAACGCGATGAACGAGAGGCTGCGGGGCCCAGATCCTCACGAAGCGTATTTCGATCGGCTGAAGGGTCTGACCGCGGCCGCCTGGCTCGAGGGCACGCGCTAGCGGGCCGCGCCTGGGCGGAGCCCCCTCTCCCCCGGTGGGAGAGAGGGAAGATGTTCCGACGGGGGGAGGTGAGCCTCAGACCTCGACAGTCCAGCCGCGCGTGTCGGGCACCCGCGCGTACTGGATGTCCACGATCGTCTGGTAGAGGCGCTGGGTCAGCTCGCCGATCTGGCCCCGGTTGATCTGGATCCGCTCGGTCTTGTAGGCGAGCTCGCCGACCGGGGAGATGACGGCGGCCGTCCCGGTGCCCCAGGCCTCGCGGAGCGTCCCCTTCCGCGCCGCCTCGATCACCTCGTCGATCTCGACCTGGCGCTCGGAAACCTTGATCCCCCATTCGCGCAGGATGGTGAGGGTCGAGTCCCGCGTCACGCCCGGGAGGATCGTGCCCGCGAGCGGCGGCGTCACGACCTCGTCGCCGAGACGGAACATGATGTTCATCGTCCCGACCTCGTCCACGTACTTCCGGTGGATCGCGTCGAGGTAGAGGACCTGGGTGAACCCCGCGTGGTGCGCCTCCTCGGCGGGGAGGAGGCTCGCCGCGTAGTTCCCGCCCGTCTTCGATGCCCCGACGCCGGGGATGGCGCGGATGTACTTGTCCTCGACCCGGATCTTCACGGGGTTCATGCCCTCGGCGTAGTAGGCGCCGACGGGCGAGAGGATGACGTAGTAGATGTAGGACTTCGCCGGCCGGACGCCGAGGAACGGCTCCGTGGCGATGATCACCGGCCGGACGTAGAGCGCCGTGCCGACGCTCGAGGGGACCCACTCCCGCTCGAGCCCGACCAGCGTGACGAGGGACTGGAGGGCGAGGCCGGGGTCCATCGGCGGGATGCACAGCCGCCGCGCCGAGTTGTTGAGCCGCTCGATGTGCTTCTGCGGCCGGAACAGGCGCACCTTCTTGTCCTGCCCGCGGAAGGCCTTGAGCCCCTCGAAGATGCCCTGCGCGTAATGGAAGATGGCGGCGGCGGGCTCGAGGGTGATCGGGCCGTAGGGCTCGACCCGGGGGTCGTACCAGCCCTTCTCCTCCTGGAAGTCCGCCAGGAACATGTGGTCGGTGAAGATCGTGCCGAACCCGAGCTCCGAGTCCTTGGGCTTCGGCTTCCTGGTGGTCGCGCGGGTGATCCGGATCGGCTCGCTCATTGTCGTCCTCACTCTGGCCTGGGGTTCTCGCGCCTCGGTGAGCCCAGAGTGTACCACGCTCAGCTCACGTGGGCGAAGGTGCGCTCGATGTTGGTGAGGATGCCCGTGCGCCACGGGCGGTAGCTCCCGTACCGCGAGAACGGCTGCTCGTAGCGCGGGGCGAGCTGGTCCGGGACCCGCTGCTTCACCTCGTCGAGGGTCGCGCCGGCGGCCGCCTCCCGGCGCACCGCCTCGACGAGGTCCTCGACGTAGCCGCGGAACGTCCGGAGCCAGTCCTTGCCCGCGGGCTCCCCGTGCCCCATCGCCATCTGGGTGAAGTCGAGCTGCTCGAGGCGGGCGAGCGTCGGCCCCCAGTCCTCGGGGTAGCCGTCCCCCATGAACGGCGTCCAGCCGATCACGCAGTCGCCGGTGGCGACTACCTTCTCCCGTGGCAGGTAGACGAAGATGTCGCCTTCGGTGTGCGCGCGGCCGAAGTAGAGGAGGTGGATCTCCCGGTCCCCCTTGAAGAGCCGCATCGTGTGCTCGAAGGTCATGGTGGGGAGGGCGGGCTTGAGCGCCGAAACCTCGTCGAGGTAGGCCTCCGCCTCGCGGAGACTCGCGGCGAGCTCGGCGCGCCGGGCCGGGTCGGTGGCCGCGGCGAGGTCGGCGCGGAGCTTCGCGATCTCGGCCGGGACCGACCGGACGTGGTCCCGGATCCGCTTGAAGCCTTTCCGGACCATCGCCTCGCGGGTGACGTGGCTCGTGATGACCTCGACGTCCGGGTAGGCGGCGGGGTAGGCCTCGTTCCCGTGCCAGTGGTCCCAGTGGAAGTGGGTGTTGACGACGTAGCGCACCGGCTTCGGCGTGAGGTCCCGGAGCACCCCGAGGAGCGTCCGGGCGGCGGAGGGCTTCGAGTGGGTGTCCACGACGATCAGCCCGTCGTCCACCTCGATGATCACGGCGTTCGAGTTGACCTTGTACGCCGGGGCGGCGACCGCGACGCGGACGCCGTCGGCGACCTCGCGGAGCTCGAACAGCGCGCGGCCCTGGGTCATCGCGCGACCTCCGCCTTCCGGATCTCGTATGACGTCGTGAACTCCATGTCCTGGCGGAGCGAGTGCCAGACCGAGCAGTGCTTCTCCCGGCTCAGCGCGATCGCCCGCTCGACGCGGTCCGGCGGGACGTCGCCCGTCACGAGGAAACGCAGGTCGACCTTGACCAGGCGCCGGGGCTCCTCGGGGGCGCGCTCGGCCGTGAGGCGGGCGCGGAGGCCTTCGAGCCCGAGGCGCCCCTTGGTCAGGACGTGCACGACGTCGATCGCCATGCAACCGGCGAGCGCGAAGGCCAGCGCCTGGACCGGCGACGGCCCCGCCGTCCGGTCGCCGTCGAGGATCATCTGGACGCCGTCCGACCTTCCGCTGAAGCGGAGCTCCCCCTGCCAATCGAGCTCGAGAGTGACCGGCGGCCGCGGTTCGTTCATTGCGCCCTCATTCTACCCTCGATGATCGCGGTTCGACCCGCGAGGCTCGAGCTCGCGCAACCCCCGGTCACACTCCGGCTCGACGTGATAGGCGACGGGAACGAGGACCACGCACGTGGAGTTGTCCATGGCTCGCGGTGCTCCGCTCGGTTGCGTCGGAGTGCTCGGTACGGCCTCCGTGCGCTCCCCGGGTCGCATGACACTACGTCGCGGGAGAGTCGCCGTCAACTCCGTGTTCGCCATCTCCCGGCGCGGCGATCGGCCCGGCGATGCACCGGAGCACCCGGGCGATGTCGCGTCCCGAACAATCTCTGTTGCGCGGCTCAGCGGCCGCGGGGATCGAGCAGCTCGCGGAGCCCCTCCCCCAGGAAGTTGATGCTGGCGACGGCGACCAGGATCGCGAGCCCCGGGAACACCCCGAGCCACGGCGCCTGGGCGAAGTGGACCTGGGCGCTGTGGAGCATCCCGCCCCACGTGGCCGTCGGCGGCGGGACGCCGAACCCGAGGAAGGAGAGCGCGGACTCGACCAGGATCGCGTGGGCCACCAGGAGCGTGCCGGCCACGTACACGGGGCCGAGGACGTTCGGCACGATGTGACGGGCGAGGATGCGCGGACGCGAGGCGCCGAGGGCGCGGGCGGCCTCGACGAACGGCCACTGGGCGAGGCTCAGGATCTGGCCCCGGACAAGCCGCGCGACCGTGGTCCAGGAGAGGAACGAGAGCACCAGGACGAGCCGCCAGGGCGTGAGCTGGACGAAAGCGGCCGCCACCATCGCCAGGGCGAGCGTCGGGATCGACAGGAGCGCGTCCACGGCGGCGGAGACGGCGGCGTCCACCGAGCCCCGGAGGTAGCCCGCGAGCGCGCCCAGGAGCCCGCCGAGGCCGACCGAGACGACGGCGACGCCCAGGCCGAGGAGGAGCGAGCCGCGACCGGCGTGCAGCAGGCGACTGAGGACGTCGCGCCCGACGTCGTCCGTGCCGAGCCAGCCGACCACGCCGGGCGGGCGAAGCACGACGCGGAGGTCCACGGCGTCCGGCGGGCGCGGCGCGAGCCAGGGCGCGGCGAGCGCACCGAGCGCGAGCAGCGCGAGGCACCCGGCGGCCGTCACCGCCAGGGGTGCAGCGCGAAGGCGACGGCGGGCCGTCACCGCGCGGGCCCCGCGAGCTGGACCCGGGGGTCGATCCAGCGGTAGGCGAGGTCCGTCGCGAGGTTCGCGAGGACCACCGCCACGGCCAGCATCATCAGGACCCCCATGGCCACGGGATAGTCGCGCGTGAGGAGGCCGGCGGTCAGGAGGCGTCCGAGGCCGGGCCACGCGAAGACGACTTCCGTCACCATCGCCCCCGCGAGGAGCCGCGGGATCTCCAGCCCGACGATGGTGACCAGCGGGATCGCGGCGTTCGGGAGCGCGTGCCGGAGGAGCAGCGCGACCTCGGGCACTCCGTTGGCCCGCGCCGTCCGGATGTAATCTTCGCGGAGGACTTCCGCGAGGCCGGCCTGGACGTAGCGCGTCCACTGGGCGACGTACACGGAGCCGAGGACGACGGTGGGGCCGAGGAGGTGGAGCAGCCGGTCGCCGAGCGAGAATCCGGCCCCGATCGTCGCCATCCCGCCCGCGGGGAGCCACCGGAGGTAAACCGCGAAGGCGAGGAGGACCAGCGTCCCGCTCCAGAAGGTCGGCACGCTCATCCCCACGACGGCGAGCGCCTGGACGGTCCCCTGGAGCCCGCGGTGCCGGGTCGCGGCAGCGACGGTGCCGAGGAGGACGCCGGCGCCGAGCGAGAACGCGAGCGCGCTCCCGGTCAGGAGGAGCGTGGCCGGCACGCGCTCGAGCACCGCGGTGGCGACGGGGCGACGCTCGCTGAACGAGTCCCCCCAGTCGCCGCTCACGGCGCGCCGGAGCCAGACGCCGTACTGGACCAGGACCGGACGGTCGAGGCCCCAGAGGGCCCGGATCCGCGCGACGGCCTCCGGCGACGCCGAGGGGTCGGCCGCGAAGATGTCGGCGGGCCCGCCCGGCGGGACCTGGAGGACCAGGAAGAGCAGGAGCGAGATGACGAAGAGGCGGGCGCCGGCCTCCAGCACCCGCCTCCCTGCGTACCTCAGCATTGCTCATTACCCTCTCCCCTGAGGGGAGAGGGTAGGGTGAGGGGCGTTACTCCTTCCACCAGTCTGCGGCGTTCCAGAGACTCCCCGCCGGGCTCGGCGCGTAGCCCCGAAGCCGCCGGCTCGCCGCGTTGAGCAGCACTCGCGGCGCGAGCGGCAGCGTCGGCACGTCCTCGGCGACCTGGGCCTGGAACGCCCGCGCGAGCTCGAGCCGCTTCGCGCGGGCGGGCGTCGCGAGCGCTTGGCGGAGCAGCTCGAGGGCCGGTTCGTTCCGGTACCGCTGCCAGTTCGCGCCGAGCCAGAGGTTGAAGACCGGCTCGGGCTCCTCGCCGAACCAGCCGTAGGCGACCTGGAACTCGCCCTTGCCCATGGTCGGCGGGAACGCGGGCGCGTCGATCGTCCGGATCTTCGCGTCGATGCCGAACTGCCGCCACCCGGCCTGCACGACCTGGACGACCTGGAGCCGCTCGGCCTCGCCGGCGATGTTGAGGATCTCCAGCGCGAGCGGCCGCCCCTCCTTCTGCCGGATGCCGCCCGGCCCGGCCTTCCAGCCCGCCTCGTCGAGGAGCTGGCCCGCGCGCGCCGGGTCGTGCGCGTAGACGCGGACCTGCGGGTTGTGGGCCCAGTGGGCCGGCGGGAGCGCCGCGTGGAGCGGCGGGACGAGCCCCGCCATCACGGTGCTCGCGATCCCCGCCCGGTCGAGCCCGTGGGCGAGGGCCTGGCGCACCAGGCGGTCGCGGAGGATCGGGTCCTCGTTGTTGAGCCAGAAGTGCCACCATGCGTAGGACGGGGCCGCGACGACCTGATAGTCGGCGAGGCCGCGGACGAACGCGACGTCCGCCGTGGGGACGTGGAGCTGGAGGTCGGCCTCCCCGCGCTGGAGCGCGGCCCGCTGCCCGGCGGTGCCGGGGATGATCCGGACGAGGATCTCGTCGAGGTATGGCCGGCCGGGCTCCCAGTAGTCGGGGTTGCGGACGAGGTGGACGTGACTGCCCGAGGCCCATTCCTTGACGAGGAACGGCCCTGTCCCGAGCGGCTTCCGGTTGAGCTCCGAGGCGACGAGGTCCTTCCCTTCGAGGAGGTGCCGCGGCAGGACGTACCCCCGGTCGCCCGCGACGGTGCCGAGGAAGGCGAGGTTCGGCTTGGCGAATTGGAAGCGCACGGTGTGAGGATCCGGGATCTCCACGCGGCTCACGTCCTGCCAGACGATGCGGCTCGGGATCGGGAGCTTCGGGTCCGTGATGACCTTCCAGGTGAACTCGACGTCGGCGGCAATGAAGGGCGTCCCGTCCTGCCACTTGACGCCGCGGCGGAGCTTGAACGTGTACGTCCGCCCGTCGGTCGAGACCCCGCCGTTCTCCACCGTCGGGACCTCCGCAGCGAGCCGCGCCACGTACTGCCCCCTGTCGTCGAGGGTGAGGAGCCCGTCGAAGACGAGGCGCTGGACCTCGCGGGAGAGCGTCAGGAGGTCGAAGTGCGGCAGGAGCGTCCGGGGCTCCTGGGGCGAGACGATGACGGCACGCCCGCCCTTCTTCGGTGCCTGGGCCTCGGCCGGCCCGATGCCGGGCAGCGCGGCCGCGAGGATGAGTCCTGCGCCGACGAGGGCTTGCCACCAGGCCCGGTGCTTCCACTCTCCGTTTGGACGATCCACCCTCATGGTTCTCTCCTCCCGTCGCTGGCGCTCGCCTCTGCCAGCGTCGGGTACAGATGGTACACTACCGGGCCCCGCGGGGTTGGCCGCTCATGGCGCGCCGTGGTAGGTTGCCATTGCTCATGGCTGGCTCAGCCGAGCGATCGAGGCGGGGCGAGACGGTCGAGAACGTCGCCCTGGACCTGCTTGCCGTCGTTGCGGGCCTGGAGGCCGGGTTCCTCATTGACGCCATCCTTGGCCAGGCGGGGCGTGTCGGGCTGCTGCCGCTCCTGACTATCTTTGCGGCGTTCACCGGCGTCGGCTGGTGGCGGTCCTGGCAAGCGTGCTTCCTCGCGGTGTTGTTCGGCGCGAGCTTCGTGTGGGTTATCCGTCCGGCCCAGCCAGCGGGCTTCCTCCCGCCCCTGGTGCTGGCGGCGTCCGGCCTCGTGGGGGCGCTCGTCGGGGCCGGGCTCGGGGCGCTCGCGCGCCGCTTGGGACGGAGAGAGGATCCGGCGGCGCTCGCCGCGCGGCGCCGGCGGGAAGCGTTCGCGGTGATGGCGGTCGGCGTGGCCCTCGCACTCGTGCCGTTCGCGGTCGGCGTCGTCCTCAAGGCTACGGGCGACCCGGCCGTGATGGTAGCTGTCGGCTTCCTGGTGAGCGCCACCTGGCCAGTGGCGGCGCTGTTGTTCGTCCTCGGCTTCGCGATGCTCGGCCGGCGCTAACGTCGCACCGGGCTCCGTCGGACGCGTAACGTCGCCCCCACGGTCTGCTAGAATCCCGCGCGTGGACGCGACCGGGCGGCTGCGAGACCGCGTCGCGGTGATCACCGGCGCCGGCGGCGGGATCGGCCGGGCGATGGCGCTCGCGTTCGCGGCCGAGGGCGCGCGGCTCGTGCTCGGCGACCTCGGGGACTCGGTGGAGGCGACGGCGGAGGCCGTGCGGCAGGCGGGCGCCCGCGCGGCGGCCGTCCGGGGCGACGTCGGGCGCACGGCCGACATGGTCGCGCTCGCGGAGCGCGCGGTCGGGGAGTTCGGCGCGCTGGACATCCTCGTCACGTGCGCGGGTCTGGGCGACTCGGGGCTCCTCGTCGAGCAGGAGGAAGCGGCCTGGACGCGCGTCGTGGACGTGAACCTCCTCGGAACCTACCGCGCGATCCGGGCCGCGCTCCCCGCGATGATGCGCCGGCGGAGCGGCCGCATCATCACGATCGCGTCCGCCTTCGGGAAGACGGGCGGCTCCGGCTTCATCACTGCGTACGCCGCGTCCAAGCACGGCGTGATCGGGTTGACGCGGGCGCTCGCGGCAGAGCTCGGCTCCCACGGCTACCCGGAGATCACGGTGAACGCGATCTGCCCGGGCTACGTCCGGGCTGGCATGGGAGTGAAGCTCCAGGCGACCAAGGCGGGGCCGATGCCCGGCGAGGAGATCTTCGAACGTTATTACAAGCGCCTGGTCCCGCTGCGGCGGATGATCGAGGCGGAGGAGATCGCCCGTGTCGCCGTGTTCCTCGCGCTCCCGGAGAGCGCGGCGATCACCGGCCAGGCGCTGAACGTGGACGGCGGCTTCGTCATGTCGTGAGGGGGAGGGCATGGAATACCGGACGCTCGGACGAACGGGGCTCCGCGTCTCGGCGCTGGGATTCGGCTGCGGAAACGTCGGCGGGCTCCTGATCCGCGGGACGCCGCGGGAGCGGGAGCGCGCCGTGGCGCGGGCGATCGAGCTGGGGATCAACTACTTCGACACCGCGCCGTCGTATGGGGACGGGGTGTCGGAACGCCATCTGGGAGAGGCCCTGCGCGCGCTGAAGGCCCAGGTCCACGTCGGGACGAAGTTCCGCGTGGAGCCGGCCGACATCAAGGACGCCCGCCGCGCGATCGCCCGGTCGCTCGAGGCGAGCCTCGGGCGACTCGGGATGGAGCGGGTGGACCTCCTCCAGCTCCACAACCCGATCGGTGCCGGCCGGGACGGCGAGCCCGTCGCCGCGGCGGAGGTCCTCGACGCGGTCGTGCCGGCGCTCGAGGCGCTCCGGCGGGGAGGGAAGATCCGCTTCTTCGGGATCACGGCCCGGGGCGACACGCGGGCGCTCCACGAGGTGGTCGGGGCCGGGGCGCTCGACACGGCGCAGGTCTTCTACAACCTGCTCAACCCGAGCGCCGGCGCCGCTGTGCCGGCCGGCTTCCCGGCCCAGGACTTCGGCCGCCTCCTCGACCGCGCCCGGGCGCACCTGGTCGGCGTCATCGTCGTCCGCGTGCTGGCGGCCGGCGCGCTCTCCGGGGAGACGGCGCGGCACCCGGTCGCCGTCCCGGCGGTGGAGCCGATCGCCTCGGGCCCGGACTACGGGGCGGACGTCGAGCGCGCGCGGCTCCTGCGCGCGCTCGTCACGGAGGGGCACGCCGGGAGCCTCGTCGAGGCCGCGTTTCGCTTCCCCCTCGCGAGCGACACGGTCTCGACCGTGCTCGTGGGCGCTTCGAGCCTCGAGCAGCTCGAGCAGGCGGCCTCCGCGGTCGCGAGGGGGCCGCTCCCCGCCGCCGCCCTCACGCGCCTCCAGGAGCTCTGGGCGCGCTTCGCCCCCTCACCCTGACCCGCTCCCCCGGTGGGGGAGAGGGCTGAGCGGGGCCTGATAGGTGGCTCTTGGACTGGCCGGGCGCAACGCGACGCTCAATCACGCGCCCACGGTGGTCCGCTCCGAGCGGCGGCTTTGCCGCCGCAACCTATCCTGGGGGAGGTCTCGGAGGGGGCCGTAGAGGCCCCCTCCGAATGGGCTACGCCCGCCGCATCCGGAAGTTGAAGCGCCGGACCTCGAACTGCTGGTTCGGGTTCGGGGTGAACTCGACGTGCTTCTGGAAGCCGTAGTCCTCGTAGGGCTGGATCACGACGATCCAGGGGTTGTGCTCGAGGAAGATCCGCGTCATCTTCCGGTAGGCCTCGCCGCGGAACCTCTCGTCGAGGCTGAAGCGAGCCGCGGTCCCCAGCTCGTCGAACTCCGGGTGCCGCCAGTAGTCCTGGATGCCGCCCGGCGAGAGCAGCCGCCACATCATCCCGTCCGGGTCGCGCAGCGTGGAGGTGGGGTCGGACCACCAGGTGCCCTTGAACGTCCGCTCCCGGTTCTTCTGGGCCCGGACCGAGACCTCGATGACCTCGACCACCGCGTTGAGGCCGATGTCCTTCCACATGGCGGCGATGGCCTCCGACATCGGCTTGTCGCTGGCCATGTACCCGGCGGTGGTCTCGATGTAGATGGGCTCGTTCTTGTATCCCGACTTCCGGAGCCGCTCCCTAGCCTCCTTCGGGTCGTACCGGAGCGGGGGCAGCGACTCGTCGTAGTGGTTGTCGCCCTTGGCGATCGGACCGCTCGGGACGATCCCGCGGCCGCGCCAGAGGTCCTTCACGATCGCCTCGCGGTCCACCGCGAGCGACATCGCTTGCTTCACCAGCGGGTTGTTGAAGGGCGCGACCTTGGAGTTGACGCCCAACACGTAGAGCCCGGCGTAGAGGGCCCCCTTCGCGGAGGTCGTCGGGTGCTGGTTCACCCGGTCGTAGTGGTCGGCAGTCAGCGCGACCATGGCGTCGATCTCGCCCTTGAGGAGCGCCGCCACCCGCGCGGCGATCTCCGGGATCGAGCGGAAGACGACCCGGTCCACGTCGATCTTGCCCCCCCAGTAGTCGGAGTTCGCCTCGAGCACGGCCTTGTCGTCCTTGATCCACGAGGCGAGACGGACCGGCCCCGTGCCCACCGGCTTGGCGTTGAACTGGTCGGGGCCGACCTGCTCCAGGTACTTCTTGGGGATCATCTGACCGCCGTAGAACGCGAGCCGCGCGGGCAGCAGCGGGTCGGGCTGCTTGGTGTGGATCACCACGGTCTGGGGGTCCGGGGCCTCGATGCGGCCGATCGTGGTGAAGACGGTGGCCACCAGCGTCTTCGCCGCCGGGTCGTACGTCCGCTCCAGGCTGAACTTCACGTCCGCCGAGGTGAACGGATCGCCGTTGTGGAACCGGACCCCGGAGCGGAGCTTGAACTGCCACGCGGTCGGGGCGGTCGCTTTCCACTCCGTGGCCAGACCCGGGTAGAGCTTGTCGTCCGGATGCCGGCTCACGAGGTTGTCGTAGATGTTGAAGGACACGCGGATGTCGTTGGCTGCCGTCGAGTAGTGGGGGTCGAACTTCGATATGTCGCCCCCCTGGGCGACGACCAGCTCGCGCTTCTGCGTCGTCTGGGCCGAGGCCGGCCGGGCATCCGGCAGGACGGTCGCGGCCGCCGCGCCAGCGGCGAGAGTGCGGAGAAACTCACGGCGGGTCTCGGATCGCTCCATGGCAGCCCTCCAGGTCGGGAGTGTGGGGGAGGTGGTGCGCTAACCGTAGGCCGTGACGGGCCCCCTGTCAAGATCGCCCGCGGGCGAGCTCCTCGCGCAGCCGGCGCGCGACGATCGTCGCCTCGTCACCGCGGAGGCAGTGCGGGTCCAGGAGGAGGTCGCCCCGGAAGACGCGGGCCATGACCGGGGGCTCGCCCGCGCGGAGGGCGTCCCTGAGCGCGGTCGCGGTCCAGCCGGTCATCCGCTCCTCCAGGCTCACGAGCACCGTCGGGGCCGTCCAGACGGCGCGGTCCTCCTCGATCCAGACGCGGATCCCGGGGAGCCCGGTGACGGCCTCCGCGATCTGCCGGGCCTCGCCGAGGTGGCGCTCCCACTCGGCGTCGTGGTCCTCATCGAGAAACAGCTCCAGCGCCCGGACGAGCCCGACGATTTCCTCCTTGCCGACCTTGCACGGCCGGCCGATCGCCGAGTTGGGCGCCCCGTTGGCGGCGGCGGCGCGCACGAGATCCGCGCGGCCGAAGACGAAGCCGGTGTTCTGCGGGCCGCGGATCCCCTTGCCGCCGCTCACGACGACGAGGTCCGCTCCCAGGTCGATCCACCGCGTGAGGTGACGCACGGGGGGCAGCGTGGAGGCGGCGTCCACGATCAGGGGCAGGCCGTGGGCGTGGGCGATCGCCGCCATCTGCTCCGCGGGCGCGCCCTGCTCGCCCAGGCGCGGCGAGACGATGAAGACGAGGGCGGCCGTCCGATCGCCGATCGCGGCCTCGATCTCCGCGGGGGCGCACCGCTCGGCGTCCCCGACCTCGACGAGCCGCGCCCCCGCCGTGCGGAGGGCCTGGTCGTAGTGGATCCGGTTGCACCGCTGGATGACGATCTCGTTCCGCATCCCGGTCGTGTCGGGGAGCCGCCGGATCCGCTCGGGGTCGTCTCCGGCGATGCACGCCGCCGCGGCCAGGAGGAGCCCGCCGGCCGAGCCCGACGTGACGTGCGCCGCCTCGACGCCGATGAGCCGGGCGATGCGCTCTCCGGCCCGGGCGTGGAGCTCGAGCATGTCCACGAAGGCCGTGGCCGCCTCGGTCATCGCCTCCAGGACGGGCTTCGGCATGATGGAGCCGCCCGCCAGCGTGTTCATGCCGCACGCGTTGATGACCGGCCGGACCCCGAGCCGCGCGTAGGCCTCCATGGCGCCTCCTGTCCGGCAGCCTGTCGGAGTAACAGGCTGAATGCTCTCGCGCTCCTGACAGGTCGCCCACCACTGCCGGTTCCACTTCGAGCGCGGGCTTTGCCCGCGCAAGTTCCTTGGGGGGGAGGTCCGGAAGGGGGGCGTAGCCCCCCTCCGGGTTCCCTAGACTGTAGCACGGCGCGCGAATCCGTCTTGTGGCCGCTGGCCTTGGCCCCCATAATTGGAGTGGTTGCGAGGGCACGCTCGGCAACGCGGAGCATCCCGGCGGAGACCCGCCGCGGAGGAGGGCGCGAGATGCATCGCAGGACCGTGGTCGCGCTGGTGGCCGGACTCGTCACGGCATCCGGTCTCGTCGCCGCCCTCCCCGGCACGCCGGAGGCGGCGCCTACCAAGGAGCTGGTCGTCGTCACGTCCTTTCCCAAGGAGCTGTTCGAGGGGTACAAGAAAGCCTTCGAGGCCAGGCACCCCGGCGTCCGGGTCGTCATCAAGCAGCACCAGACCAACGCCGCGATCACCTACGTCCGGGAGACGCGGAACCGGCCCGACAGCGACATCTTCTGGGCGTCCTCGGTGGCCGCCTTCCAGACCCTGAAGACCGACGGGCTCCTGGACCGCTTCGCGCTCCCGCCCGCGATCGCGGGCCGCATCCCCGCGAAGATCGGGAACTTCCCGATCCACGACCCCGACGGCGACTTCTTCGGGTTCGCCGTGTCGGGGTACGGGCTCATGTGGAACACGCGGTACCTGGCCGCGCACAAGCTCGTCCCGCCCCGGGAGTGGACGGACCTGGCGCGGCCCGAGTACCACGGCCACCTCGTCATCAGCGCGCCGAGCCGGAGCGGGACGACGCACCTCACGGTGGAGGTGATCCTCCAGGCGTACGGGTGGGGAAAGGGCTGGGAGCTGCTCCTGGCCTCGGGTGGGAACATGGGGACGGTCACCGAGCGCTCCTTCGGGGTGCCGGAGGCGGTCATCTCGGGGCAGTACGGCATCGGCGTGGTCATCGACTTCTTCGGCCTGTCGGCTATCGCCTCGGGGCATCCCATCGACTTCGCCTACCCGTCGCAGACCTCCGTCGTCCCTGCCGGCGTCGCCATCGTCAAGGGGGCGCCCAACCTCGACAACGCGCGCGCGTTCGTGGAGTACCTCCTGTCCGACGACGGGCAGATGCTCCTGTTCTCGCCGGAGATCGGGCGGCTGCCGGTGGTGCCGGACCTCTACGCGAAGGGCCCCAAGGCGTACCCGAACCCGTTCGCCATGAAGCTGGGCGGCGTCACCTTCGACTCGAAGCTCTCGTCGGCCCGGCGGAACGTGGTCAACGCGCTGTTCGACCAGATCATCACGTTCCGGCACGCCGAGCTGAAGGCGGCATGGGGCGCCATCCACGCCGGGGAGGCGGCCCTCGCGAAGGCGAAGGCGGCCGGCAAGGCGGGCGGGCCGGCCGAGGAGCGACTGCGCGAGGCACGGGCGCTCGCTGGCCGGGTGCCGATCGACGCGAAGCGGGCAGGGGACAAGGACGTCAGCGCGGCGTTCAAGGACAAGCCGGACCTGAAGGCGAAGCTGGAGACGGAGTGGGACGTCGCGGCAAAGACGAACTACTCGAGGGCGCGCGAGCTGGCCGAGCAGGCGCTGGCGCTGCTGAAGTAGCCCCACGCCGTCCGACGCGTCCGATCCGTCGCCCGGCGCTCGCGGGGTCCCCACGCCGCGCCGCGTGAGCCGCCCCGCCACCGCTGCCGCGGCCCCGGGTGGGGCGCTCCGCGCGCGCCTCGACCCGGGCCTGACGGCCCTCGGCCTCGTCATCCTCGGGCTGCTCGGCGCCTTCATCGTCTACCCGCTCCTCCAGGTCCTCTGGGTCGCGGTCGCGGCGGACGGGCGACCCACCACCGCGCACGTGGTGGCGTTCCTGCGGCGACCGCTCTTCCGCGAGGCGCTGGTCAACTCGCTCGTCTCGGGCGTCGCGGCGGTCGCGGGCGGGAGCGTGATCGCCCTCCCGCTGGCGGTCCTGACCACCCGCTACGCGTTTCCCGGGCGGGGGCTCGTCCAGACCCTCGCGGTGCTCCCCCTGGTCATCCCGCCGTTCGTGGGCGCCGTCGCCTTCCAGCAGATCCTGGGCCGCAGCGGGGTGGTGAACCTGTTCCTGCTGGAGACCCTCGGGGTGTCGGTGCCCTTCATGGAAGGGCTGCCCGGCGTGATCCTCGTCCAGACCCTGCACTACTTCCCGTTCATCTACCTCAACACGGCCGCGGCGCTCGCGGGCCTCGACCCGTCCCTCGAGGAGGCGGCCCAGAACCTCGGCAGCCACGGGCCTCGGCTCTTCGCGCGCGTGCTCCTGCCGCTCGCCCTGCCGGGGTACGCGGCGGGCGCGCTCCTCTGCTTCATCCGGGTGATCGACGACCTCGGCACGCCGCTCCTGCTGAACTACACGAAGCTCCTCGCGCCCCAGGCGTATCTCCGGGTGACCACGGCCGGGCTCAACGACGTGGACGGCTACGTGATCTGCCTCATCCTGGTGACGCTCTCGTTGCTGGCGCTGTGGGGCGCGAAGTCCGGGCTGCGGCTCGCCGAGTACACACAGCAGGCGCGCGGTCCCGAATTCGAGCCGCGGCGGCTCCGGGGCGCGGGACGCGTGGCGGCGTGGGCGGTCTCGGGGGGCCTCCTGGGCGTGGCGCTGCTCCCGCACGTCGGGATCCTGGTGCTCTCCTTCGCCCAGGTCTGGTCGTTCTCGTACCTGCCGACCCGCTGGACGCTGGGCGGGTACGAGGAGATCCTGTTCCGGGCGCCCCACTTCGTGTGGAACACGCTCCGCTACGCGGTGCTGGCCGCGGCCCTCGACGTGGTCCTGGGCGCGGCGATCGCCTGGCTGCTCCTCCGGGGCCGCACGCCCGCGGGGCACGGGGTCCCGGGCGTGGGCGCGCTGGACGCCATCGCCACCCTGCCGCTCGCGATCCCGGGCGTCGTGCTCGCCATCGGGTACCTGCGGGTCTTCCACGGGTGGGACGTCCCGGGGCTCGGCCAGCCGCTCACGGCGTCCTGGCTGATCCTCGTGATCGCCTACGCGATGCGGCGGCTGCCCTACACCGTCCGGGCCGCGTACGCTGCGCTCCAGCAGCTCCACGTCTCGCTGGAGGAGGCGGCGGAGAACCTGGGCGCCACGCGCCTCCGCACCTTCCGTCGCGTGACGCTGCCGCTGATCGCGCGGGGCCTCGTCGCCGGCGGCCTCATCGCCTTCATCACCTCGGCGGTGGAGCTGTCCTCGACGATCCTGCTGGTCCCGCGCATCGAGCTGGGGCCGATCGCCTACGGGATCTACATCTACATGCAGTCGGCGGTCGGCCGCGGCCCGGGCGCCGCCCTCGGTGTGGTGGCGATCCTCCTGGTCGCGGTGGGCACTGCGCTGACGAACGTCGTGGCCCGACGGACCCTCGGCGCCGCGTTCCGGATGTAGCGGGCGGCCGTGGCCCAGGCGGCGGAGGTCCGGCTCGAGGGCGTCGGCAAGCGCTACGGCACGCTCTGGGCGGTCAGCGACGTCACGCTCCACGTCGGTCGCGGCGAGTTCTACACGCTGCTGGGGCCGTCCGGCTGCGGGAAGACCACGCTGCTCCGGATGATCGCCGGCTTCGTGCGGCCGGACACGGGGGCGATCTGGCTCGACGGGGCGCGGCTCGACCCCGTCCCGCCCTGGCGGCGCCAGGTCGGCCTGGTCTTCCAGAACTACGCACTCTGGCCCCATCTCTCCGTGTTCGAGAACGTCGCCTTCGGCCTCCGGGAGCAGCGCGTGCGCGGCGACGTCCTGCGCGAGCGCGTCCGCGCCGCGCTGCGGCAGGTCGGGCTCGAGGGCTTCGAGCGGCGGCGCCCGTCCCAGCTCTCGGGGGGCCAGCAGCAGCGGGTGGCGCTGGCGCGGACCCTGGTCGTCCAGCCCCGGGTGCTCCTCCTGGACGAGCCCCTGTCGAACCTGGACGCCCAGCTCCGGGCGCAGATGCGGACGGAGCTGGCCCGGCTCCAGCGGGAGGCGGGGATCACCACCATCTACGTGACCCACGATCAGGCCGAGGCGCTGTCGCTGTCCACGCGCATCGCCCTCCTCTCGGCCGGGGCCGTGGTGCAGGAAGGGACGGCCTGGGAGGTCTACCACCACCCCCGGAACCGCTTCGCCGCCGAATTCATCGGGGCCGCGAACATCCTCGAGGGCGTCGTCGCGGAGGTGCGCGCGGGCGAGGCGCGCGTGGATCTCGGCGGGGGCATCGCCGTTCGGGCGGCGGTCCCCGCCGTGGGGGCCGCCCCCGCGGCGGGGAGCCGGGCGGTCGTGTGCGTCCGGCCGGAGGCGATCCGGGTAGTCACGGGCGGCGCCGGGGGGGCCGCGGCCGGGGCCAATGCCCTCGCCGGCCGCGTGGGCGCGGCGACCTTCGAGGGCGGTCGCGTCCGCTACGAGGTCGAGCTGAATCGCGGGCTGCTTGTGCGGGCTGACGCGCCCGCGGCGCCGGGCGACGCGCCGGCGGCGCCCGGCACGACGGTGACGGTGGCGTTCGAGCCCCGGGACGCCCGGTTCCTCGGGGAGTAGGCCCGTGGCACGCGTGGTGCGGGCGACCTGCGGCGCGGCGCCGCGACTCCTGACGTCGGCCCTGGCCCTGCTTCTCGCCGGCGGCACCGCCACGGCCGGGAGCGCTCGATCCGTCTCCCTCGTCGAGCCGGGTCCCTTCGGGCCGACCGAGGTCAGGCTCGAGGACGGCCGCCACGTGGCCGTACCCGCGGCGACTCACGCCTTCTATCGGATGCTCACCCAGGAGGGGCGGATCCACGGCAGGAACGCGGAGCCGCCGTCGGAGTCGGAGATCAGGGAGGGGATCCTCCTGAGGCGGCGGCACGAACCCGCGTGGACCGCGCGCTTCGGCGATCGCCCGCGGACTCCCGAGTCGGCCTATGCCTTCCCCGTGGAAGGGGGGAGCCTGCCCGAGCACTCGGGCTATCGCCCGGGGCATCGGGCGGAGGACATCTTCGCTCCGCCCGGGAAGCGCGTCTTCGCCCCCGCCACGATGCTGATCGTCCACGTCGGCTACCTCTCGAAGACCGCCGGCGAGGCCGTGGTGGGCTTCATCGCGCCCGGGCCCGGGCAGCCGAGGGCGCGCTACGTCGTCCTCGTCCACCTCGACCCGGCGCCGGCCAGAGCGCGGGTCGGGGAGACGGTCGAGGCGGGCCGCGTCGTCGGCAGGATCACGAGGGGCGACGACGAAGCGATCGCGGGGAACGCGCTCGGCCGGCCGCCCCATCTCCACTTCGTCGTCCGCGAGGAGCGTCCGGACGGACGGCTCGAAGGCATCCCGGTCTGGGAGCTTCTGCGGCGCGCGCGCCAGAGGAGGGAGTGATGCGCGGGAAACGGATCAAGGAGAAGCTCCGGGCCGGCCGGCCCGTGTTCACCGTGGGGCTCCGGTTCCACGCGCCGCGGCTCGTCGAGATGCTCGCGCGGAGCGGCGCGGACCAGATCTTCCTCGACGCCGAGCACGGCCCGCTGTCGGAGCGCGAGTGCGAGGAGATGATCCGGGCCGCCGACCTCTACGACCTGCCGGTGTCGATCCGGGTGCCGGTCAACGCGCCCCACGTGATCCTCCGGTACCTCGACATCGGCACCTCGACGATCGTCGTCCCGCACGTGGCGGCTCGCGAGGACGCGCGGCGGGCTGTCCGCGCGGTCAAGTACCCGCCCGCAGGGGAGCGGAGCTTCGCCCCGGGGCGTGGGGGCGAGCTCCTCGGGCTCGCGCCGGCGGAGTACGTGCGGCGGGCGAACGAGGAGACCGTCGTGGTCGCGCTGTTCGAGGACGTGACCGGGCTCCACGAGATCGAGGCGATCTGCGCCACGCCGGGGATCGACGCGCTGGCCGTCGGCGCCTACGACCTCGCCGCCTCGATGGGCCACCCGGGGGAGCCTTGGCACGCCGAGGTCCAGGCGGTCGTGGACCGGATCCGGGAGACCTGCCGCGCGGCCCGGATGCCGTTCGGCACCGTCCCACGCGATCGGGCCGACCTCTGGCGTCAGATCGAGCGGGGCTGCCAGCTCATCAGCCTGAGCCCCCTCGAGTGGGGCATCCAGGTCGCCCGGGAGACGCTGGAGGAGCTCTCGAAGCTCAGGCCCGCCGGGGCCTGAGGCGTTTCAGCCCAGGCAGACCTCGAGCGGGGCGGCGGCCTGGCCGACGGCCTCGGCGACGCGCGGGTGGACGATCTTCCCGCCGCAGACGTTGACCCCCTTCGCGAGCGCGGGGTTCGCCCGGACGGCGGCCGCCACGCCCTTCGAAGCCAGCTCCAGGGCGTAGGGGACCGTCGCGTTGGTCAGGGCGAAGGTGGAGGTGCGCGGGACCAGCGCCGGCATGTTGGCCACGCCGTAGTGGAGGACCCCGTGCACGCGGTACACCGGCTCGAGGAGCGTCGTCGGCCGGATCGTCGCGATGCACCCCCCCTGATCCACCGCGACGTCCACGACGACGGCGCCCTCCTTCATCCGGGCCACCATCGCCTCCGTCACGAGGACGGGCGCCCGGGCGCCGGCGATGAGCACGCCGCCGACGAGGAGGTCGGCCCGCTGGACGACCTGCTCGATGTTGTAGCTGTTCGAGACGAGCGTGACGACCTGGCCGCGGAAGAGGTCGTCCACGTAGCGGAGGCGGTCCAGGTTCACGTCGAGGATCGACACGTCCGCGCCCAGCCCGACCGCCGTCTTCGCGGCGTTCAGCCCGACCGTGCCCGCGCCCAGGATCACGACGTTGCCCGGCGGGACGCCCGGGATGCCGGAGAGCAGGATCCCGCGGCCGCCGTGCGCGCGCCCCAGATAGAACGCGCCTTCCTGGACCGCCAGGCGCCCCGCGATCTCGCTCATCGGCGTGAGCAGGGGGAGACTCCCGTCCGCGCGCTCCACGGTCTCGTAGGCGATCGCGACGACGTTCGTCCGCTGGAGCACGGTGACGAGCTCGGGAACCGCGGCGAGGTGGAGATAGGTGAAGAGGATCTGGCCCGCGCGGAGCCGGTCGTACTCGTCCGGCACCGGCTCCTTGACCTTCAGCACGAGCTCCGCCTGCGCCCAGACCTCCTCCACGCCGACGAGGGCGGCCCCGACGCCGGCGTAGTGCTCGTCCCGGATGCCGCTCCCGCTGCCCGCCCCCCGCTCGACCAGGACCCGGTGCCCCGCCTCCCGGAAGGCGCGCACGCCGGCGCGCGTGAGGGCGACCCGCTGCTCACCCGGTTTGATCTCGCGTGGGACCCCGACGATCACGGCCGCGCCGCCTTGACCGCCCCGTCACCTTCCGGTAGCGTAGGGCCGTCGGGCCCGTAGCGGCCCGGCCTCGAGGGACGGGCAACCCCAGGGAGGAGGCATATGGCATCGGGCGTCACGGCTCGGCTCCTGCACGTCGATCTTACGACGCGTGAGACCCGCGTTGAAGAGCTTCCAGAGACGGTGGTCAGGAAGCACCTGGGAGGGGGGGCGCTGGCCTGCTACCTCCTGCTCCGCGACCTCCCGCCGGGGGTGGACCCGCTGGGGCCCGAGAACATCCTCGTCTTCACGACGAGCGTGATCAACGGGCTCTCCCTGTCGGGGACCAACCGGTACACGGCCGCGGCGAAGTCGCCGCTGACCGAGGCGTACGGGGAGTCGGAGGCGGGCGGCTGGTGGGGCCCCGAGCTGCGCGCCGCCGGCTACGACGGGCTCGCGATCCGCGGCCGGGCGGAGTCCCCCGTCTACCTCTGGATCAAGGACGGGCAGGTGGAGTTCCGGGACGCGCGCCCGTACTGGGGGCAGCTCTCGGGCGAGGTGCAGGACGGGCTCCAGCAGGAGCTGGGGGACAAGCGGATCCGCGTGCTGCAGACCGGCCTCGCCGGGGAGCGCGGCGTGCGCTTCGCCGCGATCGTCAACCAGCTCAAGCACTTCCACGGGCGCTGCGGGCTCGGCGCGGTGATGGGCGCCAAGCAGCTCAAGGCGATCGTCGTGCGGGGGGCGAAGCCGCCCGCTGCCATGGACAAGGACGGCGCGCGGGGGGCGCTGACCTGGTTCCGCGAGCACTACGACCGCTCGAAGGACCGCTTCCACGTGCTCGGCACGGCCAGCGCCGTGCTGGCGCTCGAGGCGGGCGGGATCCTGCCGACGCGGAACTTCCGCGACGGCTCGTTCGAGCACGCGAAGGCCATCAGCGGCCAGACGATGGCGGAGACGATCCTCGTGAACCGCGGCACCTGCTTCGCGTGTGCCGTCGCCTGCAAGCGCGAGGTGGCGGTCCCCGAGGACGGGGTCACGCCGAAGTACGGCGGCCCCGAGTACGAGACGCTGGCGGCGAGCGGGTCCCTCTGCGGGGTCGGCGACCTGCGGGCGCTGGCCCGGGTGAACCAGCTCCTCGCGCAGTACGTCCTCGACTCCATCTCGACCGGGGTGACGATCGCGTTCGCGATGGAGTGCTACGAGCACGGCATCATCACGAAGGCCGACACCGGCGGGATCGAGCTCACCTGGGGGAACGCCGAGGCCGTCGAGCAGATGGTCCACCTGATCGGCCGGCGCGAGGGGATCGGCCGGCTCCTCGGCGAGGGCGTCAAGCGCGCCGCCGCTCAGCTCGGGCGGGGCGCCGAGCGCTTCGCCCTCCACGTCAAGGGGCAGGAGCTGCCCATGCACGACCCGCGGGGGAAGAAGGCGCTCTCGCTCGCCTATGCCATCTCCCCGACCGGCGCCGACCACATGGAGGCGCCGCACGACCCCCTCTACGAGGGCTTCCACCCCCAGGGCCATCCGCTCGGGCCGCTCGGGCTCATCGAGCCGGTCAAGATGCTCGACTTTGGGCCGAAGAAGGTGCGGGCGTTCTTCCTCTGCCAGCAGGTCTGGAGCCTCTACAACTCGGTCGGGATGTGCGACTTCGTCGGCACCCCGCTGAACGCGCTCGAGCTGGAGAAGCTCGTGGGCTACGTCAACAGCGTCACCGGCTGGAACATGAGCCTCTTCGAGATGCTCAAGATCGGCGAGCGGGGGAACACGCTGATGCGCGTGTTCAACTGCCGCGAGGGGTTCACGCCGGCCGACGACGTCCTCCCGCAGCGGATGCACGAGGGGATCGGCAACGGCGCGCTGAAGGGCGAGCGCGTGGACCCGGACCAGTTCGTCGCGGCGCGGCGCCTCTACTACGAGATGGCCGGCTGGGACCCCGACACGGGCCGGCCGACGGCCGCGAAGCTGGCCGAGCTGGCGGTGGACGAGGCGGCGATCCGCACCGCCTGAGACCGATCGCGTCCTGAGCGGGTAGGCCTGCCATGGCGAAGACGCTCCTCGACAAGGTGTGGGAGGCCCACACCGTCCGCGCGCTCCCGTCGGGGCAGACGCAGCTCCTGATCGGACTCCACCTCATCCACGAGGTGACGAGCCCGCAGGCCTTCCAGATGCTGCGCGAGATGGGCCTGCGGGTGCGCATGCCGGCGCGCACCTTCGCCACGGTGGACCACATCGTCCCGACCGCCTCCCAGCAGCGCCCCTTCGGCGACGCCGTGGCGGAGGAGATGACGGTCCACCTGGTCCGGGGCTGCCAGGAGTTCGGGATCCCGCTCTTCGACCTCGACAGCGGCCGCCAGGGGATCGTCCACGTCATCGGCCCCGAGCTCGGGCTCACGCAGCCGGGGATGACGATTGCCTGCGGCGACAGCCACACCTCGACCCACGGCGCCGTCGGCGCCATCGCCTTCGGGATCGGGACGACCCAGGTGCGTGACGTCCTTGCAACCCAGTGCCTCCTGATGGCGAAACCGAAGCTCCGCCAGATCCGGGTCGAGGGGAAGCTCACCCGCGGCGTCTACGCGAAGGACGTCATCCTGGCGATCATCCAGCGGCTCGGCGTCAAGGGCGGCGTCGGGTACGCGTACGAGTACGCCGGCTCGACGCTCGAGGCGATGACGATGGAGGAGCGCCTCACGGTCTGCAACATGTCCATCGAGGGCGGGGCGCGGTGCGGCTACGTCAACCCGGACCAGACCACGGTCGACTACCTCCGCGGCCGGCCGTACGCGCCCCAGGGCACGGCGTTCGACCGGGCGGTCGTCTGGTGGCGGAGCATGGCGACGGACCTGGACGCGCGCTTCGACGACGTGGTCCGGCTCGAGGCCGACCGGATCCAGCCGGTCGTGACGTGGGGGATCAACCCGGGACAGTCGGTCGGGGTGGAGGAGCGCATCCCCGAGCCCGCGTCGGCCCCGGAGTCCGAGCGGGCGACCTGGCGCGAGGCGCTCGGCTTCATGGACTTCAAGGCCGGCCAGGCGATCGCGGGGACGAAAATCGACGTCGCCTTCATCGGCTCGTGCACGAACGCGCGCCTCTCCGATCTCCGGGCGGCGGCGGAGGTCGCGCGGGGGCGGCAGGTGGCGAAGGGCGTCCGGGCCCTCGTGGTCCCGGGCTCCCAGGCCGTGGCGAAGGCGGCGGAGGCCGAGGGCCTGCACGAGATCTTCCGGGCGGCGGGGTTCGAGTGGCGGAAGGCCGGCTGCTCGATGTGCCTCGGGATGAACGAGGACAAGCTCCGCGGGCGGGAGGTCTGCGCCTCGTCGTCGAACCGGAACTTCATCGGCCGGCAGGGGAGCCCGACGGGGCGGACGCTCCTGATGAGCCCGGCGATGGTGGCGGCGGCGGCGATCGCGGGGGCGGTCGCCGACGTGCGGGCGATGCTGCGGTGAGCACACCCAGCGCGCGCACCCGCATCGCCGGGCGGGGGATCCCGCTGGCCGGGAACGACATCGACACCGACCGGATCATCCCCGCCCGCTTCCTCAAGGCCGTCACCTTCGAGGGGCTCGGCGAGCACGTCTTCGAGGACGCCCGCAAGCAGGAGCCGGAGCACCCGTTCAACCAGGCGGCGTTCCAGGGCGCCTCGATCCTCGTCTGCGGCCTGAACTTCGGCTGCGGCTCCTCGCGCGAGCACGCCCCGCAGGCCCTCCGGCGCTGGGGCATTCGCGGGGTCGTCGGGGGATCCTTCGCCGAGATCTTCTTCGGCAACTGCACGGCGCTCGGCATCCCCTGCGTCACGGCCGACATGGCCGACATCGAGTGGCTGCAGCGGGCCGTTGCGCGTGAGCCCCGGCGCGAGGTCCTGCTGGACCTCGAGCGGAAGGAAGCGCGCTTCGCGGACCGGGTGATTCCGATCCGCATCCCGGACGGGGTCCGGGGTCAGCTCCTCACCGGGACCTGGAACGCGACCGGCGTGCTTCTCGAGGTCGGCGAGGCGATCGAGGCGGTCGCCCGGCGCCTCCCCTACATCGCCGGTTACTGAGCGCGCCTTCCCGGGCGGCGAACTCGCTCAGCCCGCTGCCGCCCGCGTCAGCGTGTCGCCGCTCCGCGAGAGACCGGGGTCGGCCCGCGCGAGGTCGTCCCGGCCACCGGGGGACCCAGCACGGCCGCCGCCACCAGGAGCACGATCCAGAGGTCCTTCTTGGTGCGGTGGACGATCTCTCCTCCTCGGGCATCCCCGCGACCGGTCGCGGCCGGATGAAGATCTCGAACGGCGCGGGCGCTCACCCCGGGATGTCCTCGCGCCCGTAGTACCAGGCCGTCACGGCCCAGCGCGGCGCCGCCGCCGCGAGCACCTCGTGCTCGATGCGGTCGGAGCGGAACACGACCAGGCGGTCGAGCACCGGTTCGACGTCGCGCGGGCCGTCGGGCAGGTAAAGCCGCAGCAGCCCGCCGTGCTCCGGGCGCCAGCCGGCGTTCAGGTAGTAGGTGGCAGTGAGCCGCCGGTTCGGGCCACCCGGGAACGCGTCGAGGTGCCGGGCGTACCGCGCGTCGGGCGCGTAACAGGCGAGCTGGACGTCGAAGCGGACGAGGCCGAGGTAGGCGTCGCGATTCAGGCCGAGACGGAGCGCCTCGAAGCGCTCGCACAGCGGGCGCAGGCCAGCCGGCGCGTCCGCGGGCGCGAGCCACGCGATCGCGTCGCCGCGCGTGGCGGGATCGCGCCGGTAACCGCCGCCGCGCCTCACCCCGGCGGGGCGGAGCTCTCCGGCGCTGGCGAGCGCGCGGGCGGCCGCGCAGACCCCCTCGGCCGCAGCGGGCCCCAGGAAGCCGTCGCGCAGGAAGAAGCCGCGCTCCCCCAGCGCCCGGATCTCCGCGTCGTCGAGGTCGATCATCGCCCGTGCTCCATTATGGAGCGTCTTGACGGCGCCGGAGCCGCGGTGTATATACATCGCGTGATCCGCACCCAGCTGTACCTGGACGAGCAGATTCACTCGCGCCTGCGGGATCTCGCGCGAAAGCAGGGACGGACGATCTCCGAGCTGGTCCGCGACGCCCTGGCGAGGACCTACGGGACGACCGGCCCCAACGAGCTCCTAGCGTCCCTGCGCGCCGTCTCGGGCTTATGGAAAGATCGAGAGGACATCGGCGACACCCGAGAGTACGTGAGGCGCCTGCGTCGGGATACGCGCCGCATGCGGCGCCTCAGCCGGTAGCGGGCGTCCTCCTCGACACCGACGTCATCATCGAGGTCTTGCGCGGCCGCCGCGCTGTCCCCGAGAGTCTCGCGGCGCTCGAGTCGGCGGGCGTGCGCACGTACACCTGCGCCGTTTCCTGGGCGGAGGTCTACGCGGGGATCCGGCCCGGGGAGGAGGTCCTCACCGAAGCGTTCCTCGGGCGCCGCGCCGAGGTCGTCATCGACGCCACCGCCGGCAGGCGGGCGGGGCAATACCTGGCGCGATACTCCAGGACCCACGGCGTCGAGATCGCCGATGCGCTCGTCGCGGCCGCGGCGACCACCGCGGGACTCTCCCTGTGGACGCTCAACCGCCGGCACTACCCGATGCCCGACATCCAGTTCCACGGGCCGGGCCCCTAGCCGCCTCGGCAAATCCTGGGCACACGACAGCCTCGCGGGGCCGGGCGCTCACCGGGCGAGGCGCGCCCGCGTGGCCTCGACCTGGGCGATGTGCTCGAGGTCGTGCTCGGCCAGGTAACGGGCATAGCCGGGCCGGCCGAGCGCCCGCGGACCACCGTGCCCCGCGGGCGCTCGCGGCGCCGACCTATGCCCGCTCGACGATGTAGAGGTGGGAGAGCATGTCCACGTAGATGTTGCCCCACACCACGAGTTCGCCGGCCCTGTTCTTCTCGATGCCGCGCACCTTCGGCTTCGCGGCCGCGTAGCGCACGACCCACGCCACCGGGACGTAGCCGACGTCGCTCTGCATGATCTCCTCGGCCTTCAGGTAGTGCTCGAGGCGCTTCTTGACATCCCGCGTGTCGCGGCCGGCCTCGAGCTCCTTGTCGAAGGCCTCGTTCGACCACGCCTGGCGCTTGCCGGTCGTCCGCTTCGAGTAGAACGTGTCGAAGTACTCGTTGTGAGGATCCGGGTAATCCATGAACCAGCGGATCCAGACGAGCTGGAGGTCCTGCTTCCACAGCCGCTCGCGGAACACGCGCGGCTCCAGCACCTCGAGCTCGGTCTTCATGTTGAGGTTCTCGAGCAGCACGGCCTGGACCGCCTCGGCCATGGGCTTGGACTGGAGCGCTTCGTCCCGCATGGACAGGACGATCTTCGGCCAGCTTTTGCCGCCCTCGTAGGGCGTGCCCCTGAGCATCGACATCGCGAGCTTCGCGTCGAACTTCTGGAGCTCCCTGGTCTTCTTGTCGTCGATGAACCCGGGAAAGCCAGGCGGGATCATGCAATGCGCCGGGATCGAGAAGCCCTGGGCGACTTTGGCCACGGCCTCCCGGTCCACGGCGTGGGCCACCGCCTGCCGGACCTTCAGGTTGTCGAACGGCGGCTTGGTCACCTGGGGCGTGAGGTACCAGGTACCGGGGAACGGGTAACGGAAGACCTCCTTGGAGGTCTTCGGGTCACCCTGGAGGCGCCTGAGGTCGGCGGCCTGGAGGGCCGTCATGTCGAGCTCGTTGTTCTCGTAGGGCAGGGCGCCGGACTGCACCGGGATGATCGGGATGATCACCCGCTCGAGCGTCACGTTCTTGGCGTCGAAGAAGCGCGGGTTCTTCCGGAGGACGATCTGCTTGTTGTGCTCCCACGCCTCGAGGACGAACGGACCGTTCGAGACGAGGTTACCGGCCTCGGTCCACTTGTCCCCGTGCTTCTCGATCGACGGGCGGTGGCCCGGAAGGGCGGCGAGGTACGCGGCGAGGACCGGGAAGTAACCCCGCGGGCCCTCCAGCGTCACCTCGAGCGTCCAGTCGTCCTTCGCGCGGACGCCCACCTGTGAGGCGTCCGTGAGCTGCCCCTTGTTGAACGCCTCGCCGTTCTTGATGTCGTAGAGGAACGCGGCGTAGGGCGCCTTCGAGGCGGGGTCGAGCTGGCGCTTCCAGGAGTACTCGAAGTCCCGGGCCCCGCACGGGCTGTTGTCGGACCAGCGGGAGTCCTTCCGGATCTGGAAGGTCCACACCGAGCCGTCCTGGTTGGAGGTGACTTTGCTGGCGACATAGGGAACCGCCAGGAAGTCGGCGTTGAACTCCATCAGGCCCGCCCACAGGTCCGGCACGCCCCCGCAGTAGAGGTCCTTGTTGAAGTCGTGGCTCGCCGGGTCGTTCTGGAACCAGCCCCCGCCGCCCAGCCGGATGACCTGCTCCCTGGCGAGCTTCTCGCCCGGCGCGAGCTTGGGAGCTGCCGAGGCGCGGCGCGCGTTGAAGCCGGCCGCGCCGAGTGTGGCGAGCCCGGCGGCGACCCGGAGGAAGTCGCGCCGGTCGAGGCCGACCGCACCGAGGCGCTCGGCGAGCAGCTCCATCTGTCTGTCGGAGATGTGAGGGCGCTTCATGTCATGCCTCCTTCCGTTTGGCGTGAGTCTCACTTGAGCTTGGGGTCCAGCGCGTCCCGCACGCCGTCCCCAAGAAACGTGAACGACAGCATCGTCACCGCGATCGCGATGGACGGGAAGACGCAGAGGTGCCAGTACGTCCGGAGGTATTGCTGGCCCTCGCCCACCATCTGCCCCCAGGACGGGGTCGGCGGGTTGATTCCCACGCCGATGAACGAGAGCGCCGCCTCCGTGAAGATCGCCTGCGGGATCCCGAACGTCACCGCCACGATGATCGGGGTCAGCGCGTTCGGCAGGACGTGGCGGACCAGGACGCGACCGAACCCGCCGCCGAGCGCCCGCGCGCCCTCGACGAACTCCTTCTCCTTCAGGGCCAGGACCTGGGCGCGCGTCTGCCGGGCGATGCCCACCCAGCCCGTCAACCCGATGGCAATGAAGATGTTCATGAGCCCGGCACCGAGCATCGACATGACCAGGATCACGAAGAGGAGGTTCGGGAAGGCGTACATGACGTCCACGAGCCGCATCAGGACGAGGTCGGTGCGGCCGCCGAGGTAGCCCGAGAGCGCGCCGATCGGCACGCCCAGCAGGACCACGATGACCTGCGCGCCGAGGCCCACGATCATCGAGATCCGCGCCCCGTAGATCATCCGCGAGAGCATGTCGCGGCCGAGCTGGTCGGTGCCGAAGGGATAGTCGCGCGAGGGTGCCTCGTTGAGGCGGCCGAAGTTCGTCTTGGTGTACGAGTAGGGGGCGATGGCGTCGGCGAGGACCGCGAGGAGGATGAGGCCGATGACGACCGTGCCGCCGACGACGGCGAGGCGGTTCCGGAGGAGGCGCCTGAAGGCGTCCCGCCAGAGGCTCGATGATCGAATCTCGCCGACGCGCGCGAGGGCCGGGACGGCGATCGCGCCGGCGCGGAGGTCAGTACCTGATGCGGGGGTCGAGAGCGCCATAGATCAGGTCCACGACCAGGTTCATGACGGCCAGGAACGCGCCGTAGGTCAGCACGACGGCCATGATCATCGGGTAATCGCGACCCGTCATCGAGAGCACGAAGAAGCGTCCCATCCCCGGGACGCGGAAGATGGCCTCCACGAAGAACGAGCCTGTCCCGATGGCGGCGAAGAGCGGCCCGAGGAGCGTCACGACCGGGATGAGGGCGTTCTTCAGCGCGTGCTTGAAGATGACCGGGGCCTCCGCCAGCCCCTTCGAGCGGGCCGTCAGCGTGTAGTCGGCCCGGATGACGTCGAGCATGCTCGCCCGGGTGTAGCGCGCGATGATGCCCATCGGCCCGAGCGCGAGGGTCAGCGTCGGAAGCACCCAGTTCCGCGGCGAGTCCCACCCGCCCGTCGGGAAGAGCGGCAGGACGAACGAGAAGAGGATGATGGCGAACACCGCCATGACGAAGTTCGGCACGGCGACGCCGAAGGTCGCGAGGCTCACCGAGACGTAGTCCCACGCGCGGTTCTGGTGCACGGCGGCGAGGATCCCCAGCGTGAGGCCCCCCGTCACCGCGACGACGAACGCCATCGAGCCGAGGAGGAGGGACACGGGGAACGTCTGGAGGATGATCTCGCTGACCGTCCGGGTCTTGTAGACGAACGACATCCCGAAGTCGCCGCGGAGCGCCTTGCCGACGAAGATGAGGAACTGCTGATGGAGCGGCTTGTCGAGGCCGTACGCCTTGGCGAGGTTTCGCTGCACGTCCGGCGGCAGGGGATTGGCGCCCTCCGCCACGGGGTCGAGCGGGCTCCCCGGCGTGGCGTGCATGACCAGGAAGGTCACGAGCGCCATCGCCAGGAGGGTCGGGACGAGCCACAGAGCGCGCGCGGCCGCGTACTGGAACAAGTCAATCCCCGGGTGCCCCTACTATCGTTAAACGGGCCTCGGGGGTCAAGACCGCCCTCACGGCCTCGCGCCCGGTGCGGTCCGGCCCGTGGGTCAGGCCTGCTCCAACCACGAAGCGGCTAGGGATGGATCACCTGCAGTCCCAGGACCTGCTCGAAGTGGTCGAAGTCGCGGTCGTTATGGAGCAGCGCGTGACCGTTGAGCAGGCAGAAGGTGGCGATCAGCCCGTCGATCGTCGCTCGCACCGTTCGACCTCGAGCTCGCAGGGCCCGGTAGCTCCGTGCGGTCGCCACGGCCAGCTCGACTCCCCCGGTGGGGAACACTTCGAGCTTGAGGAGTTCGTTCTCGACCTCGGAGGACCGTGCCTCGCCTCGAATGCCTTGCAGGACCTCGCACAGGATGAGGTCGGTGATCCCGAGGCGGCGGCGCTCCACCTCGCGATGGAGCCAGTCCGTTTCCCGGGTCGGTTTTCCGTTCAGGTAGTCGACCCAGACGGTCGTGTCGACGATGAGCACGCCGCGACGCTACCCGATGCGGCTGGCGCGCATCCGCTCCAGGTTCCCCTTCCAGGCGACCCTGCCGCGGAGCCGCCGGACGCCCGTCTGGGCCTTGACCTGGATGAGCAAGCGGAGCCCTGCCTCGACGACGGCCCGCTTCGTGTCCAGCCCGCTCGCCTTCATGGCGTCCCGCATCAACCGGTCGTCGATCACGATGTTGGTGCGCATGCGACCTCCCCGTCTCCGGATGTGTATAGACTAGCACTCTGATGTGTATTCGTCCATGTCGGCGGCAGGCATGTGGTGGCGATGCGCCGTGCTGCGCCCATGCTTGGAGCGGTTCCTGACCGGACCTGCCGGCGGACCCTTGCCTTGACCACGTCGCGCCCCGGGCTAGGCTGGCCCACTCTCAGACCGCAGCGGCTGCAGGCCCGTGTGCTCCTCACGTTCACCGAAGGAGGTCGATCATGCCGCACTACCTGAGCGACGACGAGTTGAGGCGAGTGGCCCCCGCGGAGCTCGCGACCTTCAAGGGGCCGGTCCCGACCCAGATCGTCTCGAACGGCGAGTTCAACCCGCCGCCCCAGACCCGCGAGCAGCGAATGCTTGAGTGAAACGCTCGACTTGTCAATCCCCGGGCGTATGCAATCGGATACACCCGGGGTCGCAGCATGGGACTGTGACTGGAATCCTCGCGTGGTGTGTCCGACCCACGAGCCGTTCGGTCTCCTTCTCGTTTCGCCGAGCGTGCGGGCGGTGCCGCTCACGCATCGGAAGCTCCGTCGGCCCCCCAGCTTGCGCGCCGCGGTCGGGTGTGGTAGCCGTGTCGGGAGCGATCCGCCCCGCTCCAGGTACACCGTTGAAGGTCACGCTCCTCGGGACCGGCTGTCCGCCACCGAACCCGCGGCGCCGCGGGCCGGCGACGTTGTGTGCCCATGACGCGGCGCGGGTCCTCGTGGACGCGGGCTCGGGGGTGGCGGCGCGGCTGGCCGAGGCCGGGGTCCGCGCGGTGGACCTCGAGCGGGCGTTCCTGACCCACCTCCATTCCGATCATGTCGTCGATCTCGGGCATCTCGTCCTCAGCCGCTGGATCATCGGCCAGAACCGCCCGCTCGAGGTCTATGGCCCGGCCGGCACGCGCGCCCACGTCGAGAGGGTCCTCGCGCTCTGGGAGTGGGACGTCGAGGTCCGGCGGTCCCACATGCACGACCGCGAGCCGCCCCGGGTCGAAGTCACGGAGATCGAGGAGGGTCGCGTGTTCTCGGGTGGCGGGCTGACGGTCACCGCCTTCGCCGTCGAGCACGAGCCCGTCAAGCCGGCCTTTGGCTTCGTCGTCGAGGGTGGTGGCCGGCGGGTCGTGATCTCGGGGGACACGCGCCCGTGCGAGAACCTGATCCGCCACGCCCGCAGCGCGGACGTGCTGATCCACGAGTGCACGGACGCGACCAAGGCGGCCTGGTCGCCGGGCTGCGGCTGGCCGTCCCGCGAGGCGAAGGTCCGTGACCTCGCGAGCTACCACACGGGGCCGGACGAGGTCGGCAAGGTGGCCGCGCGGGCGACCGCCGCAACGCTGATCCTCACACACCTGATGCCCGGCTCCGACCCCGCCGACCTGTCGGCCCGCGCCGCGCGGGACTTCTCCGGGAAGATCGTCGTCGGCGAAGACCTCATGGAAGTGTGAAGCTCACAGGGAGGAGAGCATGGCGCTGATCGATGTCCACAACCACATCCTCTCGAAGGCCTGGGTGGACCTCCTGGCGGCATACGGCGGCCAGCGGTACCAGATCGGCAAGGATTCCGAGGGCCGGACGATCGTCCTCCGCAAGGGCGCGCGGTTCCTCGGCCTGACCGACGCGATGTTCGACCCGGAGATGCGGCTGAAGGCCATGGACGCGGTCGGCGTCGAGCTCGAGCTGCTCTCCTACACCTGCCCGAACTGCTACTGGGCCGACGGGAAGGCGGCGGAGACGGTCGTCCGGGCGATGAACGACCACCTGGCGGAGGTCTGCGCGCGGTGGCCGGACCGGTTCCGGGGGCTCGGGAGCCTCCCGATGCAGGACGTGGACCTCGCGTTGAAGGAGCTGGAGCGGGCGGTGGACCAGCTCGGGATGGTCGGATTCATCATCCTGGCGAACGTGAACGAGACGCCGCTCGACGACCCGCGCTTCGAGCCGGTCTGGGCGGCGCTCAACGCCCGCCGGCTGCCGGTCCTGCTCCACCCGACCGTGCCGCCCGGCGTCGAGGCGATGGGCATGGACCGCTTCGGCCTCGTCCCCTCGATCGGGTTCATGATCGACACGACGCTCGCCGTCACGCGCATGGTCCTCGCCGGCGTCTTCGAGCGCTACCCCGACTGGCCGGTGATCGTGGGCCACGCGGGCGCGACGCTGCCCTTCCTCGCCGGCCGGCTCGACCAGTGCCACCGCTTCATCCCCGAGACGCGCGCGCAGACCTCGAAGCCGCCTTCGGAGTACCTCAGGCGGCTCTACTACGACACGGTCACGTACGACGTGAACGCGCTCTGGCTCGCCTACAAGCTCGCGGGGCCCCAGCGGCTGCTCTACGGGAGCGACTACCCGCACATCATCGGGGACATGAAGGGGTGCGCGGCGCGGATCGAGCAGCTCGAGATCCCGGAGTCGGAGAAGGCGCTGATCCGGTCGGGGAACGCGAAGCGGCTGTTCCGGCTGTAGGGCCGCTTGCGTCCCCGCCGCGGGACGCTTGACAGGCTTCCCACGCATCCCTACTATTCGCTCCGAGCGACGCGTACGGTCTCGCCCGCGACCGCGTTCGACCGATCCGAGGGGGGACGACCATGATCCCAGCCGCGTTCGACTATCACGCCCCGTCGTCGCTCGCCGAGGCCACCGCCCTCCTCGCGCGTCACGGAGAGGACGCGAAGGTCCTCTCGGGCGGGCAGAGCCTCATCCCGATGATGAAGCTCCGCCTCGCCAGCCCGCGGCACCTCGTGGACATCAACCGCATCCCGGGGCTCGCCTACATCCGCGAAGCCGACGGAAGCTTGCGGATCGGCGCCCTCGCCCGCGAGGCGGACCTGGAGGAGTCGGATCTCGTCCGCACCCGCTATCCGATCCTCCTCGACGCCAGCCGGGTGATCGCCGACCCGCTGGTCCGAAACCTGGCGACCGTCTGCGGCAACCTGGCCCACGGGGATCCGGCCAACGACCATCCGGCCGCCATGCTCGCCCTCGGCGCCGAGCTGGTCGCGACGGGCCCGAAGGGGGAGCGGCGCATCGCGGTCGGCTCGTTCTTCACCGGGCCCTTCGCCACGACCCTCGCGCGGGACGAGATCCTCACGGAGGTCCGCGTCCCGGCGCCGCCGCCGCGGAGCGGCGGGGCGTACCTGAAGCTCGAGCGCAAGGTCGGGGACTTCGCGACGGCCGCCGTCGCGGTCCAGGTGACGCTCGGCCTGGGCGGCGAGTGCGAGCGGGTCGGGATCGGTCTCACGAACGTGGGGCCGACCCCGATCGCGGCCCGGAAGGCCGAGGCGTTCCTCAAGGGGAAGCGGCCGGACGAGGCGGCGGTGAAACAAGCGGCGCAGCTCGCGGCCGAGGAGGCCCGCCCGGCGGCGGACCTCCGCGGACCGACCGAGTACAAGCGCGATCTCGTCCGGGTGTTGACGGCGCGCGCGCTCCGGAAGGCGCTCGAGCGCGCGCGCGGGGGGAGGTGAGGGCCGTGCGCGTCGGGGTGACCGTCAACGGCGAGAAGCGCGAGGCCGACGTGGAGCCCCGGCTCCTCCTGGTGCACCTCCTCCGGGAGGTGTTCCGGCTGACCGGGACGCACATCGGCTGCGACACGACCCACTGCGGCGCGTGCACCGTCCTCCTCGAGGGGAGGCCTGTCAAGTCGTGCACGGTCTTCGCCGTCCAGGCCGACGGGAAGGAGCTGATGACCGTCGAGGGGCTCGAGCAGGACGGGAAGCTGCACCCGCTCCAGGAGGGGTTCTGGCAGGAGCACGGCCTCCAGTGCGGCTACTGCACCCCGGGGATGCTCATGACCGGCTACGCGTTCCTCCGGAAGCATCCGAAGCCGACGGAGGACGAGATCCGGTGGGCGATCTCCGGCAACCTCTGCCGGTGCACCGGCTACGTGAACATCGTCAAGGCCGTGCAGTACGCGGCCGCGAAGCTGTCGCAGGGAGGAGCATGATGGCCCCCAGGACGCCGCCCGAGATCGGAGGGATGGGGCACTCCATCAAGCGCAAGGAGGACGCGCGCTTCATCCGGGGGAAGGGGACGTACGTGGACGACGTCCAGCTCCCCGGGATGCTCTACCTCGACATCGTCCGGAGCCCCTTCGCCCACGCGAGGCTCAAGAAGATCGACGCCTCGAAGGCCCTGACGATCCCCGGGGTGCTGGCCGTCATCACGGGTGAGGACCTGGCGAAGTACAACCTCCACTGGATGCCGACCCTGATGTCGGATACCCAGATGGTCCTGCCCGTGGAGAAGGTGATGTACCAGGCGCAGGAGGTCGCGGCCGTCCTCGCCACCGAGCGCTACATCGCGGCGGACGGGGTGGAGGCCGTGGAGGTCGAGTACGAGCCGCTCCCTGTCGTCGTGGACCCGCGGAAGGCACTCGAGCCCGGGGCGCCCGTCTTGAGGTCCGACAAGAAGGACCGGAAGGACAACCACATCTGGCACTGGGAGTGGGGCGACCGGGCCGCCACCGACCGCGCCTTCCAGGAGGCGGGGGTGACGGTCAAGCAGGACATCTACCTCCCGCGGATCCACGTCGCCTCCATCGAGACCTGCGGCTGCGTCGCCCACTTCGACAAGGTCAATGGCAAGCTGACGGTGTGGATGACCACGCAGGCGCCGCACGCGATCCGGACGGTCTTCGCGCTGGTCGCCGGGCACGTGGGCCTGGAGGAGCACAAGATCCGGATCATCTCGCCGGACATCGGCGGCGGCTTCGGCGGCAAGGTGCCGGTCTATCCCGGCTACGTCATCGCCGTGGCCGCGTCCGTCCTGACGGGTAAGCCGGTCAAGTGGATCGAGGACCGGATGGAGAACCTCCAGGCCGACTCCTTCGCGCGCGACTACCACATCACGGCGGAGCTGGCGGCGACGAAGGAGGGGCGGCTCACGGCGTTGCGGATCAAGACGATCGCGGACCACGGGTACGCCGACGCGGCGGCCAACCCCTCGAAGTTCCCCGCGGGCCTTTTCCACATCTGCACGGGCTCCTACGACTTCAAGGCCGCCCACGTCGAAGTGGACGGGGTGTACACGAACAAGCCCCCGGGCGGCATCGCCTATCGCTGCTCCTTCCGCGTGACGGAGGCCGTCCACACGATCGAGCGGATGGCGGACCTCATGGCCCACCAGCTCGGGATGGATCCGGCGGAGTTCCGGCTGAAGAACTTCATCAAGCCGGAGCAGTTCCCGTATCGCTCGGCCCTCGGGTGGGAGTACGACAGCGGCAACTACGCCGCCGCCCTTCACAAGGCGATGGAGAAGATCGGCTACGCCGAGCTGCGGCGGGAGCAGGCGGAGAAGCGGAAGCGCGGGGAGCTGATGGGGATCGGCATCTCGAGCTTCACCGAGATCGTCGGAGCCGGTCCCTCGAAGCACTTCGACATCCTCGGCCTCAAGATGTTCGACAGCTGCGAGATGCGGATCCACCCGACGGGGAAGGCCATCGCCCGCTTCGGGACGCGGTCGCAGGGGCAGGGGCACGAGACCACCTACGCCCAGATCCTCGCCGAGGAGCTGGGGATCCCCGCCGCCGACATCCAGGTCGAGGAGGGCGACACGGACACCGCCCCCTACGGGCTCGGGACCTACGCGAGCCGCTCCACGCCCGTCGCCGGCGCGGCCGCGGCCATGGCGGCCCGGAAGATCCGCGACAAGGCGCGGAAGATCGCCGCGCACCTGCTCGAGGCCGCCGAGGAGGACCTCGTCTGGGAGCCCGGGAAGTTCTCCGTGAAGGGCGCGCCGAGCCGCTCCAAGACGATCCAGGAGATCGCGTTCGCCGCCTACACGAACCATCCGCAGGGGATGGAGGCCGGACTCGAGGCGGTCTCGTATTACGACCCGCCGAACCTGACCTTCCCCTTCGGGAGCTACATCGCGGTGGTGGACATCGACACGGGCACCGGGGAGGTCAGGGTCCGGCGCTTCGTGGCGGTGGACGACTGCGGCAACATCATCAACCCGATGATCGTCGAGGGGCAGATCCACGGCGGGCTCACCATGGGGCTTGCCCCCGCGCTGTACGAGGAGATCTCGTACGACGAGTCGGGGAACATCCGGGGCGGGAGCTTCATGGACTATCTCCTTCCCACGGCGGTCGAGACGCCCCGCTGGGAGACCGACAAGACGTGCACCCCGTCCCCCCACCACCCGCTCGGCGCCAAGGGCGTCGGCGAGTCCGCCACCGTCGGTGCCCCGGCGGCCATCGCGAACGCCGTCGTGGATGCCCTCTGGCACCTCGGCGTGCGCCACGTGGACATCCCGATCACCCCGGCGAAGGTGTGGAAGCTCCTCCGGGATCACGGGGTGACGGAGTAGGAAAACCTTCCGCCAGCGCAAGGAGGAGGCGATGCTCTTCTCGGTACCGTTCTCCCACACGGCCGCAGAGTGCCCCGCGGCCCACAAGGAGCAGATGGACGGGATCACGCGCTTGCTGTCACCGGAAAGCCTCGGCCCGCGCGGAATCCGGCTCGTCGAAGGGTACGTCGACCGGCTCTGACTGCAGCCCACGGAGAAGGGTCACTTCTCCTATTTCGTCTTCGAGGCCGACGCCGAGCAGAAGATCCGCGACCTGTTTAAGCCCGCCCAGGTCGAGCTGCGGACGCTCGAGCGGTGGAGTGACATGATGAAGGCGGCGCCGAGGTAGCCGCGGGCCCGCCCGTGTGAGGCACCGATGGCCGTGAAGATGGAGCAGAAGGTGTCGCTCGGCGCGCCGCCGGACCGCGTGTGGGCGTTCCTGACCGACCCCTTCCAGGTGGCGAGCTGCCTGCCCGGCGCCGCGATCACCGAGCAGGTGGACGACCGCACCTACCGCGGCACGATCACGGTGAAGGTGGGTCCCATGACCACGAGCTACAAGGGAACGATCCGGTTCGAGCGACTGGACCCCGGCGCCCGGGAGGCGGAGCTGGTGGGCCAGGGCCAGGACGTGCGGGGCAAGGGCGGCGCCGAGATGCGGATGCAGAGCCGCCTCCGGGCGGTGGAGGGAGGGACCGAGGTCACGGTCGTCTCGGAGGTGAGCATCACCGGGCTCCTCGCCCAGCTCGGTCGCGGCATGATCGAGGGTGTGGCGGATCAGATCTTCCAGGAGTTCGCCGCGGCGATGCGCCAGAAGCTGGGCGCGGGGCCCGCGGGCGGAGAGGCGGCGGCGGAGGCCAAGCCGCTGGATGCGCTCTCGCTCGGCACGAAAGCCGCCGGGCAGGCGGTGGGGCGCGCCGTGCGCCGCCTCCTCGGCCGCGAGGGCGAGCCGCCGTGACGCTCGACCTCCTGGCCCTCGGGCTGGAGCTCGCCCGACGGGGCGAGCCCTTCGCCCTGGCCACCGTGGTCCGGTGCGAGCGCCCGGCCTCGGCGCGGCCCGGCGCCCGGGCCCTGATCCGCGAGGACGGGACCGTGTCCGGCTGGATCGGCGGGAGCTGCGCCGAGCCGCTCGTCGTGAAGGAGGCGCTCGACGCGCTGCGCGACGGGGAGCCGCGGCTGATCGCCCTGGTCGGCGAGGGCGCCGGCGGTTCGGCGGGGCGGGAAGGGGTGCGGTGGCACGCCATGCCCTGCCACAGCGGGGGGACCCTCGAGATCTACGTCGAGCCGGTGCTCCCGAAGCCGCAGATCGTACTGGTCGGAAGCGGGCCGGTCGTGGAGACGCTGGCCCGGCTCGCGGCGGCGCTCGCCTACGCGGTGGTCGTCGTGGAGCGGGAGCCCGCGGGCAAACCGTTCCTCGCGGGGGAGACGGTCGTCGACGGCCTGGCGCGCGTGCCCGCCGCGCCCCGGAGCTTCGTCGTGGTGGCCACCCACGGGCGCTTCGACGAGGACGCGCTCGAGCAGGCGCTCCAGCGCGACGCGGCTTACGTGAGCCTGGTCGCCAGCCCTCGGCGCGCGGCGGCCGTGGTGGAGACGCTGCGCGCGCGCGGCGTCACGGAGGACCGGCTGCGGCGGCTCAAGTCGCCGGCCGGGCTCGACCTGGGCGCGGTGACGCCGGAGGAGATCGCCGTCAGTATCCTGGCGGAGATCGTCCGTGTGCGGCGGAGCGCGGAGCCCGGTCCCCGGTCCGACGCGCCCCCGGCACCGTCCACGGTCCCCGAGGCTCGCGACCCGGTCTGCGGGATGACCGTGGAGGTCGCCCGGGCGCGCGCCACCTCGGAGGCCGGCGGCCGGTCGTTCTACTTCTGCTGCGCCGGCTGCAAAGAGCGATTCGACCGCGACCCGGCCGCCTACGCGCCGGGCCTCCAGGCCTGACGGCCAGGATCTCCCTCTCCCCAAGCGGGGGGGAGAGGGGGCTCAGCGCTGGTACTTGGTCGGGGTCCGCCGCGGCGTAAAGAAGCGCGGTCTGGGCATCCGGCCCACCGGCACCTCGACGAGGGCGGGGCGGTCGAGGCGGATCGCCTCGCGCACGAGGTCTCCGACCTCGGTCGGGTCCTTGGCACGGAGGCCCGGCACCCCGAACGCCTCCGCGAGCTTCAGGAAGTCCGGGTTGTAGAGCTCCGAGCCGATGCTCCCGCCCCACGCCTCGTCCAGGTCGCGGGCGACGTTGCCGTAGCTGTTGTCGTTGAAGACGACCGCGACGACGTTGATCCCGTGCTGGACCGCCGTCGCGAGCTCCTGGGCGTTGTAGAGGAACCCGCCGTCCCCGCAGATCGCGACCACCGGCCGGCCGGGGCAGGCGACCTTCGCCCCGAGCGCCGTCGGGTAGGCGTACCCGAGGTTGCCGGAGTAGGACGAGGTGAGGTAGGTCCGCGGCTGGGAGACGGGCCAGCAGCGGTTCGCGTAGTAGCCGATCTGCGTCATGTCCGACACGACGATGGCCTCGTCGGGTGCCCCGGCCCGGAGGGACTTCAAGATCGACGCCTGGGGCTCCTGGTCGAGGCTCGCCGCGATCTCCGCCCGGAGCACCTCCAGCTCCGCCTTCCGCGACGGCCGTGGCGGCGCCGCGGCGCGCAGCCGCTCGACGAGGCGCTCCAGCGTCGCACGCGCGTCGCCGACCAGGCCGAAGGTGTTCCGGTGGTTCCGCCCGATCTCGTCGGGGTCCACGTCGATCTGGACGACCCGCTGCTCGGGCTTGAGCGCGGCGATCGCGAGCCGCGTGCCGACGGCGAGGACGGTGTCCGCGGCGCCCACGTGCGCCCGGAGCGGCCCCTCGTGCCAGAGGGCTGCGCCCAGGGAGAGGTAGCTCGCGTCGCTCACGGCGCCCTTGCCCTCCTGCGTCTGTACCACGCCGGCCTGGAGGTGCTCGGCGGCCGCGGCGAGCGGTTCGTGGGCGCCCGAGGCGTGGACGCCGCCACCGGCGTAGATCAGCGGGTGGCGCGCCACGGCGAGGAGCCGCGCCGCCTCGTCCACGCGTGTCGGGTCCGCGGCGGACCGGACCACCGACACCGGGGGAAGCAGCTCGACCTCGCCCTCCTCCTCCATCGTGTCGGGCGGCAGCTCCAGCTCGACCGGGCGCGGCCGGCCGGTCCTGAGCTGGCGGACCGCCTCCTGAACGGCGGCCGGGACCTCCGCGACCTCGAGCACGCGCTTCCGCCACTTCGTGACGGGCGCGATCGCGTCGAGCTGGTCGTCCACCTCGTGGAGGACCCCGACCTTCTTCCCGAGGTACCGCTTCGGGACCTGGCCGGAGATCATGAGGACGGGAGAGGAGGCCGAGTACGCGGTCGCGAGCCCGGAGGAGGCGTTGAGGAGCCCGGGTCCGGGGACGACCAGCGCGGTCCCGATCCCGCCTCCCGCCCGGGCGTAGCCGTCGGCCATGTAGCTCGTCGCCTGCTCGTGCCGGGTGACGATGAAGCGGATCCCCGGCTCCTCGCGCAGCGCCGCCAACACCCCGTAGAGCTGGACGCCGGGCAGGCCGAAGACGGCCCGCACGCCTTCGCGGGCGAGCTGCCGCACGAGCGCCTCGCCCCCGGTCATCCGCACCATACGCTGCTCCTTTCGGGACTCTGCGGGCCCCGATGCAGCATACTAGAATCGGTCGAGAGGGCAAGTCGCATGAAGCTCAGCCGCCGGAGCCTCCTGACGCTGGCCGGCCTCGCCGCGCTCGGCGTGACCGTGCCGGCGTGCCGCCAGATGCTCTGGCAGATCCTCTTCTCGCCCGACGCAAGCCCCGTCCCACCGCCGCCCGCCGCCGGCAACCCGTTCCGCGCCGGAGAGCGGAGCCTCGTCGCGCTCGTCCACGGCGGCGACCCGGCGAGCATGGTGCGCCGCGCGCTCGAGCTCCTCGGCGGCCTCGAGCGGCTCGACCTCCGGGGCCAGCCCGTGCTGGTCAAGCCGAACGCGGTCTCGGGCGAGGGGCCGCCCGCGACCACCGACCCCCGCGTCGTCCGCGCGGTGCTCGACCTCGCCCGCGAGGCCGGCGCCGCGTCGCTCGCCGTCGGCGACATGTCGGCCGTGCTCGCGCTTCCGACGCGGCCCAACCTCGAGCGCACCGGGCTGGCGCGGGTGGCCGAGGAGGCCGGCGCCGCGCTGCACGCCTTCGAGGAGGGCGACTGGGTCGAGGTGCGTCCCCCGAAAGCCGAGCTGGCGACGGCGGTGTACGTGGCGAAGGCCGCTTACGAGGCGCCGCGCTTGATCAGCGTCCCCGTGATCAAGACGCACCGGAGCGCCACCTTCAGCTGCGCTCTGAAGAACACGGTCGGTTGCGTCCACGGGAAGAACAAGCCGTGGGCCTACGGCGGCGCGGGCTGGGAGCCGTCCGTCGCCGAGCTGAACCTGGCCGTCCGCCCGTACCTCTACGTGGTGGACGGCCTCCGAAGCATGGTCGCGGGCGGCCCGTGGTCCGGGGAGGCGGCGGCGACGGACCTCGTCCTCGCGAGCGGGGACCCGGTGGCGCTGGACGCGGTGGCGCTTGGGCTCTTGAGGCACCTCGGCCGCTCGGAGCTGGTCCTCGCCAAGCCCGTCTGGGAGCAGGGCCAGCTCCGTCGCGCCGTCCAGCTCGGCCTCGGCGCTCGCGGGCCGGCCGAGGTCGAGCTGGTCGCCGAGCACCTCGGCCGCGACGCGGCGGGGTTCCGTCGCCTCGTGGACGGCATCCGCCGCGAGGCCGGCCTCACCTGACGCTTCCCCGCGCTGCGCGGGTTTCCGTGCTCGGGCTCTTACTCCGTGAAGGAACGATACAGCGTGCACGATGACGATACCGATTCGAAACGCCGAGATGGGCTGCTGGAACTCGATGCCGCGATCCATTGTGATGAAGACATCGTAGTGGCCACTCATGCGGTGCAGGAGCTCGCTGTTCCTGATGCCAGCCCACCCGCGGCCGATCACGGTGTCGACATCGTGGCCGGCGAGTTCTCGGGCGAGGTCTACGGGTAGGTGCTCGTCGTCAGTTCGAGCACCACACGACCACCTCGACCGGACCGTCGGGGCCGTGCCACGTGGCGCGGGGGAAGCCCCCGCAGTGCCGCTCGAGGTCGGCGAAGACGCGGTAGCGGCCCTCGCGCTTCAGGCGGCCGATGGCGTCCGCGAAGACCTGGTCGTACTCCATGGTGGGTTCCTTTCGCCCCGTCGGGGTCGGCTCGCCGCGGGTCCGCGTGGCGGGGATCGAAGAGGCCCTTGCTGGCGAGTGTAGCAAACTTCGCGTCGGCCGTCCCGCCGCGCGCGCTCCGCGACCTCGAGCCCGCGCGTCAGCCTCGGGCGGGCTCCAGGTACCGGGTCGGGATCTCGGCGCCCGCCGCGAAGCTCAGCTTTCCGAGCCGGCACATCTGGTAGACGTTGACGCGGAAGTCGGGGCAGGTGCTCACCAGGCAGTAGGCGTCGGTCGGCGTGAAGCCGTAGTCGGTGACCAGCCAGTCCATCAGGTTGACGGTGGCCGTTTCCACCGCGACCTCGAGCGGCCGGTAGGCGAAGACCGAGACGATCGACGCCGGCTTCTCGATGCGCATCCAGGGGATCCGCGTGCCCTTGCGGAGGTCGAGCCGGAGCCGCACCGTCGCCGTCGTCTCGGCCGCGGTGCCGGTGAACTCGGTGTCACCCTGGCTCGCGTGGACGTCTCCGAGGTAGAAGAGCGCCCCGGGGTGGAAGATCGGGAGCCAGATGCGGTGTCCGGGGGCCACGTCGCGGATGTCGAGGTTCCCGCCCCACTCCCCCTGGCCGTCGAGGCTCGTCGTCACCTCGCGGTCGGGCGCCACGCCGAGGCACCCGATGAACGGGGTGATCGGCCACGACAGACGCGCGTCGAAGTGGAGCGTGCCGTCGCGGGTCGTGCCGCTCGGCCCGTGAGTGTGACGGAAGATCCGGGTCGTATAGTGGTGGGACAGCTCCGGCCAGCGCGTCGAGCCACCGAGGGGACCGCGCCCCGGGCCGATGGCGATCCAGGAGTAGTCGCCGACCACGATCTCCTCGATCGTCACGAGCAGCGCGTCGCCGCGCTCGGCGCCCTCCAGCCACACCGGGCCCGCGATCGGGTTGGCCAGCGGCGGCACCCGATCGAATCCCGGGCGCCGGGCGGGGATGGCGAGGTCCTCGGACGATGTGAAGTACCCGGTGCTCGCATCCCAGGTCTCGACCTCGAATGGCTCGCCGGGCTGGACGCGGAGCAGCGGCGCGTCGCGCCAGTCGAAGGCATACTTGCGGGCGTCTTCGCGGACAATGCGCTGCACGGCTCACCTCCCCCTCATCCTCTCCTTCTCCCCCGCCTGGGGGAGGGAGGATCAACTGGCGAAGAACGCGCGCAGGCGGTCGCGGTACTCCGGGTGGTCCACGGTCTGGACGTGGTCGCCGTCCGGCACGAGCCAGAGCTCCGCGCGCCGCCCGGTCGCTTCGTAGAGTCGGAGCGTCTCCGTGTGGGGGATCAGGCGGTCCCGCGTCCCGTGGATCAGGAGGAGCGGCCGGTCGGCGAGGGCGCGGATCACCCGCTCGGGGCGGTGGCGGTCCACGTCCGCGCCGGTCCAGACCCAGCCCCAGAACCGCCCGACGTTCCAGAGTGGTCGGGCGAGGGGCCCGAAGGGGCGCAAGAGGGTCGCCCGGGCCACGCGCTCGAGATCCCCGAAGGTCGAGTCGAGGACGCGCCGCTCGAAGAGCCCGTGCGCTGCCGCCGCGTGGACGGTCGCGCTCGCGCCCATCGAGTAGGCGAGCGCGTAGACGGGACGACCCGGGTGGGTGCGCCTGATCCAGTCGTGGGCGGCCTTGACGTCGGCGGCCTCCTCGAGGCCGAAGGTCGAGGCCCGCCCGCCGCTCGCACCATGGGCGCGGAAGTCGAAGAGGAGCGCGTCGTAGCCGAGCTGGTTGACGAGCACGACGGGGACCAGGAAGTTCTCCTTGTTCGCGTTGAAGCCGTGGGCCACGAGGACGACGGGCCGCCGGGGCTCGCGCGCGGGGATGAACCAGCCGGAGAGGCGGAGCCCGTCCGCCGTGAACGCGACGTCGCGGTAGTCGAGCCCGACGTTCTTCGGCGTCCCGCCCGGCGCGATCCGTTGCGGGTGGAACTGGAGGGTGACCAGGAGGAACGGGAAGCCGACCCCGAGGACGATCAGCGCGTGGAGCGTGCGGGTCGTGCCCCGCCGGAGGCGCGTGTCCTGGGGGATCAGTCGCGCGAGGCCACGTTTCATCCCCGCGTCGAAGAGCCGGAGGCCCACGATGATGAGGCCGAGCGCCGCGACGTCGAAGGCGAGCTCGGCCGGCGGGTAGCGGCCGCCGAGCGCCTGCGCCAGCATGTAGCCCCGCCCGCCGACGAGCGCCAGCAGCAGAACGAGGTAGATCGCCGCGCGCACCCAGAGCCTTCGGCTCATCCGGAGCCCCGGGGGTCAGCCTAGCACGGCCGCGGGGGCCGGCGGGCAGGCCGCCGGCGCCCCGCGGGCCGGTCGCGCTACGGACCGACGCGCCGGAAGAAGAGGCTGGAGGGGTCGTTGCCGTGGGGCTGGGTGAACGCCGGGAGGAAGCTCGCGGCGTCCGCCGCGAGCCCGACGTAGTCGCCGAGGAACAGGCCGCGGGCGAACGGCGCCTGCGTGATGTCGAAGGACCGCTTCGTCAACCGGAGCTCGTTCTGCCAGCTCGCCGGGCTCGCGCACGTCGCGTGGCAGTGGACGATCCAGTGGTCCGCCAGCTCGCTCCTGTCATCGTCGTTGCGGAAGTCGTAGTAGGTGACGGCGACGGTCCCGTCGCCCCGCACCGCGACCGACGGGAGGAACGCCTGCTGCCGGAGGGCGCGGGTCGCGTTCACCGGCGTCTTGTTGACCCGGATCGGCGACTGGGGTACGGCGATGACACTGCTCGGGAACCCCCTCGCCGCGCCGCCGGCGCCCAAGGCACTCGCCGAAGGCTGGGCCGCCGTGGAGCGGGCCACGGCGATCGGTGCTAGGACGCCGCGCGAGGCGGATTACATCGCGGCCATCGGCGCCTTCTACAAGGACGCAGACCGGACCGACCACCGTACCCGCGCGCTCGCCTACGAGAAGGCCATGGAGCGATTGGCGGCGACGTACCCCGCCGACCGCGAGGCGACGATTTTCTACGCCCTGTCCCTCAACATGACGTTGGTGCCGACGGACAAGACGTACAGCAACCAGCTGAAGGCCGCCGCGCTTCTCGGGAAGGTCTTCGCGGAGCAGCCGGATCATCCCGGCGTCGCGCATTACCTGATTCACAGCTACGACTTCCCGCCGATCGCCGGTCGAGGGCTCCCGGCCGCCCGGCGCTACGCGAGCATCGCGCCGGCGGCGCCCCACGCCCAACACATGCCCTCGCACATCTTCACGCGGGTCGGGGCGTGGCAGGAGTCGATCGACTCCAACCGCGCGGCGGCCGCCCTCTCGCGGGCCGATGGTAAGCGCGACGGCGCCTTGCACGCGATGGACTACATGATGTACGCGTACCTGCAGACGGCGCAGGATCGTGAAGCCAAGCGCCTGCTCGACGAGGTGGCCGGCGTCACCGGCGTGAGCATGACGCCGATCGCTGGTTTCTTCGGTGGCGCCACCATTCCTGCCCGCTATGCGCTCGAGCGGCGCGCGTGGGGCCTGGCCGCCTCGCTCGAGCCTCAGCCGAGCCCGCGCTTCCCGTTCACCGAGGCCATCACGCATTTCGCCCGCGCCCTCGGTGCCGCCCGCAGCGGCAATGCGGCGGCGGCGCAGAAGGATGTCGACCGGCTCGAGGCGTTGCGCGACGCGCTGACGCAAGCGAAGGTCGGTTACTGGGCGGAGCAGGTGGAGATCCAGCGTCTGGCCGCCGCCGCCTGGGTGGCGCTCGCCCAGGGGCGGCGCGACGAGGCGCTGAAGCTGATGCGCAGCGCCGCCGACCTCGAGGATTCGACCGAGAAGCATCCCGTCACGCCGGGACCGCTCGCCCCCGCCCGCGAACTGCTCGGGGAGATGCTGCTCGAGCTAAAGGACGCGCCCGGGGCCCTGCGCGAGTTCGAGGCCTCGATGAAGAAGGAGCCCAACCGCTTCAACGGCACTTACGGCGCTGGTCGTGCGGCCGAGCTAGCGGGCGACCGCTCCAAGGCCCGCGAGCACTACACGACGCTCCTGACGATCGCCGCGAAGGCCGACACCGAGCGACCCGAAATCCGTCAGGCCAAGGCGTACCTCGGTCGGTGAGGAGATCATGAAGAAGGGTGCCGAGCATCCGAACACGGCCTGATCACTCGGCTGTCCGAGGCGCCGAGCGACCGAATGCCGATGCGCGCGCAGCGCGTCGGCGACGCGCCGCATGGCGACGTGCGGCCAAGCCATCGCCGCCTAACTTTCGGCTTGAGTGGAGGGGCGTGGCCCGCCGCTCAGCCAAACGTTAGCGCGAGCGCGCGGGCTTGACAACGGCCGGGTGGGGTGAGGGATACTTCCGGGTACGCGCCGGGAGGGCCCCGGCTGTCGGCGGCGCCCGGCGTCAGTCCCGTCCTCGCCGGTGGATCGACCGAGTGGGCCGGGCGCTCCGTTCGGGGAGCCTGGGCCGCCGCGCGGCGGTCGCCAGCGGGAAGGGCGGCTTGGGATGGAGATGGTCAACGAGACGACCCGCGGCGACCGGCGCGGAGGGATGGATGTGGTTCCGCCGTCCCGGCCCTCGCGAGTTGCACGCCGTGCGTCGGGTCTACGCCGCCTCGACGGTGGGCCGCGCTGTCCCCGCGCTCGCTTCGCGGCGCCTCCGGGTCCACACGGCGTCACCCCGGCGTCCCCCGCCTCCCGATCCCTCGTGACTTCACGGGGCCCCCCGGCCCGCCTGTTCCCGTGCCCCCGAACTGCGGTCGCGCGTGCGAAGACGAGCGCCCGATCGCGACACGAGCGAGAAGAGCGTGCGGGATACCTCAGGGAGGAACCCATGGAGGCTCAATCGCTGGATCGCCGGACTTTTCTCCGTCTCTCGGGGAGCGCCGCCGCGGCCATGGCTGTGATCTCGGCCGGCGTCCCCCTCGTGCCGCTGGCCGCGGAGGCCGGGCTCTGGGGGCTCGAGCTCAGGGTCCTCAGCGAGCACGAGGCGATGACGCTGGTCAAGGTCGCTCGCCGGATCTTTCCTCACAGGACGCTGGCCGACATGTACTACGCGGCCGTGGTCCAGGTGCTCGACGAGGACGCGCAGAAGTCGGCCGAGACCGCCAGGCTGCTCAAGGACGGCGTGGCGGCGCTGGACAAGGCCCTGGGCACCCGGTGGATCGACCTGTCGGCCGGGTACCAGTTCGCCGCGCTGCAGGCTCAGCCGAAGCTCCTCGACGCCGTCAAGGGCAAGGCGGTGGTCGCCCTCTACAACAACCCCCTCGCATGGCGCCACTTCGGCTACGAGGGCCCGTCTTTTCAGGACGGCGGCTACATCAAGCGGGGGTTCAACGACCTGAACTGGCTGCCGGACCCACCCGAAGGGGCGAGCCCGAGGGTCGGGTAGCGGAGGAGGGCGGCGCCATGGCCAAGTTTGCGCTGAGCGACGACGGCGTGGTGGTGGTGATCGGCAGCGGGGCCGGGGGCGGCACCCTCGCCCACGAGCTGTGCCAGAAGGGCGTCAAGGTGGTCCTGCTGGAGGCCGGAGGCCGGCTGTCGCTGGCCGACTTCGTCAATGACGAGTGGACGGCCTTCATGCAGACGGCCTGGCTCGACAAGCGCACCACCTCGGGCTCCTGGCGGGTGTCCAAGGACTTTCCGAACCTACCGGCCTGGATCTGCAAGACGGTCGGCGGCTCCACCGTGCACTGGGCCGGCGCGAGCCTCCGCTTCCAGGAGCACGAGTTCCAGGTCCGGACCGTGTACGGCGACATTCCGGGCGCGAGCCTGCTCGACTGGCCGCTCACGCTCAAGGATCTCGAGCCCTACTACGACCGGGCCGAGGACAAGCTCGGGGTAACCCGGACCCACGGCATTCCAGGGCTCCCGGGCAACAACAACTTCAAGGTCATGTACAACGGCGCCACGCGGCTCGGTTACAAGGACGTGCACACCGGGCGCATGGCGATCAACAGCCGGCCGCGCGACGGGAGGCCGGCCTGCCAGCAGATCGGCTTTTGCTTTCAGGGGTGCAAGATCGGGGCGAAGTGGTCGATCCTCTACAGCGAGATTCCCAAGGCCGAGGCCACCGGCAACCTGGACCTGCGGCCGGAGTGCCAGGCCCTCCGGATCGAGCACGACGCGCGCGGCAAGGTCACGGGCGTCCTCTACGTCGACAAGAGCGGCATCCAGCAGGTCCAGAAGGCCCGGATCGTCTGCGTGGCCTGCAACTCCATCGAGAGCCCACGCCTGCTCCTCAACTCGGCGTCGTCTCGCTTCCCCCAGGGGCTGGCCAACTCCTCCGGCCAGGTCGGGAAGAACTACATGCGCCACATGACCGGCTCCGTCTACGCCAGCTTCGACCAGCCGGTCAACATGCACCGTGGCACGACGATGGCCGGGATCGTCACGGACGAGAGCGGCAACAAGCCCGCGCGGGGCTTCGCCGGCGGCTACCTGATGGAAACGCTCTCGCTGGGCCTGCCGTTCCTGGCGGCGTTCCTGAACCCCGGGGCGTACGGAGAGCCGTTCGCCGAGGCCCTCGACCACTACAACCACACGGCCGGCATGTGGCTGGTGGGCGAGGACATGCCGCAGGCGACGAATCGGGTGAGCCTCCACCCCACCGAGAAGGACCAGTACGGGCTGCCGGTCCCCAACGTCCACTTCGACGACCACCCCAACGATGTCGCCATGCGCAGCCACGCTTACCGGCAGGGGTCGGCCGTCTACCAGGCGGTGGGGGCGCTCAAGACCTACGAGGTGCCGTCCTATCCCTCCACGCACAACCTCGGCACGAACCGCATGAGCGCGCGCCCCGCCGACGGCGTGTGCAACAAGTGGGGCCAGACGCACGACATCGCGAATCTCTTCATCTCCGACGGCAGCCAGTTCACCACCGGCGGCGCGGAGAACCCGACGCTGACCATCGTAACCCTGGCCATCCGGCAGGCCGAGTACATCGCGGACCAGATGAAAACGCGGAACATCTGAGCGGCGGGCGGGGGACGCTTCCGCCGCCACGCGGACGCCCGGGTCAGCCCGGCCCGGGCGTCCGTGTGTCTCGAATGCCTAGATGGCAGGCCGTAGGCTTCCGCAGGTCTCCGGTGGCCTCACCCCAATGAGGTGCGCTAGACTTGGGGCCGCCGAGAGGGTCGAGCCCGTCACCCCCACCCGGGGAGGAGACGCCATGGAGATCAACCGAGACACGCTCCTGGGGATGTACGAGCGCATGCGCCTGATCCGCGAGTTCGAGGACCGGCTGCACACGGACTTTGCCGGAGGCAAGATTCCGGGCTTCGTCCACCTGTACGCGGGCGAGGAAGCCGTGGCGGTGGGCGTCTGCGCCACCCTGCGGGACGACGACTTCATCACCAGCACGCACCGCGGCCACGGGCACTGCATCGCGAAGGGCGTCGCCCCGCGGGCGATGATGGCCGAGATCCATGGCAAGGCCACGGGCGCCTGCAAGGGGAAGGGGGGCTCCATGCACATCGCCGGCGTGGACCGCGGCATGCTCGGGGCCAACGGGATCGTCGGCGGCGGGCCGCCGCTCGCGTGCGGCGCCGGGCTCACCGCGAAGCTCAAGGGCGGAGACCAGGTCACGGCCTGCTTCTTCGGCGACGGCGCCGCCAACCAGGGGACCACGGCCGAGTCGCTGAACCTGGCCGGCATCTGGAAGCTCCCTGTCATCTTCGTCTGCGAGAACAACCGCTACGCCGAGACGACCTCGCCCGACTACTCGGTGTCCGGGCGCGACATCGCCGCCCGCGCCCGGGGGTTCGGCATGCCCAGCGTGGCCGTCGACGGGCAGGATGTCTTCGCCGTCTACGAGGTGACGCGCGAGGCGGTCGCCCGGGCACGCCGGGGCGACGGGCCGAGCTTCATCGAGGCTCAGACCTACCGCTACTACGGCCACTTCGAGGGGGACACCATCCGTTACCGGACCAAGGAGGAGGAGCAGCACTACCGCGGGCGCGACTGCATCCAACGGTTCCGCAAGACCGTCCTCGAGCAGAGGCTCCTGCCCGAGGCCGAGCTGGACGCCGCCGACCGCCGCGTCGCGGACGCCCTCGAGGACGCGGTCCGGTTCGCCCAGGCGAGCCCGCTTCCGGACTCGCGGGAGACCCTGACCGATGTCTACGTGAGCTTCCCGGAGTCGCAGCTCTGGCCGTTCCAGACGGTCAGCCGCTGAGCGCGGGCGCCGGATCGAGCGCCGACTGGAGGGGACGGCGATGCCAGACCGACAGCTGAGCTACCGCGAAGCGATCAACGAGGCCCTGCGCCTGGAGATGCGCCGCGATCCGACGGTGGTGCTGATGGGCGAAGACGTGACCGGAGCGTCCCAGAGCAGCGATCCGGCCCACCTCGATGCGTGGGGCGGCGTGCTGGGCGTGACCCAGGGCCTGGTGCACGAGTTCGGGCGCACCCGCGTGCGCGACACGCCGATCACCGAGTCGGCGTTTGTGGGCGCGGGCGTAGGCGCGGCGGCGACGGGCCTCCGGCCGGTGGTCGAGCTCATGTTCATCGGCTTCATGGGCGTGTGCCTGGACCAGATCACCAACCAAGCCGCGAAGATGCGCTACATGTTCGGCGGCAAGGCGAAGATCCCGCTGGTCATCCGCACGATGATCGGCGCCGGGTTCCGGGCGGCCGCTCAGCACTCCGACTCCATGTACTCCACCTTCGTCCACTTCCCGGGCCTGAAGGTCGTCGCCCCGGCCACGCCCGCGGACGCCAAGGGCCTCCTGGCCGCGTCCATCCGCGACGACGACCCCGTCATTTTCTGCGAGCACAAGCTCCTCTACGACCTCAAGGGGCCCGTACCCGAGGGCGACTACGTTGTGCCGCTCGGCAAGGCGGAGATCCGACGCGAGGGGAAGGACGTGACGGTGGTCGCCATCTCGCGGATGGTCCACGTGGCCCTGGAAGCGGCCGACCAGCTGGCGAAGGCGGGGATCAGCGCCGAGGTCATCGACCTCCGGACGCTCTCGCCCCTCGACGAGGACGCTCTGCTCACCTCCGTCCGCAGGACGGGGCGGCTCGTGGTCGTAGACGAGGACAACCCGCGCTGCAGCGTGGCGACGGACATCGCCGCGCTGGCGGCGACGCAGGCGCTCGAGTTCCTGAACGCGCCGGTCAAGTTGGTCACGGCGCCGCATACGCCCGTGCCCTTCAGCCCGGCCCTCGAGGACTACTATGTCCCGACGCCCCAGCGCGTGGTCGACGCCGCCCGCACCGCCATGATCTGAGCCCGCCCGGGCCTCGGCGCGCTCCCTCCCTCGGGTGCCGGAGGTGGTGAGCGCGCCGTTCCCCGAAAGGACCGTCCATGGCCGTCGAACTCGTCATGCCCAAGTGGGGCCTCAGCATGCAGGAGGGTGTCATCACCACCTGGCTCAAGCGCGAGGGCGACTCCGTGGAGAAGGGGGAGCCGCTCCTGGAAGTGGAGACGGAGAAGATCACGAACGTCGTGGAGGCGCCCGCCTCCGGCATCCTCGCCCGGATCCTCTACCCGGCCGGGAGCGTCGTGCCCGTGACTCGGGTCATCGCCCTCATCGCGGCGCTCGGTGAGCCCGTGCCCGAGGTCGCCGTCCCGCCGGCGGCCGAGGCCAAGGCCCCGGTGGCGGCACCGACCGTCGTCGAGCGTCCGGCGCCCGCGGCGGCCGGGACCGGGCCGATCCCCGCCACGCCGGCCGCCCGCCGGCTCGCGAAGGAGCACGGCGTGGACCTGGCGAGCGTCCGGGGGAGCGGGCCGGGCGGCACGATCACCAAGGAGGACGTCGAGCGCGCGCTGGTGCACGCGGTGCCCGCCGCCCCGGCACCGATCCAGAAGGTGTCCTTCTACAGCGACGGCTACCGGTTGGACGGCCTCCTCTACACACCCCGGGACCTCGCGGCCGGCGAGCGGCGGGCCGGCGTCGTGCTCTGCGTGGGCTACACGTACCTGAAGACCCTGGTCATGCCCGACGTCGCCAAGGCGCTGACCGCGGCAGGCTACGTCGCCCTGGTCTTCGACTACCGCGGCTTCGGCGACAGCGAGGGACCGCGCTGGCGCCTCATCCCCCGGGAGCAGGTGGCCGACGCGCGCGCCGCGCTCACGTTCCTGGGCGACCAGCCCCACATCGACCCCGCGTGCCTGGCCGTCCTTGGCCTCAGTCTCGGCGGCTCCAACACCGTCGCCGTGGCCGCCCTCGACCGGCGCGTCCGCGCGGCGGTGGCGATCGAGGCGATGGGGGACGGCGAGCGCTGGCTCCGGAGCCTCCGCCGCCACTGGGAGTGGCTGGACTTCCAGGCGCGGCTCGCGGCAGACCGCTCGGCGCGCGTTCGGAGCGGTCGGTCCGCTCGCGTCGATCCGCTCGAGATCGTCCTGCCCGACCCCGACTCCCGCGCGTTCCTCGAACATGCCTACCGCGAGTTCCCGCCGATGAAGTGCGACCTGCCGCTCGAGACGGCCGAGGCGCTCCTCGAGTTCCGGCCCGAGTCGCTCGTTGGCCAGATCGCGCCCCGGCCGGTGCTCGTCATCCACGGGGCGGACGACCGCTTGGTCCCGGCGGACGAGTCGCGGAGTCTGTTCGCGCGCGCGGGCGAGCCGCGGCGGCTCGAGATCCTTCCCGGCATGGGCCACTTCGACTGGGTGACCGCCGGCAGCCCGGGCTTTCGGCGCGTCACGGACCTGGTCCTGGCCTTCCTCCGGGAGGCGGTGCCGCCGCGATGATCGCCGTCGGCCTCATCGCCAACCCGGCCTCGGGCAGGGACATCCGCCGGCTCGTGGCCCACGGCTCCGTCTTCGACAACGACGAGAAGGTGAGCATCGTCCGGCGCGCCCTGACGGGGCTCGAGGCGGTGGGAGTCGAGCGCGTGTGGGTCATGCCGGATTCCTTCGGCATCGGACGCAAGGCGCTCGACGGCCTGGGCCTCAGGCTCGCCGTGTCAATGCTCCCGATGCCGGTCACGTTCACCCAGGAAGACTCGACACGCGCGGCGGCGCTGCTGGTCCAGGGCGGGGTGGGTTGCATCGTCACGCTGGGGGGCGACGGCACCAACCGTGCCGTCGCCAAGGCGAGCGGCGACGTGCCGCTCGTGCCGGTCTCGACCGGCACCAACAACGTCATCCCCACGATGGTCGACGGGACCGTCGCCGGGCTCGCGGCGGGCCTGGTGGCGCGCGGCCTCGCCCCGGACGCCGTGCGAACCCTCCCGCGCCTGGACGTGATCCGGCTCGACGCGGCGGCCGACCTGGCCCTGGTGGACGTGGCCCTCTACGACGAGTGCTTCGTCGCCTCGCGCGCGATCTGGGACGCCGCCAAGATCCGGGAGGTCGTGCTGACGCGCGCCGTGCCCGGGAGCATCGGGCTCTCGTCCATCGGCGCCCACCTGCCAGATGCGGCCCGCCGGGACGGGCACGGCCTCTACCTCCGGGTCGGCGAGGGCGGGCGGCCGGTGCTGGCGCCGATCGGGCCAGGCCTGGTGCGGGAGGTCCGGCTGGCCGAGACCCGGCTTCTCGCGCCGGGGGACGAGGTCGTGATCCGCCGGGCACACCCGGCGGTCCTCGCCTTGGACGGCGAGCGCGAGATCGAGCTCGCGCCGGGCGCCCGCGTCGTGGTCCGGCTCAACGCGCACGGCCCGCGCGTGGTGGACGTGCGGCGGGCGATGGAGCTGGCCGCGGCTGCGGGCGTCTTCGTCGAGCCGCGGCTCGGGGCGCCCGCGTAGGGCGCCCGCCGGCCGCGTCGCCTGTCGCGAACCAGACGACGACCACGCGCTTGGGGTGGGCGCGATCCAGCCGGGCGCGTCCGCTCATCTGGACACCGGGGACAGCCTACCCTATCCTGCCGGCATGGCGACGCACGAGGTCCTGAACCAGCCGCCCCCCCTCTCGGACTACGATCTCTACACAACCGACCGCGCCCTCGTCGAGGCGGTCCGGCGCGACGGCGCCGGCTGGGCCGAGGCGGACCTCGCTGCCTTCGGGCAGCGGCTCGGCTCCCAGGAGGCGCTCGACTGGGGCGTGCAGGCGAACCGCTACCCGCCCGTCCTCCACGCCTTCGACCGGTTCGGCCGGCGGCGGGACGAGGTCGAGTTCCACCCGGCCTGGCACGCCCTCCTCGGCCTCGGCGTGGCCCGGGGGCTCCACGGCGGGCCCTGGCGCGACCGGCGGCCCGGGGCCCACGTCGCGCGGGCGGCCGGCGTCTTCCTCCTGAACGAGGTCGAGGCGGGGGTCTGCTGCCCGATCGCGATGACGTACGCCGCGGTGCCGGCGCTCCGCCTCCAGCCCGAGCTGGCGGCGGAGTGGGAGCCGCGGATCACCGCGACGACCTACGATCCGCGCTTCCGCCCTGCCCGGGAAAAGGCGGGCGTGCTCGTCGGCATGGCGATGACCGAGAAGCAGGGGGGCTCGGACGTCCGGGCCAACACCACGGGCGCCGTCCCGGTCGGCGCGGGCGGGCCCGGCGCCGAGTACCGCCTGACGGGCCACAAGTGGTTCTGCTCGGCGCCGATGTGCGACGCCTTCCTGACCCTCGCCCAGGCGCCCGGCGGGCTCTCGTGCTTCCTCCTGCCGCGCTTTCTGCCCGACGGGACGCCGAACCGCTTCCACCTCCAGCGGCTCAAGGACAAGCTCGGCAACCGCGCGAACGCCTCGGCCGAGGTCGAGTTCGACGGCGCCGCGGCGTGGCTCGTGGGCGAGGAGGGGCGCGGGGTGCCGGTGATCATCGAGATGGTCAACTGCACGCGGCTCGACTGCGCGCTGGGCTCGGCCGGGCTCACGCGCCAGGCCGTCGCCCAGGCGCTCCACCACGCGGCGCACCGCGCGGCGTTCGGCCGGCGGCTCTTCGACCAGCCGCTCATGCGCGCCGTCCTCGCCGACCTCGCCGTCGAGTCCGAGGCGGCGACGGCGCTCGCCCTCCGGCTTGCGCGGGCCTACGACCGGCAGGACGATCCGGTCGAGGCCGCCTTCCGTCGCGTCGCGACGCCCGCCGCGAAGTACTGGATCTGCAAGCGCGGGCCCGCCGCCGTGGCCGAGGCGATGGAGGTCCTGGGCGGGAACGGCTACGTCGAGGAGTCGGTCCTCCCGCGGCTCTACCGCGAGGCGCCGGTGAACTCGATCTGGGAGGGGAGCGGGAACGTCATGTGCCTCGACGTCCTCCGCGCCCTCGCCCGCGAGCCGAAGACCTTCGAGGCGCTCCGGGCCGAGCTGACGGCCGCGGCCGGCGCCGACCGGCGGCTCGACGCGCACGTCTCGGCGCTCGACGATGCACTGAACCGGGGCGGGGGCGAGGCCGGCGAGGCGGAGGCGCGGCGGCTCGTCGAGCGGCTGGCGCTCGCGCTCCAGGGCGCGCTCCTCGTCCGCCACGCCCCGCGCGCGGTCGCGGACGCCTTCTGCGCCTCGCGCCTCGGGGGCGACTGGGGCCGCGCGTTCGGCACGCTCCCCGCGGGAACGGACTTCGGGGCGATCCTCGACCGCGCACGCCCCTGAGGGGGGTCAGCTATGCGTGACGCGTTTCGCACCGTGCTGTGCGATCTCCTCGGCATCGAGTACCCGATCCTCCAGTCGGGGATGGGCAGCGTGGCGGGTCCGGAGCTGGTCGCCGAGGTCTCCCGCGCGGGCGGGCTCGGCATCATCGGCGGGCTCAACGTGGCGCCGGACGAGCTGCGCCGGCACATCCGCCGGGTGCGGGCGCTGACCGATCGGCCGTTCGGCGTGAACCTCTGGCTGCACTCCGAGCTGCGCCCGCCGGTAGACGCGGCGCGGATTCCCGAGGAGACGATCGGGCAGGTCCAGGGGACGCTCAACCGCTTCCGCGAGCGGCTCGGGATTCCGCCGAGTCTCGCCCGCCCGCCCGCGTTGCCGGATTTCGTCGAGGCCGACTTCGAAGTGGTCCTCGACGAGCGTGTGCCGGTCTTCAGTGCCGGGATCGGCAACCCGAGCGCCGAGATGGTCCGACGCTGCCACGAGCGCGGCGTCACGGTGATCGCGATGGTGGCGACGGTCGAGGCCGCGCGCGACGTCGCCGCGGCGGGCGTGGACGCGATCGTCACCCAGGGCGCCGACGCGGGCGGCCACCGCTCCGTCGGCGCGAAGCCCGCCTCCCCCGCGGCGGCCATGGTCGGCACGATGGCTCTCGTGCCGCAGGTCGTGGACGCCGTCGAGGTCCCGGTGATCGCCGCCGGAGGGATCGCCGACGGCCGCGGGCTGGTCGCGGCCATCGCGCTCGGCGCGAGCGGCATCCTGCTCGGGACGCGATTTGTGGCTACCCGGGAGGCCACCGCGCCGGAGTTCTGGAAGAAGAGCCTCCTCGAGTGCGAGGCCGACGCGACCACGGTGACCGACGCCTTCACCGGGCAGTGGGCACGCGCCCTGCGCAACACGTTCCAGGCCGAGTACGAGGCTTCGGGCGCGCCCGTGCTGCCAGGCCTGCTCCAGGCCGTCGCGGCGCAGGATATCTACGCCGCCACGACGCAGCGGGGTAACCGGGAGTATTACCCGCTGCTTGCCGGCCAGAGCGTCGGTCTGATCCGCGACCTGCCTGGCGCCGCGGAGGTCGTCGGGGCGATCGTCCGGGAGGCGTCCGCGGTGCTGGCCGCGCTCCCCCGGCGTGTCCGGGCGAGCTGAGCCGATCCCCGGCTGGTGCGCTTCGTCATCCATCCGGACGTCTTCGGCGCCTTTCCCAGCCTCCGCATCGCCGTGGCGGTGGCGCGCGCCGGACGAAGGCGCGGAGGCCGCGCGTGCCATCCTCCCCGGCGGTGCGGGCGAGGAACGTCAGGGACCGGCTCAGGCCCAGCGATCGAGCCCCACCGAGCGCCGGACGAGGGTCACCACCCCGAGGTTAACGGCGGCGACGATGACCGAGAAGGCGGCGACGAGGGTGAATTGGGCTTCCTGGGCGAAGTCGTAGATGACGACCGCCGTCACCTCGTTGCCCCCGGTGTAGAGGAAGACGGAGGTGCCGAGCTCCCGGAAGAGCAGCACGAACTGGATCACGGCGGCGGCCAGTAGCCCATGCCGGATCAGGGGCACGGTCACGTCGCGCAGGGAGCGGAGCCACGTGCCGCCGAGCGTCCGGGCGGCCTCCTCGAGGTCGGGGCTGAGCTGGGTCAGCGCGCCGCGCGCGTAGGCGAACGTCACCGGCAGGCTCCGCACGACGTAGGCCAGCCAGAGGATGGTGAGGGTGCCGGCGAGCGCGAAGGGGCGGCCGCCGAAGGCCAGCACCAGCGCCACGCCCAGCGCGGCGCCGGGCAGGGCGAACGGGGCCAGCATCAGGAGAGCGAGGAGCCCCCGGCCGCGCGCGCGCGCCCGCTCGACGAGCCAGGCCGCGAGAAGGCCCAGGGCCAGGGCTGCCAGCACCGCGGCCGCCGACAGCCAGAGGCTATGCCAGAGGGCCCTGACCGCCGCGCTCTGGTCGAACAGGTAACGGTAATTGTCGAGGAGGGTGAAGTTCTCGGGGGACAGCGGGCGGCCGAGGCTCTTCTGGAGCGAGACCATCAGGAGCGTGCCGTACGGCAGGAACACCGCCAGGCCCACGACCGCGAGGCAGGCGGCGGCGAGCGGGTATCGGCCCCAACCGAGCGCCGGGAGGCCGCGTCGCGACGCCTGCCCCGTCGTCACGGTGAACCGCCGCCGGCCGAGCCAGAGGCGCTGGAGCGCGAGGAGGCCGGCCAGCGTCAGCACGACCGGCAGGGTCATGACCGCGGCCAGCTCGAGCCGCGGCGGGAACCGCATCATCGTCAGCATCTTGGTCGCCAGCGTGTGGAACTGGACGGGGACGCCGAGCACCGCCACCGGGCCGAAGATGACCATCGCCTCGACGAAGACGAGGATCGCGCCCGAGAGGATGGCCGGCAGGACGAGCGGCAGCGTGATCTCCAGCGTCGTGCGCAGGCGGCCCGCGCCGAGGAGCCGCGAGGCGTCCTCCAGGCTCGCGTCCATGCCGTCCAGCGCGGCGGCCACGGGCAGGAAGACCAGGGGGTAGGAGAACAGGGTGAGGACGAACACGATCCCCCACGGCGAGAAGATGTCGAAGGGGGCCCGGTCGAGCCCGAGCCACTCCATCAGCAGGCGGTTGAGCTTCCCGGCCCGCGGACCGAGGAGCAGCACCCAGGCCAGGGCCCCCAGGAAGCTCGGGCTGGCGAGCGTCAGGGCGGAGAGCGTCCGGACCGCCCCGCGCAGGGGCATGTCGGTGCGCGCCACCGCCCACCCCATGAACACGCCGATGACCGCCGACCCCGCCGTCGTGGCCCCCGCGATCCAGAGCGTGTTCCAGAGGACCTGGCGCAGCTCGGGATCGCGGAGGAGCTCGACGTAGTGGGCGAGCGTCCACCCGCCCGGGCCGCGGAGCGACTCGACGGCCAGGCGCCCCAGGGGGTAGACGACCAGCAGGGCGGTCGCGGCCAGGAGGCCGCCCAGAACGCCGAGCTTCGCCCACTCGGTCCGGCCGGGCACAGGCGACTACTTCCGGAGGTAGCCCTGGAAGGTCTCCAGCATCTGCTTCCGGTTCTTCGCCAGCCACGCGAAGTCGGGGGCCACCAGCTTGACGTCGGTCACCCTCGGCAGGCCGGCCGGTGGGGCCACGTGCTTCAGCACCGCGCGGGAGGCGAGCCGGTCGTTGAGGTGGCGCTGGGTCTCGTCGGCGATGTGGAACGCGACGAAGAGGCGGGCGGCGTTCGGGTTCTTCGCGCCCCTGGCGAGCGACACGTAATAGGCGTTCACCGGCACGCCCTCGGCCGGATAGATCATGGCGAGCGGCTCGCCCCGCTTCTGGGCGTCGAGCACGTTCGGCTCCACGCCGGGGAGTGCCACCAGGGCCTCGCCGGTGATCACGAGCTGGGCGAGCGCGGTCGCGCTGTCCTGGATCAGCATGCCCCCGGCGCCGAGCTTCTGGTAGAGCTCCCACCCGGCGATCCGGGTGACGGCATTGACGAAGCCCGCGGTCGTGCCCGAGGTGGCCGGGTTCCCGTGGGCGACCTTGCCCTTGAAGAAGGGGTCGGTCAGGTCCTTCCACGCTTTCGGCGTCTTGTCGGCGGGCACCTTCGCCTTGTTGTAGGCGATGCCGAGGACGTTGAGCGTGAACGGGACGGAGTCGCCGCCCGGCTCCATGAGGGACTCGACCACCTGGTCGGCGTTCGGCGGCAGGTACTTCTCGATCAGACCCTCCTGGCGGAGGTACCCGAGGGCGGCGACGTCGGCCACCGAGATGACGTCGGCCCGCACGGCCCCGGCCTTCTGCTCGGCCGCCAGCATCTGGAGGATGTCCCCGGTCGGCTTCCGCGTCGCCTGGACCTTGATGCCGTATTCCTGCTCGAAGCGCTTGGCGAGCTCGGTGATCTGTTCTCGGGTGTGGCCGCCGGTGTAGATGACGACCGTTCCCTCCCGCTTGGCGGCGGCGACCAGCTCGGGCGGGAGACCGGCGCCGGCGGCCGGGTGCGGGGCCAGCGACAGCGCGAACAGCGCGGTGACGGCCCTGATGGCGGCGATTCGCCTCATGGCATCGCTCCTTTCGTCAAGGGTCCAGCCCGATGGTGGCAGCGTCGCGGGGGAACGCGATCGAGACCGGCTCCCCCGGCGGGAAGGCCGACGAGGGGTGGGCGCGCACCTTCCAGGCCCCGCTCCCCGTGTCGACCGTGTACTCCGCGAGGTCCCCCAGGAAGACGCGGTGAAGGACGCGACCCGCGATGTGGTTCTCGCCGCCGGGCGGGGGCGCCGCCGGCGACAGGGTCACGTCGGCCGGCCGGACGGAAAGCCAGGCACCGGCCCCGGCGGCGAGTCGGTCCCGCAAGCCGTTCGGCACGCCGGCCCAGAGCGGGCCGAGGCCGGGGACCTCGAGGCAGGCGGCGTCCGGCCCGACCCGCGCGATCCGGCCCTCGACCAGGTTGGTCGCCCCCAGGAAGCCGGCCACGAAGCGCGAGCGGGGGTGGCGGTAGAGGGTCTCGGGCGGCCCCTGCTGCTCGACGGTCCCGTCGTGCATGACGACCAGGTGGTCGGCCAGCACCATGGCCTCGGCCTGGTCGTGGGTGACGTAGAGGTAGGTGAGGCCGAGCTCCCGCTGGAGGAGGCGGAGCTCGGCCCGCATCTCGTCGCGGAGCACGGCGTCCAGGTTCGACAGGGGCTCGTCGAGGAGCAGGATGGCGGGCTCGACCACGATGGCGCGCGCGAGCGCCACCCGCTGCTGTTGTCCCCCCGACAGCTCGCCGGGGTAGCGGGCGGAAAGGTCCGGCATGTGGACCATGGCGAGGGCTCGCGCGACGCGCCGCCGGACGTCCTGGCGGGGCAGGCCGCGGACCCGGAGCCCGTAGGCGACGTTCTCGAAGACCGTCTTGTGCGGCCAGAGCGCGTAGCTCTGGAAGACCATGGCGAGGTTCCGGCGCTCGGGCGGCACCCCCCACCCCGGGCCGGCAATCTCCCGGCCGTCGAGCCAGATTCCGCCCCCGTCCGGATGAACGAGCCCGGCCGCCAGCCGGAGCGTCGTCGTCTTGCCGCAGCCGCTCGGGCCCAGCAGCACGACGACGTGGCCCTCCGCGACGTCGAGCGAGACGCCCCGGACGGCGGGGTGGTCGGCGAAGCGCTTGACGAGACTGACCAGCCTGAGCTTGGCCACCGCCTGCTCAGGATAGATGAGGGGTTGCGGGTCCGACAAGGGAGGCTGTCAGCCGGACCCTTGACCCCGTCGCCCAGGTGGAGACAATGGGAAGCGTGACCCACCGCGACGCCGCCCTGCTCACGACGCACCTGCCCTTCAACCGCGACTGCCTCGGGGGCGCCTTCGTCCCGGCGAAGCACCTGGCCGCCCCGCCGGCGCCGCGGGGCCACTGGCTCATCCTCCAGGGGCAGGGCCTGGTCGTCGTGCCGCGCGCCGACGGCTTCACCCTGCCGACCGGCGACTGCCCGGCGGCGTTCGACGGCAAGCTCGGCCTCCCGCTCTGGCTCGGCACGCTCGCCAGCACGCCGTGCTGGGTCGCGTCGCTCCCGAAGGAGGCGCCGATCCCCGAAGGGTTCCACCGGGAGACGCTCGTCCCCATGCAGGGAACCCGGTTGCCCGACGACCTCCTCTCGCTCGGCGGGATGGCGGCGCAGCTCCTCTGGTGGGAGAGCACGAGCGGCCGCTGCCCGCGCTGCGGGGAGCCGACCGGGCGCATCCCCGGCGAGTGGGGGAAGCGCTGCCCCCGCTGCCGCTACGAGCACTTCCCGCACCTCCACCCGGCGGTGATCGTGCTGGTCCGCGACCGAGACCGGTGCCTCCTCACGCGCAAGGCGGAGTGGCGGCCCGGCCGCTACAGCCTGGTCGCCGGCTTCGTGGACAATGGCGAGTCGCTCGAGGGCGCCGTCCACCGCGAGGTGCGGGAGGAGGTCGGCGTCGAGGTCACGGACGTCCGCTACGTCGGGAGCCAGAACTGGCCGTTCCCGAGCCAGCTCATGATCGGCTTCGTCGCGCGCTACGCGGGCGGCGAGGTGCGGATCGACCGGGAGGAGCTGGAGGACGCGCGCTGGTTCGGGTACGGGGAGCTGCCCGACGGTCCCTCGCGGCACAGCATCGCGCGCTGGATCATCGACCACCACGCCCGCCCCGACGAGTCTGTCCCTCTCCCTCCCTCGGGGAGGGAGAGGGCAGGGTGAGGGTGGGCGCCACCCAGGGAGGCCCGCATGCCCTACCGCATCAACCACATCCACCTGAAGGCCCCGGATCCGCGGAAGACGGCGGAGTGGTACGTGACCGCGTTCCGCTTCAAGATCGTGAGCGACGAGGACCGCGTCTTCGGCGACCGGTTCATCCGCTGCCAGAGCGAGGACGGCGGGATGGCGGTGAACATCTCCGGCGCCCGCACGGGCGAGCGGCTCGGCCCGGGCGACGCGAACGCCCATCACGGGCTCGAGCACTTCGGGTTCGACTCCGAGGACCTCGAGGCGGACATCCGGCGGCTCGAAGGCCTCGGCGCCAAGCTCCTCGAGGGCCCGATCCAGGTGCCGAAGGGCCCGCGGGTCGCGTTCCTCCGCGCCCCCGACGACACGCGGATCGAGCTGATCCAGTGGCCGAAGGTCGCCGGCGGCGCCTGCTAGGCAAACTCCCTCTCCTCCATCGGGCGAGAGGGTCGGGGTGAGGGGGCCATGAAGCACGAGATCGCGGTCATTCCGGGGGACGGGATCGGCAAGGAGGTCGTGCCCGAGGGGATGCGCGTCCTCGAGGCGGCCGGGCGCCGGTTCGGCTTTCAGCTCGCCTGGACCCACTTCGACTGGAGCTGCGAAGTCTACGCGAAGACGGGCCGGATGATGCCCGAGGACGGCGTGGACCGCCTTCGCGCGTTCGACGCGATCTACCTCGGCGCCGTCGGCTTCCCGGGCGTGCCGGACCACGTCTCGCTCTGGGGGCTCCTGATCCCCATCCGCCGCACGTTCCGCCAGTACATCAACCTGCGCCCCGTGCGGCTCCTCAGGGGCGTCCGCTCCCCGCTCGCGGGCCGGACCCCCGACGACATCGACATGGTGATCGTCCGCGAGAACAACGAAGGGGAGTACTCCGAGATCGGCGGGCGGCTCTACCGTGGCACGCCCGAGGAGCTGGCCGTCCAGCAGGCGATCTTCACCCGCAAGGGGTGCGACCGCGTCATGCGCTACGCGTTCGAGCTGGCGATGACCCGTCCCGCGCGCCACGTCACCTCGGCGACGAAGTCGAACGGGATCATCCACAGCATGCCGTACTGGGACGAGCGCTTCGCGGCCATGGCGAAGAACTACCCCGGGGTCCGGACGGACCAGTACCACATCGACATCCTGACGGCCCACTTCGTCCAGCACCCGGACTGGTTCGACGTGGTCGTCGCCTCGAACCTCTTCGGCGACATCCTCTCGGACCTCGGCCCGGCCATCGCCGGCTCGATCGGGCTCGCCCCCGGCGCGAACATCAACCCGGAGAAGGAGCACCCCTCGATGTTCGAGCCGGTCCACGGCTCGGCCCCGGACATCGCCGGCAAGGGGATCGCGAACCCCATCGGCCAGATCTGGACGGGCGCGATGCTGCTCGAGCACCTCGGCCACGCCGACGCGGCCCGCGCCGTCGTCCGCGCGATCGAGCACATCGTCGAGGAGGGCAAGACGGTCACGCGCGACCTCGGCGGCAAGGCCTCGACCCGCGAGGTCGGCGAGGCGATCGCCTCGCTGATCTGACCCCCCCTCGTTTCCCTCTCCCCCTCGAGGGGGAGAGGGGAGGGGGAGGGGGTCGCACCCACCGCCCGATGCCCGAGCTGCCCGACGTCGTCGCCTACATCGACGCGCTCGAGCGGCGGATCCTCGGCCAGGCCCTCGAGCGGGTGCGCCTCGCGAGCCCGTTCGTTCTCCGCTCGGTCGATCCGTCCATCGCGACCGCGACCGGACGGCACGTGGTCGGCCTTCGCCGGCTCGGGAAGCGGATCGTCGTCGCGCTCGAGGGGGAGCTGTACCTGGTGCTCCACCTGATGATCGCGGGGCGGCTCCACTGGAAGGCGGCCGGCGCGAGGATTCCGGGGAAGGTCGGCCTCGCCGCGTTCGACTTCCCGCCGGGGACGCTCCTCCTGACGGAGGCCGGCTCGACCAAGCGCGCCGCGCTCAACCTGGTCCGCGGAGCGGCCGCGCTCCGGGAGCACGATCCCGGCGGAATCGAGCCCCTCGAGGCCGACCTGGACCGGTTCCGGGCGGCGCTCACCCGCGAGAGCCACCCCCTCAAGCGCGTGCTCACCGATCCCCGGGTCTTCAGCGGGATCGGGAACGCCTACTCGGACGAGATCCTCCACCGCGCCCGCCTCTCGCCGGTGAAGCTGACGGCCCAGCTCGATTCGGCCGAGATCGCAAGGCTTTACGACTCGACCCGTGCCACGCTCCTCGAATGGGTCGCGCGCCTGCGGCGCGAGGCGGGCGACGGCTTTCCCGAAGGGGTCACGGCGTTCCGACCGGGGATGGCGGTCCACGGGCGCTACGGCCAGCCGTGCCCGGAGTGTGGCGCGCCCGTCCAGCGGATCGTCTTCGCGGAGAACGAGACGAACTACTGCGCCCGCTGCCAGACGGGTGGGAAACTCCTCGCCGACCGCGTGCTTTCCCGGCTGCTCAAGCGCGACTGGCCCCGGACCCTGGAAGAGCTGGAGGAACGGCGCCGCCCCGCGTCTAGGTAGACGGTCCTCCGCTCAGGCGGTCCACCGCGCGGTCGAGGTGCATCCAGATGACGCGCGAATAGCGGAAGATCGCGGGAACGAACAGGAGGAAGATCACCACCGAGGGAGCCAGGTTCCAGGGGTTTTCGAGTCCGACGAGCCACCACGTCAGGATCACGAGGGAGCCCAGGACGGCGAGCCCCAGGGCGTAGCTCACGTACATCGCGCCGAGGAAGTACCCCTGCTCCCGCTCGAAGCGGAGGTCGCAGACCGGGCAGCGCTCGTGCATCCGGATCCGGCCGCGGAAGACCTGCCCGCGGAAGCACCGGGGGCAGCGCTGGCGCAGGATGGCCCCGAGTCGCGACGCGCCTCTGTCGCGCACCTCCACTGACGTGCTAGGCCGGAGCCTCCGCCTGACGGAGTCGTGCCTCCTCCGAGGCTGGGTCCCAGTCGGTGGACCGCCCGCCGGGCCCGTCCACGGCCGCCATCCGCGCGAGGAGCCGGTCGTGGAGCGCCTGCGTCTTCTCGCTCCGACAGCGGTCGCGTGCGGCGAGGACCGGGTCGAGCGCGGCGTGCGCGCCGGCCACATCGGGCGCTCCGGCCAGCGTCTGGTCGACCAGCCGCCGGTAGATCCGCGTCAGCTCGCCGATGAGCGGCGGCGGGTACTCCCGCCCCTGGATCTTGAGCGTCGTGACGCCGAGCGCGATGTAGCGAGGCACGTCCTCGAGCAGGTTGTAGATCTCGTTGTTCGAGCGGTCGAGGTAGGTCAGGACCTTGTCCGGGAAGCGCGCGGCGATCCCGGGGACGTGGTTGCCGAGGCACGGGCGGTAGCAGACACCGCCCTTGTCGGGGTTGCCGATGAGCTTCATCCGGCTGGTCCCGTCCGAGTCGTGGACCACGCGCTCCTCGAAGTAGGGCGCGAAGTAGTCGTAGAGCCGGCAGCCTCCGACGCCGGTGATGCAGCGGTTACTGTGGATCAGGAGCTCGACGCCGATCCCGACCTCGTCCGCCGTCCGCTTGAGCGCCGCGATCCGGTCGAAGGTGTTGAGCGCCGTGGAGGCGACGAACTGGGTCGCGCCGGCCGCCTTGACGCGCTCCATCGCCGCGCGGTCCCGGACGTTGCAGGCCACGCTCGCGTGGATCGTGATCTCGGGGACGCGCGCGTGGACCTCGCGCATGGCGTCCTCGGACTTCATGATGAAGCCGTCCACGCCCGCGCGCGCGTACGTCTCGACCTTCCGGAGCATCTCCGCGTGGTCCGCGGGGTCGATGTCCACGTTGAGGGCCACGCGCAGCTTCGCCCCGTGGTCGTGGGCGTGCCGGATCGCGTCCAGGACCTCGTGGTGCTGGACCTCGTAGGCCGGATCCCGCCGGCTCCAGCCGAGCGGGCCCACGTAGACCGAGTTGGCGCCTGCCCGCACGGCTTCGCGTAACATCTCCAGGCTGCCTCCCGGCGAGAGTAGCTCCGTCATCACGCGCTCCTTTCCGGCGGCCGGGCGTCCCCGGCCGCGACGTAGTCCATTCCGCTCCGCCCGAAGGCGAAGCCGTTGCAGAGCCCGAGGCGCGAGTGCGCCCGGAGGGTGCGCCACCATTCTGCCTCGACGCCGTATCCTCCGTCGAGGGCGCGCCGGAGCGCCTCGCGGTACACCCGCGCGACCGCGAGCCGGTAGGCGGGGCTCTCGGAGTGGGCCTCGATCCGGAAGTGGCGGTGCCCCGCCGTCACGAGGCGCGGCAGGTGCTCGAGGAGGCACAGGTCCCGGCCGGAGAGAACGCCCTTGCCGACCGACTTGAGTCCCCAGCCGTCCTTCTCGAGGAGCACGTCCTGCTGGCAGAGATCGGGGCAGGGGACGCCCCAGGTCGCCTCGTACGGGAGGAGGGCGCAGATCTCCGAGACGCCGATCGGGATCTTCCCGTGGACGGTCAGCTCCATCGGGACGCCCGTGGCCCGCGCGATCGCGTCCACTTCGTCCAGCGTCAGCTCGTGGCTCGGGGCGACGCGTGCGGCCCCGAAGCCCTTGAGGACCTCGATCCCGAGGTCGGTGTAGACGTTGGCGAAGTGGCCGACGTGGATCGCCAGCCCGGGGAGCTCGTCGCGGACGAGCTTGGCCAGCCCGAGGCTGTGCACCTCGACGGCCTCGGCGCCGGCGCCCGCCCCCGTCTCCAGCGCCGCGCGGATCGCGGGCAGCGTGTCGGCGCGCGGGGCCGCGTGGGTCGCGAGGTACGCGCGCCTCCCCTGGTCGCGGACGATTCGGATCGCCTCGCGGAGATCCGTGGGGCGCTCGAGGACGTTCCCCTCGTAGAGCCGGCAGTAGACGTTCCCGAGGTAGACGGCGTCGTAGGGCCCCAGGTCGGAGGCACGGAGGTGACGCAGGTTCGAGACCGTGGTGGTCAGCTCGAACGGCGGAGCCGTCTTCACGGTGGTCTCCGGCCTGGCGTCAGCGTCCGACGACGGTCCAGCGTGGCGGCAGCTCCGCCTCCGGCGCCGCCGGCGGTCCCGGTTCGCCCGCCTTCGCGGCGTCGAGGGCCCGCCGGTAGCGCGCGACGAGCGGGGTCAGCTGCTCCGCCGGGAGGCTTCGCCCCTGGAGCTTCAGGACGCCGACCCCGGCCCTCACGTAGCCCGCAACGTCGGCCTCACGGCTGAGCTGCCGGCTCGGGAACGTGAAGGCGGCCCGCCGGCCCGCCCCGTCCTCCGCCGCCCACGGCTCCTGGCAGATCCGGAAGCAGGCGCCGACGCCGCCCCGCTTCATGCTTCCGGTCTGGCGCATTCCGTCCACGAGGCCACCCGCGTCCGGGAGCGCGGTGGGCTTGAGGTGGACGTAGCTCGGCATCGAGCACCGGCCGAGGAGCACGAACTCCTCGACCATGTGGAGCATGACCTCCACCGTGATCCCCCCGACCGCGGCGCACTCGGCCGCCTCGTCGGGGCCGACGGTGCCCGGCAGCACGACCGCGTCCGCCCCGACCTCGCGGAAGAAGGCGACGTCGGCGGCGGTCTGCGCGCCGCAGCCGATGCTGGCCGTGAGCCGGAGGGTCGGGACGCGGCGGTGGAGATCGGACAGGATCCCGAGATCGTTGACGATGACGGTACGGACCCCGAGGTCGAGGACCCGCGGGACCTGGTCGAAGAGGGCCGCGCGCTCGCGCGGCTTCGGAATGGTGTTGAGCGCGACGTGGATCTCGGCTCGGCGCGCTGTCGCGAGCCCGACCGCCCGGGCCAGCTCGCCCCAGTCCAACTCGCCGCGCGCGCCGCCCCGGCTCCAGCCCTTGAGCCCGACGTAGACGGCGTCCGCCCCCGCCGCGAGGGCGGCGTCGAGGGCTTCAGGGCTCCCGGCGGGGGCCAGCAGGATCGCCATCGGTGAGAGTCAGCGTCCGGGAAAGACCGCACGAAGTCAAGGGGCGCCGCCTGCCTCGCACCGCGACCGCGGCATCCTCAGCGAGCGGGCTGGAAGAGCTCGATGGGGTTGCCGGAGGGGTCGTCGAACAGGATCTGGGCGCCGCCGGGGCCCCTCACGATGTCGTTGCGGGTGGTGTAGATTCTTCAGACGCAGCGACCGCCGTCCACCTCCACGCAGGTCCCCGTCATCATCGCGGCGTCGTCCGAGGCGAGGAAGAGCGCGGCCTTGGCGATGTCCTCCGGCGTGTTGAGCCGCCCCAGCGGGATCGTGGCGACGTAGCGCGCCCGGCTTTCCTCGTCGATCGCCGGCTTGCCCATGAAGGTCGGCAGCATCGGCGTCTCCGTGGCGACCGGCGCGAGCGCGACCACGCGGATCCCAAAGGGCGCCAGCTCGAGCGCCAGGGTCTTCGTCAGGGCGATCACGGCGCCCTTCGAGGCCGTGTAGCACTGCACCCGTGGGCGCGGCCGGATCGCCGACGTCGAGGCGGTGATGAGGATGACGCCGGCGCGCTGGCGCTTCATCACCGGCGCCGCGTACTTGATGCCGAGGAAGACCCCCTTGACGTTCACCGCCATGATCCGGTCGAAGGTCGCCTCGTCCACGTCCTCGATGCTCGTCGGCCACTGGGGGACCCCGGCGTTGGCGAAGAACACGTCGAGCTGGCCCCACCGGGCGAGGGTCTGGCCGACCGCCGCCTCGTTGTCGCTCGCGATGGCGACGTCGGCCCGGATCGCCAGGGCCTGGGCGCCCGCCCGCTCGATCTCCTGTACCGTGGCCTTGGCGGCGTCCTCGCGGACGTCCACGACCGCCACCTTCGCGCCCTCCCGGGCGAAGAGGAGCGCCGAGGCCCGGCCGATCCCGGAGCCCGCTCCCGTTACCAGCGCGATCTTGCCCTCGAGCTTCATGCGGTGTCTCCTCTGAGCCCCTCACCCCGGCCCGCTCCCCCGGTGAGGGTCCTGGAGTGCGGCCGAGAAATCGTGTGTGGAGCCGCCGCACGCCGGCGGGCCACCGGCGCAGCTCCACCGGGACCAGCAGGGTCGCCATCGGCAGGCTCAGCGTCCGGGAACGGGCCGGCGAAGTCAAGGGGGCTTTTTCTTTCGGATGCCAGACCCCGGTGTTAGACTGCCGACGACCACGTCATTGTCGACCAAGCGGGGAGGTAGAGCTCATGCTCGGATCGAAACCCCTCCTGCTGGTGATCCTTGGGATCACGGTTCTGGGTGGGCAAGCCCCTGGGGCGCTCGCCGGTGCCCTCACCTCGCGTGTCGAGACTGATATCCACGGGTTGTACGAGCGCCTGCAGCCGGGGATGACCGTCGAGGAGGTTGCGGCGGCAGTCGACAGCCGGCAGCTCCGGACAGCTCCTCGGCCGGTGTCGTCCTGGGTCGTGTGGAGTTCCGTGGGGCGGGAAGCGCGTGCCACAGCGGTACTCCGGGTGGCCTTTCGTGAGGAGCGGCTTGTCCGAGCGGAGTACGAGGTCTTCGGCGACCGGTATCGGCGGCTGGTCAAGGGCGGCGGCGAGCCGGAGATCGAGGTCTACCGGGACCAGTTGCGACGCCTCGCGGACCAAAGCGAGCGAAAGGAGCAGGCGGTCGATGTCTGTCAGACAGCCCTGGAGGCCTACCATCGCCTCACGCTCGGTGCTCAGGAGCGCCTGACCCGGGAAGAGCAGGCGGCTTGGGCCCGCGCCCTTGAACTTCGCCGCGCGGTGGAGCGGTCGCTGGGGGGAAGCGGGTCACTTCGGTGAGTATGACGGCGCGGTCGGCTCACCGCGAGGCCGCCATGTGGATTCGCCCGGGCCGCAGGGCGGCAGCTCCGCGCGGCGTTTCGGTCGATGGGCGGCTGGACGGGCCGGTTCTAGCGGTGCCTCTCCGCTCGACATTCCGAATCGTGAAGCACGCGCTCTTCACGCCTCCCGCGTTTCGTCTCCTCGGTCGCGGCGTCTTCTGACGTCCTCCAGCCTTTCCTGAGGCGATCCCGGTGGCGCAGGTCGATGGCGGCCTTCCCGGCCACCAGGCGGTGGCCTGCGCACCCCTCGTGCCGGTTGGCGCCTCTGCCGCCCGGCGGGGGTCTGTGAGGGACCGGATCGCGACCTCGTCGAGGTCGCGCAGGAGGACGGACGATGCTGGTGCGACGAAGCCTCGGGTTGGTTCCATCGTCGGCGTTGGTGGTGGTGATGGTCCTGTTCGGAGGTCTCCTGACCGGGCCGGCTGGCGCCGCCCGGCACGCCTTCGTCCGCGTGCAGGTCGACACGGCGAACCTTCGGGAGGGGCCGGGGACGGAGTTCGAGCATGTGCGCCACACGTACGAGAACGAACCCCTGCAGGTGGTCAGGCGGCGCGAGACGTGGCTCGAGGTGCGGGACTTTCAGGGCCGGAGCGGCTGGATCTACGCGCCGTTGACGGACGGCCGGTCTACCGTCGTCGTCACCGCGCGCCTCGTCAACGTCCGCTCCGGGCCGGCGACGGACCGGCCCGTCGTGTTCACCGCCGAGCGCGGGGTCAACTTCCTCGTCCTGCGAGAGCAGGGTGGGTGGCTCGAGGTCCAGCACGAGGATGGCGACCGCGGATGGGTGCACGGCGCTCTGGTCTGGGGCGATAAGTGACCCCCCGGCAGCGGGCGGTGCGCCGGGGCGCGGCGCGGCGATGCCTCACGCGGCGCGGGTGGCGCGGTGCCCTGGTCATGGCCGCGATTGCGAGCGTCGTCGGGGCATGCCAGCGCGCACACGCGACGGAGGTGGTCCGCTGGTGCCACGAGGTCGTGCGCGGAGACTCCCTCACCGCGCTCGGCGCACGGTATGGAACCAGCGCTGCTGCGCTCGCGCGACTGAGCTCCCTGCGCCTCGGCTCCCGTCTGCGCATTGGCCGGATCCTGGCATTGCCGCGGGTGGAGGAGCTGCGGCAGGGACGCCTCCTCCCTCCCGCCTCGCCCTTGCGGACACCACCGGGCTACCTCCGACGGGAGAACGCGGCCGCCGATCGCGAGCGCCTTTCGCGCATGCGAAACCGCGGCATGGTGGAGCGCTTCGTGCGGGCGCGGCTCCTCGTGCCCGTGGCGGCACGAGGGTCCGGGTACTGGGTGGACGGCGTGCCGGATTGGCTGCGCGTCGCCCGACCGTGGACCAGGCAGTTCGTCGATCAGTTGGCCCGCGCGATGGCGGAGCTGTTCGGGGTTCGGCTCAAGGTCACGTCGCTCACCCGGACCGTCGGCGTCCAGCGCTCGCTGGCCGCCTGGAACGGAAACGCGGCGCCAGCCCACGGCGCCATCCGCTCGACCCACCTCACCGGGTCCTCGGTTGACCTGTCGAAGGTGCCGTACTCCGAGGCCGAACTCCGGTGGCTACGCGTGGTCTTGCGGCGGCTCACGGACCGAGGACTCGTCAGCGCGATCGAGGAGTTCGCCCAGCCGCATTTTCACGTGATGGTCCACCGGCGATACACCGTCTACGGTCGGGCCCTGTCGTCGGCGGTCCTGATCGGCGGTTGCTAGGCGTCGTGCCCCACCCTGCCCCCCCGGTGGGAGGGCAGGTCAGAGCCGGGCCAGCAGCACGTGGCGGCGGTTCCGGGTGTACGGCCGCACCTCGGCCGGCCAGCGGCCGAGCTCGACGGCACGCGCCCACGCGTCGCTCACCAGGACGTCCGGGCTCTCGATCTCGTACAGGGCCGTGTAGCGCGGCTCGCTCTCCAGATTGATCGTCCGGCGCTCGCCGCCGATCGCCATGGTCACGGGCTCGCGCCGGAAGCGCGCGATGGCGACGACCCCGGGGACGGCGAGGAGGGCTGGAACGTGTTCCTTGTCGTAGACCTCGTTGAAGAGCGCCTCCCTGGCCGGGTCCACGTCCATCGCGGCGGAAAAGAGATGACGTGTCTGGAACGGCATCGGTGCGTCCTTTCTCGGGTTGGGTGGGGGTCTACTCCGTCCACTCGCCGCGCTCGACCAGGACCTCCTTGAGGACGCGGAGCCCGTCCGCCACGACCGGCATCCCGCCATACGTGACCATCTGGAAGATCACCTCGGCCACTTCCCGGCGCGTCGCCCCGACGTTGAGTGCCGCGTGGCAGTGGGCGCGCAGCTCGGGGAGGCGGTTCAGCACGGTCAGCGCGGCCACCGCGCAGAGCTCCCGCTGCGCCTGCGAGAGCACGTCGCGGCTGTAGAGCTTTCCGGTGAAGAACATGGAGAGCTCGCGCGCCAGCTCCTTGTCGAACTGCTTCCACAGCTCGAACCCCACGCCCCCCTTGAGGGTGTGGAAGAGCATCGCCGCAGTCTTCTTCGTCGTCTCGCGCAGGTCCTCGCTCATCGTCGGTGCCTCCAGCCCCCGCTCAGCGGAGTCCCATCTGGCCGAGGATCGCGCCCGAAAGCTCGCTCCCGGGGTCCTCGAGCTGGCTCACGATGGAGAAGTGGTGGATGCCCGGCAGGTCGAGCACGTCACAGGCAACGTGCCGGCCGCCCCACGCCGCGGCGAGGTGATAGGTCTGGCGATGGTACTCGGGGCCCTCGAGCGCTCCGACGGGGAGGAGGAGCGGCGCCCGGGCTCGCGGGGCGACGTGGATCGGGCTGTTGCGCGCCGCCGCCTCCGGCGTCAGCTTCAGCGTGTCATTGAGGTAGCAGAGGCGGATCGGCTCGAGGTCGTAGAGCCCGCTGATCCCGCAGCCCGCCCTGATGACGTCGGCGGGGACGCCCGCGAAAGTCGGCCAGTCGGTGGCGAAGAGCATCGCGACGAGGTGGCCGCCCGCCGAGTGGCCGGAGACGGTGATGCGCGCGGGGTCGCCCCCGAACGACGCGGCGTTCCGCCAGACCCACGCCACGGAGGCCCGGCACTGGCGGACCAGCTCGTCCATGTCCACCGACGGGATGAGGCCGTAATTGATCACGGCGACGGCGGCGCCGGCCGGGACGAGGGCGCGGGCGACGAAGCTGAAGTCGGCCTTGTCGAGCAGCATCCAGTAGCCGCCGTGGATGAACACGTGGACCGGGGCGGGCCGGCCAGCGGGGGGCAGGAAGACGTCGAGGGCCTCAGCCGGGGTCGGGCCGTAGGGGACGTCGAGCCGGCAGGGCAGCTGCCGCTTCGCCGCGTCACTGGCGGCCCTGTAGTGCGCCAGGTAGTCCGCGAAGTCGGGGACCTTGGCGCGGTTGTCGTACTCACGGTCCAGCGCCGCCCGGTCGTAGCCGCGGAAGATCGGCTCACTCATGGCTCTCCTCGCCTCGGATCAGATTTGCCTCCACAAGAATTCCGCCTTCGCCATCCGCGTCCGGATGCGTGCCACATGCCGCCCGTAGGCCCGGCTCGCCGCGCCGGGGTGCCACGCGGTCGGGTTGGGCAGGCTCCCGGCGACCTGCGCCGCTTCCTCCTCGTCGAGGTCGGCCGCCGCCTTGCCGAAGTACCGGCGGCTCGCCGCCTCGGCGCCGTAGATCCCAGGCCCCAGCTCGGCGACGTTGAGGTAGAGCTCGAGGATCCGGCGCTTGGGGAGCGTCCGCTCGAGCCGCCACGTGAGGACCGCCTCGCGGAGTTTCCGCAGCGGGTTGCGTGAGGGCGAGAGCCAGAGGTTCTTCGCGAGCTGCTGCGTGATCGTCGAGGCGCCGCGCGGCGTCCCCCGCTCTTCGAGCGCCTCCTGGAGCGCGAGCCCGATCTCCCCCACGTCGAAGCCCCGGTGCGAGAAGAAGTTGATGTCCTCCGCGACCAGCACCGCGCGCTTGAGGTGTGGTGAGATCCGCTCGTACGGTATCCACGTCCACGCCACCCGACCCTCGCGGCCGGCCGCGCGCTGCTCGCGCCGGTAGTACTCGATGAATGCCGTCGTCCTCGGGTTCTGCCGGGCCAGCGCTGCCACGTCCGGCCACGTCCACGCCTCCCAGGCGAGCCAGCCGCCCAGGGCGAGGAGGCCAGCCGCAGCGAGCCCGCGCCCCCATCGCCTCGTGCGCCTCCGCGCCGTCACCCGGCTGCCGTCCCGCCTCCCTCTCGGGCGCCGCGAGCCCCGAGCGGCCGCGTCGCCGCCTCGAGCCACGCCGCGGTGTCCGGGTCCACCAGCGGCGTGATCTCCGCGCGGACCCGCGCGTGGTACGCGCCGAGCCAGGCGGCTTCCTCGGCGGTGAGCAGCGCGGGCTCGACCAGCGCCGTGTCGATCGGGACGAGCGTGAGCGTCTCGAAGCCGAGCCACTCCCCCTCGCCCCCGGCGGGCGTCGGGAGGGGCGTGACCGCGACCAGGCTCTCGATCCGGATCCCGTACGCCCCCGGTTTGTAGTACCCCGGCTCGTTCGAGCAGATCATCCCGGGCCGGAGCGCGACCGCGTTCGGGATCTTCGAGATGCGTTGCGGCCCCTCGTGGACCCCGAGGTAGCTGCCGACGCCGTGGCCGGTCCCGTGATCGTAGTCGAGGCCGACCTCCCAGAGGGGGCGGCGGGCGAGGGCGTCGAGCTGCGAGCCGGTCGTCCCCGCGGGGAATCGCGCCGTGGCGAGCGCGATGTGGCCGCGGAGGACCCGTGTGAAGCGCTCGCGCTGCTCGGCTGACGGCGCCCCGATCGCCACCGTGCGCGTGACGTCGGTCGTGCCGTCCAGGTACTGGCCACCCGAGTCCACGAGGTAGAGCATCCCGGGCCCGAGGGGGCGGTCGGTCGCCGGCGTCGCGTGGTAGTGGACGATCGCGCCGTTCGACCCGGCCGCGGAGATCGTCGGGAAGCTCGGCTCGCGGAAGAGCGGCTGCTCGGCGCGGAGCGCGTCGAGGTGCGCCGCCGCCGTGATCTCGGTGAGCCGCCCACCCCGGGCTTCTCGCAGGACCCCCGCGAGGAAGCGGCAGAGGGCGGCCGCGTCGCGGCGGTGAGCGGCGCGCGCGCCGGCCAGCTCGACCTCGTTCTTGCAGGCCTTCGGGAGCGCGCACGGGTCGGGTGCGCGCACGACGCGCGCGCCCGCCGCCGCGAGCCGCTGGAAGACCCAGACCGCCGTCGCTGCGGGATCGGCCTGGACGGTCCGGCGGGCGGCGCCGAGGCGGTCGAGCGCCGGGCCGAGCGCCGCGGGCTCGGCGGTCCGCACCGCATCCCCGAGGTGCGCGACGAGGCCGGGGGTGAGCTTCCGCGCGTCGACGAACAGGTCCACCGTCGCGTCGCGGTGGATCACCGCGAAGGCGTGCGGCAGCGGCGTGTACGCGACGTCGCTCCCGCGGACGTTCAGGAGCCACGCGATCGAGTCCGGCGCCGTGAGGACCGCGGCGTCGGTGCCGCCGGCCGCCAGCGCCTCGGCGATCTCCCGGCGCTTGTCGGCCGCGCTCCGCCCGGCGTACCGCGTGTCGTGCGGCACGACGGGCGCGAGGGGCGGGGGCGGCTGCTCCCCCCAGACGGCGTCCAGCGGGTTCGCGGGGCAGGGGACGAGCTCCGCGCCGGCCTTCCCGCACGCGGCCTCGAGACGCTCGACGCCGTCCCCCGTGTGGAGCCAGGGATCGTAGCCCAGGCGGTCCCCCGGCCGGAGCCTCCGGCGGAGCCACTCCTCGGGCGGGCTCTGGGTGATGTGGTGGGGCTCGAACAGCTCGCCCGGGACCTGGGCGCGGACCTGGAGGGTGTAGCGACCGTCGGTGAAGACGGCCGCGGCGTCGGCGAGGACGATCGCGACGCCGGCGGAGCCCGTGAACCCCGTGAGCCAGGCCAGGCGCTGGGCGCGCGGCGGGACGTACTCCCCCTGGTGCTCGTCGGCGCGGGGGACCAGGAACCCGGTGAGCCCCTGGCGCTTCAGCTCGGCGCGGAGGGCCTCGAGTCGCGCGGCGACGTCGGCCGCGACCATCGTTCAGCCCGGGGCGGGAGCGCCGGCTGCCGCCCCCCCCCGGCCCCCCCCACCAGCCTCCTGCTTGCCCACGCTGGCCACGCCCCTTCCGCCCTCCCGTGACCCCTTGGAGCCCTCAGGCCACCTCCGAGCCGGTCGGCCGCACCCCCGCCGCCTTCACGAGCCGAGCAGCCCCACGTCGAGCTCCCCCTTCGATCGCGAGGCCGCGGCGCGCGCGACGGGACGGGGCTCCGGACCGGGCTTCTGGAGCGCCGGCATCACCTCGGCTGCGAAGAGCCGCACGTTGCGCTCCGCCTCGTCCAACGGCATGCCGGCGTAGCTGAACACGCCGACGAAAGTGTCGTTGCCCACCCGGGCTCGGACGTCCACGACCCGCTCGTAGCACTGCTCGGGCGTTCCCCAGACCTGGAGGTTCAGGAAGTAGTCGATCACCTTGTCGGTGCCGTAGGTCTGGATCTTCTCGGCCATCTTGCCGTAGTACTCGTAGCCCTTGGTCTTCGCCAGGTGATCGCTCGCGAAGTTGTAGTGCTCCAGCACGGACTCGTAGTAACCCCCGATGTAGCGCCGGGCCATCGCCTCCGCCCGGTCCGCGCTCTCGTCGCAGAACACCCAGCCGGCGGCGATGGGGGGCAGGGCTTCGGCCCGGTTCACCTCCCGGTAGATCGTCCGGTACGCGTCCAGCTCCTTGGCGACCTCGTGCCAGGGTTTCTGCGGGATGACCAGGATGCCGACGCCGAGCTCGGCCATGATCCTCGCCGACTCGGGCGAGACCGCCGCGGCGTACGTGCGACCGCGGAAGGTCTTGAAGGGCGCCGGGCGGATGGGCGCGCGCGGCTGCTTGACGAACGTCCCGTCGTACTCGCAGGAGCCCGACTCGAGACTCCGGAGGAGCATCTCGGCGCTCTCGACGAAGCGCTGGCGCGACTCGTCCATCGCCAGGCGGAACCCGTCGAACTCGACCTTGCCCGCGCCGCGGCCGAGGCCGAGGATCAGGCGCCCGCCGGAGATGTGGTCCAGCATCGAGACCTGCTCGGCCACGCGGAGCGGGTCGTGCCACGGCAGCACGACCACCATCGAGCCGAGGCGGAGGCGCTCGGTCCGCCCCGCCATGTAGGTCAGGAACTGCAGCACGTCGGGGCACATGGTGTAGTCCGTGAAGTGATGCTCGACGCCCCAGATGGACTCGAAGCCCAGCGGCTCCGCCAGGTCGGCCAGCTTCAGCTCCTGCCGGTAGACCTCGAGGTCGGGCCGCGCTTTGCGGGGGTTCTGGAAGATCGTGGCCATCCCGACGTGCATGGCGCGCCTCCTCGGGGGTCGCGATCGCCGGCTCAGGATCCGTGAAGAAATGGCGGGCGGGTCCGAAACCCGACTTTCCCCGCCCGGGCTTCTCGCAACGCTCCCGTCATTCGCCTCGCGGCCGTGGCGTTCCGCTCCGAGCCGCGGCTTTGCCGCGGCAACCTCTGGGGGAGGCCCGGGAGGGGGCCCCAGAGGGCGAAGCCCGTCAGGACATGGCCCCCTCCCGATGAACTCAGGCCACCTCGAAGAGCCCGGCCGCGCCCATGCCGCCGCCGATGCACATCGTGCAGACGACGTAGCGGGCGCCCCGGCGCTTCCCCTCGATGAGGGCGTGGCCGACCATGCGCGCCCCGCTCATCCCGTAGGGGTGGCCGATCGAGACGGCCCCGCCGTCCACGTTGAGCCGCTCCATCGGGAGCCCGAGTCGGTCGCGGCAGTAGACGACCTGGACGGCGAACGCCTCGTTCAGCTCCCAGAGGTCGATCTGCTCCATCCGGACCCCGAACCGCTCGAGCAGCCGTGGCACGGCGAAGACGGGGCCGATCCCCATCTCGTCGGGCTCGCATCCGGTGACGGTGAACCCACGGAAGATCCCGAGCGGCTGGAGGCCCCGGCGCTCGGCGAGCTTCGCGTCCATGACGACGCAGGCCGAGGCGCCGTCGGAGAGCTGACTCGCGTTCCCCGCGGTGATGTGACCCTTCTCGCCCGTCACCGGCTTCAGCGCCGCGAGCCCTTCCAGCGTCGTGTCCGGCCGGTTCCCCTCATCCTTCGTCAGCGTCACGGGCTCCTCACGGACCTCGCCGGTCTGCTTGTCCTGGACGAGCTTCACCGTCGGGAGCGGCACGATCTCCTGGTCGAAGCGCCCCTCGCGCTGACCCGCCGCGGTCCGCTGCTGGCTGACCAGCGCGTACTGGTCCTGCGCCTCGCGGGTGATGTAGTAGCGCTTCGCCACCACCTCCGCGGTCTCGATCATCGTCATGTAGATCTCGGGCTTGTGCTCGTCGAGCCAGGACTCGCGGATCCGGTACTTGTTCTGGTGCTCGTTCTGGACGAGGCTGATGGACTCGAGGCCGCCCGCAACCAGGACCGGGACGCGGTCGAGGATCACGCGCTGCGCCGCGATCGCGATCGCCTGCATCCCCGAGGAGCAGAAGCGGTTGACGGTGGTGCCCGCGGTGGTGACGGGGAGCCCGGCGCGGATCGCCGACTGCCGGGCGATGTTGTGGCCGGTGGCGCCCTCGGGCATCGCGCAGCCCAGGATCACGTCCTCGACCTCGCCGGGCTCGAGCCGCGCGCGCTCGACCGCGTGGCGGATGCAGTGGGCCGCCATCGTCGCCCCGTGGGTGTTGTTGAACGCGCCGCGATAGGCCTTGCCGATCGGGGTCCGGGCCGTCGAGACGATCACCGCGTCTGGCATAGGGTCGCTCCTCTTTCCGCCTCTCCCCTGAGGGGAGAGCGCAGCGCTGAGGGGGTAGGTGACTCACCCGATGATACGCGGAAACGGGCCTTGGCGCGACGGGTCTACTGCGGGCGTCCCGCCTGTTCCCGCAAGACCGCCTCGAATCCGGCCTGCATGAAGTGAATGTCCGCCGTGAGAGCCTGCCGGATCTTTCGGTCACGCATGACGACGAAGGAGATGCAATCCGTGAGGCTCCAGTCCTTGTCTGCCCGGCGTTCGTACAACTGGAACCCCTTTCCGAACAGCTCGGCGCTTCCCGGGACGCAGGTGACCTTGGGATCAGACCGCAAGTCGCGGATCGCGGCCACCGCCCACGCCCGGCGGTCGCTTCGACAGAGCGCGTCGGCCACCTCTGTCAAGACGGCGTCGGTGGTCACGAGCGGGCCGGAGATCTTGGCCGCCCACTCGAGCGCCTTTGCACGCCAGGCGTCGTTTGGATTGATCAGCGCGAGCAGGTAGACGGTATCGAGGAAGATCGCGCTCACTGACGGGCGGCTCCCCGCGCGTAGTGATCATGCTGTTCGGCGAAGTCGGCGGGGAGCGAGGCCGGACCGCCGCGGGCGACGATCCGGCGCAGCGCCCCCGTCGCCGGCACTACGCGCGCAGGCGTTGCCCTGACTAGGACGAGATCCCCCTCGGGCAGGCCGATGTCATCCAGCGGCTCGAGTCGACCCCTGCGAACCCGGGCGAAGAACGTAGACTCTGCTCCGGCCGGGGGCTCGGCTCCCCGCGCCTGACTACCCTTGCGGACGGTCGGCTGCGGCGGGAAGGAGGCCGGCTCCAGCCAGGACAGATCCCCCCGGGCGGGCGTCAGATCTATCTCGCGGCCGCCGGGGATCTGCAGTACGTGCCGCTCGCCGCGGCGCACGACGTTCAGCTTCCGCTCGCCGCTCCGGCCTTCCTTGCTGAGGTGTGGCAAGAACTCCCTAGCCCGCTCGGCCGGAATTCCGAAGTCAATGAGATCCTCCCCGGCTCGGCAGAGCAGAATGATCCCCCGGGCGTCCCGGGACTCGAACTCCTTCTCGTTGAGGCTGAGCCACCACCGGTCGCCGCGCGGGCTCTCCCGCGCAGAGGGGATCGCGACCCATCCTCGGGGGTGCCTTGCCCAGCGCGACGCATGGCGGCCCCCCAGCTCCAGGGGAATCCCGCGCGCCTGAATAGAGGCCAGATAGCGCCGCTTGAGATCATCCCACGTGGTCAGCTTCTCGGCCTGTCCCATGCCATGGCCCCTCCTCGTCAATCCAAACTAAGCAAAGCATAGCACAGCAAAGCGACTGGTCGAGCTCCCGGTCGAGCGGCGGGCGCATTCAGTCAGTGTCCGTGAAGAAATGGCGGGCGGGTCCGAAACCCGACTCTCCCCGCCCGGGCTTCTCGCAACGCTCCCGTCATTCGCCTCGCGGCCGTGGCATTCCGCTCCGAGCCGCGGCTTTGCCGCGGCACCCTCTGGGGGAGGCCCGGGAGGGGGCCGTCGAGGCCCCCTCCCGATAAACTCAGTGGGTCCCCATGAGCCGGTGGCGCTCGAGAACCCGGACAATGGCGCGCCGCTGGACCTCGTCGGGGGCGGTGAGCGGTGCCGCGGGGACGCCGGTGCCGATGCCGAGCGCCGCGCACGCGGCTTTCAACGCCGGCAGCCAGTGTCCGTGCTCGTGGAGCCGCGCCAGGTCCTGGACCTCGGCCTGGAGCCGCGCGCACGTCGGCGCGTCAGCCTTGCGGGCGGCCTCGCGCAATGCGACGAAGAGGCGCGGGGCGACGTTGGCGAGCCCCGGCACGAGGCCATCGGCCCCCTGGAGCAAGCTCGCGGCGGCGAGGGGTTCGTATCCCTGCAGAACACGGAACGCCGGCTCTCTCCTGCGGAGCGCGAGGAACTGCTGGAACGCGGCGAAGTCGCCGGCCGAGTCCTTGATGCCGAGCACCCGGGGCTCGCGCGCGAGCGCCGCGACCGTCTCGGGCGCGAGAACATGGTGCGTCGCCTGGGGAATGTTGTACAGGAGCACGGGGAGCGGGACCGCGGCCAGGATCGCCTCGGCATGGCGCCGCTGCGCCCCGGCGTCGACCGTGAAGTAGTACGGCGACCCCACGACCAACGCGTCCGCGCCCGCCCCGGCCGCCTGCCGCGCCGCCTCCTCGGCGGCCCGGGTACCCGGCAGGAGGACCCCCGCCAGGACTGGCGCGCGTCCCCCGGCTGCGGCGACGGCGTTCCGGATGACCGCTTCGCGCTGCGCGGGCGTGAGCCAGGCGCCTTCACCGCAGCCCCCGAGGACGAAGAGCCCGCTGCAGCCGCCCTCGAGCACGCGGGCGACGAGCGCCTCCATGGCGGACTCGTCCGCGTCCCCCAACACGTCGAGGGGCGAGATGAGCGGCGGGATCACGCCCGTGAGCGCCTCGTCCCACGACCATCCCGCCACGGGCCGCCTCCTACCGGGCGTCTGAGGCCGCGCCGCCGCTGGGGCCCGGCCGGGTTCGGCCCGAATCCCCGAGTTCCCGCCCGAGGAACTCGCGCGTGCGTGACAGGAGCTCCTCCATGCTCTCGCGGGCGCCCGCGGGCCGGCGGTCGCGGATGGCCTCGAACACGCGCCGGTGCAGCGGCAGGAAGACGGTGTAGGAGCGGGTCGAGATGCGGAAGCTGGTCGCCAGGCCGACGCCGATGAGGCCTGCCATCTGAAGGAGCAGGTCGTTGTGAGAGGCGGCCAGGATCGCCCGGTGGAAGCGGAGGTCCGCGTCGATCGCGTGGTCGCTGGAGGGATCCGCGGCTTCCATCGCCTCGCACGCCTCGGCGATCTCCCTGAGATCCGGCTCCATCGCGAGTTCGGCCGCGAGCTCCGCCGCCGGGGGCTCGATCATCCGCCGGATCTCGAACAGCTCGTGGAAGAACTGGGCGCGCGGCATGGCGGCATAGCGCCAGGCCAGCACGTCGAGGTCGAGGAGGTTCCAGTGGATGGGGGCGAGCACCCGCGTTCCGGTCCGAGCGCGCGGCTCCAGGAGCCCCTTTGCCGCCAGGGACTTGACGGCCTCGCGAACGACCGACCGGCTCGCTCCCAGCTCCCGTCCGAGCTCGGCCTCGTTCGGCAGGGTGTTCCCTGGCTTCAGGTCGCCGCGAACGATCCGGCTGCCCAGCTCCTCGACGACGTGGCCGAACAGGTTGCGCTTCCGGGTGGCGCTGGACCGCACGGCCGGATGGCTAAACATCATATGATATTAGTACCACGCCACGCGTCCGCTGAAGTGCGCGTTTTACCAGACGTTACCGATGGCTCGATCTGGCGGCTTGACATGCTGGCTCGCCTGGGTATTATCGTCATTTCATATGACTATTCCATCCGTGGCAACTGTTCCCAGGGGTGACCCGACGACCTCCCTCGCCGACCTCGACACGCCCGCCGTCACGGTCCACCTCGAGATCGTGGAGGACAACATCCGGCGCGTGCAGGAGCATCTCGCCCGACACGGCATCGCCAACCGCCCGCACATCAAGACGCACAAGATCCCGGCCCTCGGGAAGCTGCAGATGCAGGCGGGGGCGGTCGGGATCACCTGCCAGAAGCTCGGCGAGGTGGAGGTGTTCACCGACGCCGGCGTCGCCGACGAGGTCCTCCTGACCTACAACATCCTCGGCCGCCAGAAGACGGACCGCCTGATGGCGCTCGCCCGGCGTCTCCGACGCCTGACCGTCGTCCTCGACAACGACGCCGTGGCGCGCGATCTCTCCGACGCGGGCGTCCGGCACGGCCTCGACGTCCGCTTCCTCGTCGAGTGCGACACCGGCTTCGGGCGGAACGGTGTCCAGAGCCCCGAGACCGCGCTCGACCTCGCCCGGGCCGCCATGAAGCTCCCGCGGATGCAATTCGAGGGGCTGATGACGTTCCCCAATCGCGATCCGGAGACCCGGCTCTTCTTCGCGCGCGCGCTCGAGTTGTTCGGGCGGGCGGGCATCCCGGTCCCCGTGGTGTCGGGTGGGGGCACGCCCGCCCTCTTTCGCGCCCAGGAGTTCCCCATGCTCACCGAGCACCGGGCGGGCACCTACATCTATAACGACGTGATGGTGGTCGCCTCCGGCACGGCCACGTGGGACAACTGCGCGATGCGGGTCCGCACGACGGTGGTGAGCCGCCCGACGCCGACCCGGGCCATCATCGACGCGGGCACCAAGGTGCTGACCTCCGACCAGTACACCGTGAAGGGCTACGGCCACGTCCTCGAGCACCCCGAGGCGGCCATCAGGGGCCTCTCCGAGGAGCACGGCGTCGTGGACCTGTCCGCCTGCCGCGACCGCCCGGCCGTCGGCGACGTCGTCAACGTCATCCCCAACCACTGCTGCGTCGTGAGCAACATGGTGGACGAGGTCTACGGGGTGCGGAACGGCCGCGTCGAGATCGTGTGGCCCGTCGCGGCCCGCGGGACTGTTCGCTAGGAGCACGATGCCCTCGGAGTTTGTGAAGAAATGGCGGGCGGGGCCGAGACCCGGCTCGCCGCGCCCGGGCTTCTCGCAACGCTCCGGCCATTCACCTCGCGGCCACGGCGTTCCGCTCCGAGCCGCGGCTTCGCCGCGGCGATCCCCCCTGGGGGAGGTCCGGGAGGGGGCCGTCGAGGCCCCCTCCCGATGAACTCGGAGGGCTTGACGGGACGCCGCAAAGGTGCTTTGTTCCGGCTGCGCGGGGGTGTGCGCGCCGGGGCTCCGCGAGCCGCCCGTGTGGCATCCAGGTCCTCGAGGTGGTTCAACGCCCTGCGCCCAGAGGAGGTATCCATGACAGACCAGCATGTCCGTCCGCGATCCACCAGCCTGAGCCGGCGCGCGTTCCTCTCCCGCTTCGGCCTCGCGGGCGCCGGCGCGGTCTTCGCGTCCCGCCTGCTCGAGGGCCCCGCGCACGCCCAGCAGGAGGGGACCTTCCAGCTGCGCGCGCCCGAGCCCAACCCGAAGTACGGGGGCACCCTGCGGTTCGGCGTCCACAACGCCCCGGCCCACTTCGACGTCCACCAATCCGGCACCGTGGGGAACATCGGCCCTCAGGGGCCGATGTACGACTGCCTGATCCGCCGCGATCCTCGGGACGGCCAGACCATCATCCCGGATCTGGCCTGGAAGTGGGAGATCTCGCCCGACGGGCGGACGTACACGTTCTTCCTGCGCCGGGGCGTCAAGTTCCACGACGGCGCCGACTTCACCGCCGAGGACGTGAAGGCGACGTACCAGCGGATCATCTCGCCGCCGAAGGGCGTCGTGATCCCGCGCTCGCCGCTCTTCTCCGCGGTGAGCGAGGTCGCCGTGCTCGATCCGCACCGGATCCAGTTCAAGCTCAAGGAGCCGCGCCCGCGAGCGTTCATGCTCGGGGCCTTCGCCAGCGGGTGGAACATCATCGTCCGCAAGGAGACGCTGGAGAAGAACGACTGGAACCTGCGCAACGTCATGGCCTACCCGGGCACCGGGCCCTTCCGGCACGTCTCGCGGAAGGACAAGGAGGTCTGGGTCATGGAGAAGAACCCGACCTACTGGAACAAGGGGCTGCCGTACCTGGATCGCGTCGAGGTCTACCATCTCCCGCCGTTCTCCCCCGAGCTGGGCTCCGCGCTCCTGGCCGGGAAGATCGACTACGGGCGGCTCCTCGACCCGGTGACGTGGCGGAAGGCCAAAGAGAGCTCGAACATGACCGCCCGCGAGTTCAACCAGAGCGTCATCCAGGCGGTCTGGGTCAACAACAAGCGGAAGCCGTTCGGTGACCCGAAGGTCCGCCGCGCGATGCACCTGGCGCTGGACAAGCACGTCCTGGTGGACGTGGTCAGGGACGTGGCGCCGATGATGGTCGGCGGCTTCGTCTATCCCTTCCACGAGCTGTCGACCCCGCCCGAGGAGCTCGGCAAGCGCCTCGGCTACCAGAAGGACCCCAAACCCGCGGTGCAGGAGGCGCGGAAGCTCATGGCCGCGGCCGGGCACGCGGGCGGCCTCAAGAACGTGGATTTCCTGGTCCGCGATGCGGCGACGTACAAGCTCTGGGCCGTGGCCATCCAGTCGATGCTCAAGGAGGCCCTGAACATCGAGACGAAGCTCCGGACCGTCCAGATCTCCCAGTGGTTCGAGGAGGCCGCGGCGGGGAACTTCGATCTGGGCATCGCGGCCATCGTCTCGGCGCTCATGGACCCGTCCGACTACTTCACCGCCTGGTACGGCAAGGACGGTCCGCAGAACTACTCGAGCTGGACCAACGAGCAGTTCCACACCCTCGCCCGGCAGATCGAGCGGGAGCTCGACGACGGCAAGCGCAAGGCGATGGTCCGGCAGGCCGAGCAGATCCTCGAGGAGGACCCGCCGCTCCTGCCGGTGGCGTACGAGAAGATCTACGACAGCTACTACAACTACGTGAAGGGCCAGGACCCGACCAGGTTCTTCGGGATCTACGACGTGGTCCGCTGGGACACCGTCTGGTTGGCGAAGTAGCCCGGCACCCGGCACCTTCCCCCTCTCCCTCCGCGGGAGGGAGAGGGGATCCCTGACGCGTGCGCAAGTATCTCCTCCGCCGTCTGCTCTTCGGCCTCGTCACGCTGGTCGGGGTGTCCGTCATCATCTTCGTGGTGATGCGGATCCTGCCCGGTGACCCGCTCGTCGCCATGTTCGGGATCGAGGGGTTCGCCAAACTGACCCCCGCCGACCGCGCCCGCATCATGGAGGAACTCGGTTTCAGCGATGCTCTGCCCGTCCAGTACGTCCGGTGGCTGCACGACATCGGCCTGGGCCGCCTCGGCAAGTCCTTCTTTCGGGCCGAGAGCGTGGCGGACGTGATCCTCCACCGGGGCCCGCTGAGCGCCGAGATCGGCATCCTGTCGGTCGTCATCTCCTGGCTCGTCGGCCTGCCGGTCGGGATCATCAGCGCCTTCCGGCCGAACAGCTGGTCCGACAACGTCGCCCGATCGCTGGCCATCGTCTTCCTGGCCATCCCGGGCTTCTGGCTGGGAATGCTCGTCGTGCTCGCGTTGCTCTTCTGGTTCCACTTCAAGGCGCCCCTGGTCATCGTGCACCTCTGGCAGGACCCCTGGGCCAACTTCCAGCTCGTCATCGGGCCGGCGGTCGTGCTGGGGCTGAGCCAGGGGGCGTACATCGCCCGCATGTCCCGCTCGTGCCTCCTCGAGGTGATCCGGGAGGACTTCGTCCGGACGGCGCGGGCGAAAGGGCTGATCGAAGGCCTGGTGGTCCTGCGGCACGCGCTCCCCAACGCCCTCCTTCCGGTCATCACGGTCTCGGGGATCCTGATGGGCTTCGTCCTCGGCGGCTCGGTGGCGGTCGAGCAGGCCTTCGGCGTGCCGGGCCTCGGTCGGGCCCTGGTCACGGCCGTGATCGAGCGGGACATCGTGGTGGTGCAGAACCTGGTGCTGCTCTACGGCGTCATCTTCGTCGTGATCAACGTGCTCGTCGACCTGAGCTACGCGTGGCTGGATCCGCGGATTCGCTATCGGTAGCGCGGCCCGGATCGGGGCTCGCCGTCGGCCGCGTGCGCCGCTCGGTCCTCCGCGAGCTGTGGCGCGTGGCCTGGCGCAACCCCACGGCCCTGGTCGGGGGGATCCT
>CAYQDR010000002.1:0-107352 GCA_964416315.1 uncultured bacterium
GCGCCGACCACCTACCGCCAGTTGTATGATGTGGAGTCAACCGGATAAGCAACACGGGCCGTACCCCGAGGTTGGCGAGGGGATGCCGGTGAACCGTGGCTCGGTGACCGGGCGTGCCGTGGTCGACCGACGGACGATCCACATCGTCGATCTGGCAGCAGAACCTGAAGCCGAGTTCCCAGTTGGCAAGGCCCACCAGCGACGCGTCGGCTATCGGACGGTCGTTTCCACGCCGTTACTGCGCGAGGGTGTGCCCATCGGTGCCATCGCGATCCGTCGCATGGAGGTCCAGCCCTTTACGGACAAGCAGGTCCGACTGCTCGAGACGTTCGCCGACCAGGCGGTGATCGCGATTGAGAACGTGCGCCTGTTCCAGGAGCTGCAGGCGCGGAACCGCGAGCTGACTGAGGCGCTGGAGCAGCAGACGGCGACGGGCGAGATCCTGCGGGTCATCTCGAGCTCGCCGACGGACCTCCGACCGGTGCTCGATGCCGTGGCCGAGAGCGCGGCGCGCCTCTGCGACGCTCTCGACGCGACGATCCTGCTCCGTGAGGGCGATGTGCTTCGCTCGCAGGCCCATTTCGGGCCGATCCCCCTGGGCGAGCGCGTGCCGGTCGTCCGTGGCTCGGTAGCTGGCCGAGCCGTCCTGGACCGCGAGACGATCCACATCCACGACCTCCTGGCAGCCGCTGGGGACGAGTTTCCCGTTGGACGGGTCTATGCTCTGCGCTACGGCTTCCGCACGGCGCTGGCCACGCCGCTGCTGCGTGAGGGCGCCGCGCTTGGCGCGATCCTCATCCGCCGCAGCGAGGTTCGCCCGTTCTCGGACAAACAGATCGCCCTCCTCCGGACCTTCGCGGACCAGGCGGTGATCGCGATCGAGAACGTCCGGCTGTTCCAGGAGTTGGAGGCGCGGAACCGCGAGCTGACGGAGGCGCTGGAGCAGCAGACGGCGACGGGGGAGATCCTGCGGGTGATCTCGAGCTCGCCGACGGACGTCCAGCCTGTCTTTGACGCGATCGTACAGAGCGGCGTGCGCCTGTGCGACGCCGTGTTCTGCGCGCTCTTTCGGTTCGACGGGGAGCTCATCCATCTCGCCGCGTTTCACAATCTGCCACCCGCGGCGCTCGAAGAGTATCGCCGCACGTATCCGGTCCGTCTGGACGCCGCCACGCTCGTGGCCCAGGCGATCGTGGGCCAGACGGTGGTAAATGTGGGCAACGTGGACGACGACCCCCGCGTGCCCGCGATGAGCCGCCGGTTCGCGCAGACCATCGGCTACCGGAGCCTCCTGCTGGTTCCGATGCTTCGGGGTGGCAATGCGATCGGGGTGATCGGGGTCGCGCGGGGCGAGCCGGAGCCGTTCTCGAGCAAGCAGGTGGAGCTGCTCCGGACGTTTGCCGACCAGGCGGTGATCGCCATCGAAAACACGCGCCTGTTCCAGGAGCTCCAGGCGCGGACCGCAGAGCTAACGCGGTCGGTCGAGCAGCTCCGGGCCCTCGGGGAGGTCGGCCGGGCGGTCAGCTCGACGCTCGACCTCGAGACGGTGCTGACGACGATCGTCTCCCGGGCGAACCAGCTCTCGGGCACGGACGGGGGCGCGATCTACGAGTACGACGAAGCCGCGGCGGAGTTCCGCCTGCGCGCCACGCAGGGCCTCGAGGATGAGATCGTCGACGCTGCGCGGGTGATGGGCATTCGGAAGGGGGAGGGGGCCGTCGGGCGTACGGCCGTCACCCGGGAGCCAGTCCAGATATCCGACATCGCCCAGGCGGGGGTGTACCAAAGTCGCCTTCGCGACGCGCTCGTCCGGTCGGGCGCCCGGGCGCTCCTCGCTGTGCCGCTGCTCCGCGAGGACCACCTGATCGGCGCGCTCGCCGTCAGCCGGAACGCGCCGGGAGAGTTCCCCCCCGAGGTCGTGGAGCTGCTGAACACCTTCGCCACGCAATCGGCCCTCGCCATCCAGAACGCCCGGCTGTTCCGGGAGCTGGAGGAGAAGAGCCGGCAGCTCGAGGTGGCGAACCGCCACAAGTCGGAGTTCCTCGCCAGCATGTCGCACGAGCTGCGGACGCCGCTGAACGCGATCATCGGGTACAGCGAGATGCTGCAGGAAGAAGCCGAGGACCTGCGGGCCGAGGGCTTCGTCCCCGATCTCCAGAAGATCAACGCGGCGGGGCGTCACCTCCTCGAGCTGATCAACGCGGTGCTGGACCTCTCGAAGATCGAGGCGGGCCGGATGGAGCTCTTCCTCGAGGAGTTCAGCGTCGCGGCCATGGTCCGGGACGTCGAGGCGGTGATCCGGCCGCTGGCGGAGAAGAACCGGAACCGCCTCGAGCTGCGCTGCGGCGACGACGTCGGCGCGATGCGCGCCGACCTGACCAAGCTCCGCCAGGCGCTGTTCAACCTCCTGAGCAACGCCTGCAAGTTCACCGAGCACGGCACGGTGTCGCTCGCCGTCGTCCGCGAAGAGGCGCCGGGTGGCGACTCGATGATCTTCACGGTGAGCGACACCGGGATCGGCATGACGGCCGAGCAGGTGAGCCGGCTCTTCCAGGAGTTCACCCAGGTGGACGCGGCGGCAGCCCGGAAGCACGGCGGGACCGGGCTCGGGCTGGCGCTGAGTCGCCGCCTCGTGCGGATGATGGGGGGCGACATCACGGTCGCGAGCGGACGCGGCCTGGGCAGCACCTTCACGATCCGGGTGCCCGTCTCGGTCGAGACGACGGCACAGCCGCTGGCAGGGGAGCCTTCGCGGGAAGCGCCGCCGGGCGGCGCCGGCACGGTGCTCGTGATCGACGACGACGCCGCGGTGCGGGACCTGCTGCAGCGGTTCCTCGCGAGGGAGGGCTTCCGGGTGGTGGCCGCGGCGGGGGGCGAGGAGGGTCTCCGCCTCGCGCGGGAGATCCGGCCCGACGCGATTACGCTGGACGTGCTGATGCCGGGGATGGACGGCTGGGCAGTCCTGTCCGCCCTCAAGGGGGATCGCGAGCTGGCCGACATTCCGGTCGTCATGCTGACGATCGTCGAGGACCGGAACCTCGGCTACGCCCTCGGCGCCGCCGACTACCTCACCAAGCCGATCGACCGGGAGCGGGTCGTGGCCGTCCTGGGCAAGTACCTCCGGGACGTGTCCGTCCTGGTCGTGGACGACGACCCGGCGTTCCGCGAGCTCGCCCGGCGGCTGCTGGAGCGCGAGGGATACCGGGTGGCGGAGGCGGAGAACGGCCGCGTCGCGCTGGAGCGGGTCCGCGAAGTCCCGCCGGGCCTGATCCTGCTGGACCTCATGATGCCGGAGATGGATGGCTTCGCGTTCGTGGAGGAGCTCCGGCGCGAAGTCGCGTGGCGCGCCATCCCCGTCGTGGTCGTCACCGCCAAGGACCTCTCCGCGGACGAGCGGGCCCGGCTGAACGGCTACGTGGAGAAGATCCTCCAGAAGGGCGCCTACCGGCGCGACGCTCTGCTCGCCGAGGTGCGGGAGCTCGTGGCCGCCTCGGTCGCGCGCCGGCACGGACGACCGTAGCCGTGCCAAGAATCCTCCTGGTCGAGGACAACGAGATGAACCGGGACATGCTCTCCCGGCGCCTCCAGAAGAAGGGCTACGAGGTCGTGGTCGCCGTGGACGGCCGGCAGGGGGTGGCGCTGGCGCAGTCAGAGGCGCCGGCCCTCGTCCTCATGGACATGAGCCTGCCCGTCCTCGACGGGTGGGAGGCCGCCCGCCAGCTCAAGGCGAGCCCGGCGACGCGGGCCATCCCGATCATCGCGCTGACCGCGCACGCCATGGCCGGAGACCGGGAGAAGGCCCTGGAGGCGGGCTGCGACGACTTCGACACGAAGCCCGTCGAGCTGCCGCGGCTCCTCGAGAAGATCGAGGCGCTGCTCGCGCGACAGAGCGCCCCGTGACTCCCGAGCCGACGGCTCCCGCCCACCTGCGGCACGAGCTGCGGACCCCGCTGAACCACATCATCGGGTACACCGAGATCCTGCTGGAGGACGCGGAGGACGGCCGCGGGGGGGAGCTGCTCCCCGCCCTGCGCTGCATCCGCGACGACGCCGGGGAGATCCTGGGGGTCATCGACGAGCTGCTCGGGCCGGCGGCCGAGGAGGCCGGGGGCGTGGACCTCCCGCGGCTGCGGGCCGCGCTGTCCGCGCCCCTCGACCGCATCCTCGCGGCTGGCGGCCCGCTCGAGGAGCAGGCCGCCCGGGTCGGCACCGCGCGCACCGTGGAGGACGTGGCGCGGATCGTCGCCGCGGCGGGGCGACTCCAGGCGCTCGTCATGGGCGTCGCGCCGCCGGCCTCCGCGCAGCCCGTCGCCGCCGCGTCCCCAACGCCGGACGCCGTCCGGGGGGAGCTTCCGACCCCGCCCGCAGGGCGCGGCGTGATCCTCGTGGTGGACGACGACGGGGGCAACCGCGGCGTGCTGGCGCGGTGGCTCGCCCGGGAAGGGTACGAGGTCCGCGAGGCCGCCGACGGCGAGCCGGCGCTGGAGCTCCTGCGGACGGCGGGGGTAGACCTCGTGCTCCTCGACGTGATGATGCCCGGCCTCGACGGCTACGAGGTGCTGCGGCGGCTCAAGGCGGACGCGCGTCTGCGCGAGGTCCCGGTGCTCATGATCTCCGCCCTCGACGAGGCGGGGAGCGTCGTCCGGTGCATCGAGCTGGGCGCCGAGGATTACCTGCCGAAGCCGTTCGAGCCGGTGCTCCTGCGCGCCCGGATCGGCGCGTGTCTCGAGAAAAAGCGGTTGCGCGACCAGGAGGCACGCCACCACCGGGAGCTGGCGGAGTGGAACCGGACGCTCGAGCGGCGCGTCCAGGAGCAGGTGGCCGAACTCGAGCGGCTCGGCCGGCTCAAGCGCTTCTTCTCACCGCAGCTCGCCGAGCTGATCGTCGGTGGCGGTGCCGACGATCCACTGAAGCCCCACCGGCGCGAGGTGACCGTGGTCATGCTCGACATCCGCGGGTTCGGCAAGTTCATGGAGACGGCGGAGCCCGAGGAGGTCATGGGCGTGCTCGGGGAGTATCAGGCCGCGATGGGCAAGCTGGTCATGGAGCACGGCGGGACGATCGAGCGCTTTGCCGGCGATGGGATCGCGGTGCTCTTCAACGACCCCGTGGAGGTCCCAAACCCCGCCGAGCGCGCCGTGCGCATGGCGGTCGCCATGCGCGACCGCGTCAAGGAGCTCGGCGAGGGCTGGCGTCGGCGGGGTTACGAGCTCTCCCTCGGGATCGGCATCGACGAAGGCTACGCCACCATCGGTGCCATCGGCTTCGAGGGGCGCTGGGACTACGGCGCCATGGGCCGCGTGACCAGCGTGGCCTCACACCTGTGCAGCACGGCCCAGGGCGGCCAGATCCTCGTCTCGGCTCGGGTCACGGCCGCGGTGGAGGATCTGGTCGAGGTCCAAGCGGTCGGCGCGCTGACTTTCAGGGGCCTCGCCAAGCCCGTGCCGGCCTTCAACGTCGTCGCGCTGAAGCGGGAGCCGTAGCCCTTCAGGCGGCCGGCGCGCCCCCCCGGAAGCGGGGCTTCCCCATGAAGTGCCGCGGGCGGAGCTTCGCGAGCTTCTCACGCTGCTCCGGCGTGAGGATCTGGGCCAGGCCCTTCAGCGTCTCGACGCGCAGCTCGACGGCCCGGCCCATCAGCTCCCGGACCTCGGCCGTCTTCGCCTGGATCGCCGCCTCGTCCGCCCCCTGCAGGACCAGTTCCCGGACCGCCGTCCGCGCCTCGCGGAGGCTCCGGTGGAGCTCCCGACGCGCCTCCCGCTGCCCCTGGTGGAGCTGCCGGATCGCCTGGACCTGGTCGTCCCTCAGCTCGAGCTCGGTCTGGAGCCAGCCGAGCCCGCGCTCCCCCATGTGAGCCTCGGCCGGTACCGCGGCCGTCGTCAGGGCAAGCCCGAGCCCCAGCATCGCGCCCTTCAGCCATCCCGACTTTTCGTGAGCCATGAGTCCCCCTTGTGGGTCGAAGTGTGCCTGCTCGCCCGATTGGACGGGGGAGGGGGGCAACTTCTTCCGGGGGGCTTGGGGGTGGGATCAGAAGACGAGCTGCTCCCCGGCGGCGAACCAGCGGGGCTCGCGACCCCGGACGAAGACTTTGACCCGACCGGCGCCCAGGACGGTGGCGACCCCCTCCTCCGCGCGGACCATGGTGCCCTCCTCGATCCCCACGACCGGGTTGTCGCGGACGAGGAAGTACTCGGCGATCCGCTCGTCGCGGGTCTCGCTCCCCGGGGCCATGGCCGGGTCCGACTCCTTGTAGTGCGGGTTGACGTTGAACGGGACGAACCGGAACGCCTCGAAGTGATCGAGGCCAACCACGTTCCAGTCGTTCGTCGTCAGGATGTTGGGCCCGGCGAGGTTCGCCCCGGCGCTGGCGCCGACGTACGGGAGCCCGGCGCGCACGCGATCCCGGATCCCGTCGAACAGCCGCGCCTCTCGCAGGCGCTGGAGCAGCGCGTAGGTGTTTCCGCCGCCGACGAAGATCGCCTCGGCGCGGGCGAGCGTCGGGCGGAAGTCACGGTCCCAGCGGAGGTGATCGACGGTGAGCCCCGTGGGCTCGGGCTCGAGGGCCGCGCGCGCGAGCTCCCAGTAGCCTTCCTCGTCCCGGAGGTCGGCGGCCGTGACGAACGCGAGGCGGCGCGCCCCCGCGAGGAAGACCGCGATCGCGCCGCGGCAGTGCTGGAGAAACGGCCGGCCCGAGTTCGACACGAGGAGCAAGCGCACGAGCGGGAGCATAGCACGGCCGCCCTCTTGACGGCCGTCCGGCGCTGGCTTACGGTGTCGGCGCCCGATCCCAGGGGTCGGGGCATTTCGCGGCGCCGCCCGGCGGCGGCAGGGGAGGGTGCGATGGCTGAGATGGTCCGACGGGCCCAGTACTTCTACACCATGGCTCCGGACAAGGCGGGGGAAGGAGCGAGGGCGTTGCAGGTGCTGAAGGACGCGGGGGTGAACCTGCTGGCCTTCTCGGGCTTCCCCGCGGGCAAGCGCTCGCAGCTCGACTTCGTCCCGGAAGACCCGGGAGCCTTCCGGGCCGCGGCGAAAGGGGCGAAGTGGAAGGTCAAGGGGCCGAAGGTCTGCTTCCTGGTCGAGGGCGACGACCGCACGGGAGTCTGCGCGGAGATCCTCGGCCGGCTGGCGACCGCCCGGATCAACGTGACCGCCACCGACGCCGTGGTCGCCGGCGCCGGCCGCTTCGGGGCGATCCTCTGGGTCAAGCCCCGGGACGTGAAGAAGGCCGCGCAGGTCCTCGGGGCGTCCTGAGCGCGCCGGCGGTCCGTCCGGCGCCGTGACCCACGACCTCGTCATCCGGGGCGGCCTCGTCGTGGACGGAACCGGGGCGCCCGCGCGCCCCGGGGACGTCGCCGTGGCGGGCGGGCGCATCGCCGCGGTCGGCGCCGTCCCCGACCGCGGCCGGGAGGAGGTGGAGGCGGCGGGCCTGGTCGTCGCCCCGGGCTTCATCGACCCCCACACCCACTACGACGCCCAGCTCACCTGGGACCCCCTCGCCTCCTGCTCCTCCTGGCACGGCGTCACCACGGTCGTCACCGGCAACTGCGGCTTCACGATCGCCCCCTGCCGGCCCGGCGACCGCGAGGCGCTCATGCGGATGCTCCAGTACGTCGAGGGGATGTCGCTCGAGGCGATGCGCCGGGGCATCCGGTGGGGGTTCGAGAGCTTCGGCGAGTATCTCGGCGCCCTCGACCGGGGCGGCCTTTGGGTGAACGTCGCGGCGCTGGTCGGCCACTCGGCCGTCCGCCAGTACGTCATGGGTGGCGCGGCGTGGGAGCGGGCGGCCACGGAGGAGGAGGTCGCGCGGATGGCCGCGGAGGTCCGTGCCGCGATGGCGGCGGGCGCGGCGGGGCTCTCCTCCTCGGCCAACACGAACCACGTCGGCGACCGCGGCCGGCCCGTGCCCAGCCGGGTCGCGGCGGAGTCGGAGTTGGCCGGGCTGGCCGCCGCGATGGGGGAGACCGGGCGCGGCATCCTGGAGCTGACGATCGGGGGCGCACGCCCCGACCGCCTCGCGGAGGTGGATCGCTTCGTCGAGTTGGCCCGGGGCTCGGGCCGCCCGGTCACGATGGTCTCGCTCCGCCACAACCCCCTGCGCCCCGGCGAGCACCGGGAGATCCTGGCCCGAATCGAGGCGCTCGCCCGCGAGGGCATCCCCCTCTATCCTCAGGTGACCTGCTCGCCGCTCACGGCGACGTTCGACCTCACCGGGGCCTTCGTCTTCTACCGCTTCCCGGTCTGGCGCCGTGTCCTCGAGACCCCGCCCTCCGAGTACCGCACGCTCTTCGGCGACCCCGACTTCCGCGGGGCCTTCCGCGCCGAGGTCGCGCGCACGGCGCTCTTCACCGGGAACGCCGCCCCGCTTCGCGTGCATCGGGTGCGCTCATCCGGCCACGCCGGCTTCGTGGGCCGGCCGGTGGCGGAGGTCGCCCGGGCGGCGGGAAAGGACGTCGTGGACGCCTTCTTCGACCTCGCGTTGGCCGACGATCTCCGGACCGAGTTCACCGTCGCCGTCATGAACACGGACGCGGCGGCGGTCGCGGAGATCTTCACCCACCCGCGGTCGCTGCTGGGGCTCTCCGACGCCGGCGCCCACCTCACGCTCTTCTGCGAGGCCGGTCAGACGAGTCGGCTCCTCGGCCCCTGGGTGCGGGAGCGGAAGGCGTTGTCGCTCGAGGAGGCCGTGCGACGGGTCACGTCGATGCCCGCCGAGCTGTTCGGGCTCGCCGACCGCGGCCGCGTCGCGCCGGGGCTCGCCGCCGACCTCGTCGTTTTCGACCCCGCGACGATCACCGACCACCCGCCGGAACTGGTCCACGATCTCCCCGACGGCGGGCCCCGGCTCGTCCAGCGCGCGAGCGGGATCGTCTGGTCGTTCGTCAACGGCCGGCCGATGATCCGCGAGGGGCAGCTACCGGGCTCGCCCGAGGGCCCCGGGCCCGGCCGCGTCCTCCGTCCCGTCGGCTGACCTCGCCCCCATCGTCGGCCTCGCGGCAGGCGTTGTTGTATACTACAACGCGTGCTGACAGTCCCGGAGGCGGCGGCCCGCGCAGGACGCGATCCCGAGACCATCCGTCGGTGGATCCGATCGGGCAAGCTGCGCGCGCGCAAGGTGGGGACACAACACGTCATCGACGAACTGGATCTCGAGGCTCTTGCCGAAGGCCAGACGCTGCCGCTCCCTCGAGCCTGGAAGAAGACCAGCACCGGCGAGCCCATGCCGGACGTCGTGACTGCCCTCCGACGGTCGCGCGCCGGTCATTAGCCGGTGCTGGTCGTTGACGCCAGCGCCGTCGTCCAGGCGTGCCTCGCGGACGGATTCGCCCTCTTACGAAGGCAGGTCCTGGTAGCTCCGACTCTGCTGTGGTCTGAGGCCCCGTCCGTTCTCCACGAGCTGGCCTGGAGACGGAGTATCTCGTCCCAGCTTGCGCGGGAGGCGCTCAGCCGGTTCCTGGCCGCGCCGGTCACCGTGCGTCGCCCGTCGCGGCTGGCTTCTGAAGCATGGCGGATTGCCGACCGGCTCGGCTGGGCGAAGACCTACGACGCAGAGTACGTCGCGCTCGCCCGGCTTCTCGGCTGCCGGCTGCTCACCCTGGACGCTCGCCTCCGAAGGCGCGTGTCCGGGCTCGTGGAGGCCCTGGGACCGAGCGAGCTGTAGTGCCTGATAGCAGGCACGGGCAGCCTTCCTCACATGCACGGGGCGCCTATCGTCGCCACTGCTGCCAGAGAAACAGCAGGATGATGAAGCTCACCAGAGCCATGAAGACGAGGGCGGGCCAGAGAACTTTCGCGAAGACGGGGCCGGCCGCCGGGGCCGGCCAGTCGCGCTCCATGAACGCGAGGGTCAGGCCTGTCTCCGGCTTCCAGTCCAGGCTCCAGAACAGTCCCGCGCACAGGTAGAGGAGGGACGAGGCGAAGAGGTTGGCCCACCAGGTGACGGGGTAATACCCGTCCCGAATCAGCAGGTACAGGTCGTAGGACCAGCTCGCCGAGAAGAGCGCGACGCACAGGGCGACGAAGCCCTGGGCGAGGGGCAGCTCTCGCTTGCGGACCTTGTACATCGCGCCGACCGCCCACGGCGCGGTACAGAAGGTCAGCACGGCCATGAACGACGCATCCACATAGTCCCAGGTCGGATCGCGCGTATACGGCGCGATCAGCGTGAGGCCGGTGGCCGCGACCGCGAAGGTGGTCAGCTTCCACGGCGTGAGGAGAAACCGCCAGTAGACCGGGCGCGAGGGGGCGAAGGCGCTCCAGTTCCTCACGTACAGCACGCCGGCAATGAGGCAGGCCGCCCCCCAGAGGGCGATGTAGGAGGAGGCACTCCTCGCGCTCATCGCACCTGATCCGCGCTCAGTCGAGGAAGAACGTGCGCTTCGACAAGACCGTGCCGTCGGCGTGGTCGATGGAGCAGAGGGTGCCGTGTCCACCAGGCGAAAACGGCGGTCAGCACGCCGCGACGCGCGCCCGCGGCCTACTTCAGCGCGCCCGCGGTGAGGCCGGAGACGTAGTAGTCGAGGAAGAAGACGTAGAGGATGACGATCGGGACGGAGCCCAGGACCGCCCCGGCCATGAGCGGACCCCAGAAGAAGACGTCGCCGCGGATCAGCTCACTGGTCACCCCGACGGTGGCCGTGATCTGGTCCGAGGAGGACGTGAAGGTCAGGGCGTAGATGAACTCGTTCCAGGAGAGCGTGAAGGCGAAGAGCGCGGCACAGACGAGCCCCGGCACCGCGATCGGGAGCACGATCCTGACCAGGGCCTGGATGCGCGTGGCCCCGTCCACCATCGCGCACTCTTCCACCTCCTTCGGCACCGTGCGGAAGTAGCCGATCAGGAGCCAGGTGCAGAAGGGGACGAGGAAGGTCGGGTAGGTGACGGCGAGGGCCCACTTGGAGTCGCCGAGTCCGAGCCAGTTCACCACCTGGGCCATCGGCAGGAAGAGGAGCGACGTCGGCACGAGGTAGGTGACGAAGATCGCGGTCCCGAAGCTGCCGACGGCGAAGAACCGGAGCCGCGCCAGGGCGTACGCGGCGATGGTCCCGATCACGAGCGACAGCACGGTCGCGATGAACGTCACCAGGAGGCTGTTCTTGGTCCAGGTCAGGAACGCCGTCTCCCAGAGCAGCTTCGAGTAGTGCTCCAGCGTGGGCCCCTGCTGGATGATGAGCGGGACCGCCTGCCGGTCCGCGATCTCCCGGTCCTGCTTCAGCGAGGTGAGCGTCATGTGATAGAAGGGGAAGAGCGCGAAGACGAGAAACGGCATCAGCATCAGGTGCACGGCGACCTTCCAGCTGAACCGTCGCCTCGCCAGCCACACCTCAGTAGACCTCCTTCCGGACGAACCGGAGCTGGGCCCACACGACGAACGCGAGGACCGGGAAGAGGTAGAGCGAGATCGCCGCGCCCTCACCGATGCGTCCCGTCTCCAGCCCCACCTGGCGCGCCAGCGTCGCGAAGAGATGCGTCGAGTTGATGGGGCCGCCGTGCGTGAGGATATAGACGATGTTGAAGTCGCTGAAGGTGAAGATCGTCGAGAACAGGATCACGATGGCCAGCACGGGCTTGAGGAGCGGAAGCGTGACGTACCAGAAGCGGGCGACCGGCCCGGCGCCGTCCGCCTCAGCGGCCTCGTAGAGCTCCTGGGGGATCGAGACGAGCCCGGCCAGGATCGTGATCGCGAAGAAGGGGAGACCTCGCCAGACGTTCACCGCCACCACGGCCGTCATCGCGTAATACTTCTGGCCGAGCCAGTTGGGGCCGGGCGGGTCCATGATCCCGAGCGCGATCCCCGTCCAGTTCACCACGCTGTAGAGCGAGTTGAACATCCACAGCCAGCCGAGCGTGGAGAGCGCCGTCGGGATGACCCAGGGGAGGAGGACCGCGCCGCGGATCATGCGCTTGAACCAGAGCTGCTGGTTGAGCAGCAGCGCCAGCGAGATTCCCAGGACCAGCTTCAGGCCGACCGCGCTCCCGGTGAAGACGAAGGCGTTCTGGAAGGTCTGGCGGAACGCGTCGCTCTGCCAGAGGTTGCGGAAGTTCTGAATCCCGACGAGGTGGCTCGGCCGGCCGACGAACGCGTTCGACAGCGAGAAGTAAAGGGCCATGCAGAACGGGTAGGCCACGAGCAGGACGAGCAGCAGCAGCGCCGGTGTGACGAAGGCCGGGCCCAGGATCCGCTCGCGGTCGAGCAGCTCCCGGACCCGGACACGCAGCGATGCGGGGCGGGCGGCGGCGGTGACCCGGACGTTCCCGATGGCCACTCCGCCCTACCCGGCCATGATCCTCTTCATCTCGGCCTCGGCCCAGGCGATCGCCTCCTTGGTCGCCGTGCCCGTCACGGCCTTGGCGATCATGTTGGGCAGGATGTACGAGTTGGTGATGAGCTGGACCTTGTCGCTCGGGGGCGCGGGCCAGCCGTAGATGTGGTACTGGACCCCCTCGCCCTTCAGGGCGGCGAACTTCGCGTCGGTCTTGAGCACCGGGTGGTCCTGGAGCTTCTCGTAGACCGGCAGGTTGAAGGCATCCCCCGACATGATGTACTCGTCGTAGACTTCCTTCTTGCCCAGCAGGTATCGAATCCACTCCTTCGCCGGCTCGATGTTCTTCGAGAACTTCCAGATCGCGATCGACCGGGGGACGTCGGTCTCGTGGCGGCCGCCGGGCCCGGCCAGGCTCCGGTGGTGGTTGATCCCGTCGGCGGTCGGCATCTTCTTGTTCCGCGCGAGGAGGTACGCGCTGATCGGGTTGTGGATCCAGCCCGCCTTGCCGGCCACGATCGACTCGTTGTTGCTCGCATCGCTCCAGGAGAGGACCTCGGGCTCCATGCAGTCCCGGAACACCTTCTTGTACCACTCGATCATCTCGGCGGTCGCGGGCGAGTTGATCCGGACGGTCTTGCCGTCCTTGTCCACCTCCATGCCGCCGAGCGACCAGAGGACGGGCCCCGCGGTCGAGATGGAGTCGTAGTTCTGGCTGATGGGGATCCCGACCGGGTGCCCCATCTTCTTCAGCTCCTTGCCGACCGTGTGGAGATCCTCCCAGGTGTCGGGGACCCTGAGCCCGGCCTTCTTGAAGAGGTCCTCCCGGTAGGTTGCGGTGAAGAGCGCGTGGTACTGCGGCACCGCGCGCCAGGCGCCTTTGACGTAGGCCGCCTCGTAGCCGGAGGAGATGACCTTGCCGTACTGCTTCTCCAGCCCGACGACGATGTCCGAGAGATCCACGAGCTGGGGCTCGTAGAGCCACGGGAAGTGCATGCGCATCTCGACCAGGTCGTGGCCGGCCTGGGTCTGGACCTCGGCGGCGTACTTGGCCGGCTGCTGGGCGTGGGCGATGTGGTCGATGCGGATCTTGATCCCGGTGTCCTTCGTGAAGCGCTGGCCGATCTCGGCCAGCTTCTTGTCCGACGCCGGAGCGAAGTTGTTCCACGCGAGGTACGTGATCTCGCGCTGCTGGCCGCGCGCGGGGGGGACCCCGCTCGCGAGGATGCCCGCCAGGCCGGCGGTCCCGGCTGCGGTCCGCTTGATGAACTGTCGGCGTGTCACTTGCTCCATGAGCACCTCCTCTAGAGTCCCAGCATTGTGGCCGCGTTGTCCCGCGCCACCATCTTGATCTGCGCCTCGGTGAGCCCCTGCGCCTTCAGCCCGGCGACCATGGCCTTCATCCCGTCGACGTGTGAGGGGTTGCCGGTCTGGCCCAGATCCGACCCCATGACGAAGTGCTGGGCGCCGATCGCCTTGATGGCTTCGGCGTTGTCCTTGACCGAGACGTTCTTCCAGTGGGACATCCAGGCCATGTGAGCGTTGGGGCCCATCAGGACGCCCAGGAAGTCGACCTCGATCTTGGCGCCCATCGCCGCCGCCTGCTTCATCTGCTCCAAGGTCATGTTCACGACCGTGAACATGGCGTGGGTCACCACGACGTGCCTGACACCCACGTCCATGGCTTGCTTGACCACCGCCAGAGACTCCGAGCCCGAGGCGTGGCCGGTGCAGAGGACGAGGTTCTGCTTGGCGCAGATCTTCATGATCTCGATGACCGCCGGCAGGACCTTGCCCTGGGCGTCCACGACCTTCATGCCTTCCGGCGCGTCCTTGAACGTCTTCACGTGGTTGTCGGCGTCGAAGGTCGGAAGCCACACGACCTTGCCGAGCCCCCCCTCCATCCTCCACATCCATTGCACGGCCTCCGGGTTGATCCCGTAAGGGCCGTTGAGCACGATCCCGCCGAAGATCGGGATGCCCGGGACCTGGCGCTTGGCGAGGAAGGCCCGCGCCCCGGTCTCCATGACGTGGTTCTTCAGGACGAGCGCCCCCATCTTCGCCTCGACGGCCTTTCGGGCTACCTCGAAGTCGTCGATGGCGCGGCCGAAGACGTCGGGGGAAGAGTGGACGTGGAAGTCAATCATCCCCTCGATCGGGCTGGTGAGCGGCGGAGGCGGCGGGAAGACCCGCACCTGGGCGTACGCCGCCGCAGGTCCGCCGAGTGCGGCGACCGCAGCGGCGCCCTTGAGAGCAGTCTTCAGGAACTCCCGGCGCCCGGCCGGGTCCACCCCGTCGTGGCCGCAGCAGCACGTGAGCTTCCAGCGCTTGATCTTCATGGACACCCTCCTCCCTCGGCGGCAGGTCGGTGGAGCGGACAACAGGGGCGCGCCCGGCGCGCCCGGGCAGGGCGGCAGGGCGCGCGGTCGGCGCTGACCCGGCGTGGCCATTTCGCTCGCTCGGGCGTGGACAGATTCGCGAGCATATGCGGCCCTGAGTGCGCCCATGATCGGCCGCTCGGCGCGCCCCTGTCAAGGGGTTGCCACCCCCTGCCGGGGCCCCGAATAGGCCAGGCGACCCCCCCGTCAAAGAGGGCGACAGAAGCAGAGAAGGCTCGGCGGACGGTCGGGAGAGCCGAAGGAGGCCAAAGCCATGAAGCGCTTGATCGCTGGGATGCTGGTCCTCGGATTGCTCGCGGCGGTTCTGGCGGTCCCCGCGCCGGCGGAGGCGCGTCACCGGGGCCACCGGGGCCCGTTCTGGGGCGGCCTCGCGGTGGGCGCCGTGACGGGCCTCGTGCTGGGCGGCATCCTGGCCCCGCGGGTCGTCTACTCGGAGCCTCCGGTCGTCTATCAGCCCGCGCCGGTCTACGTCCAGCCGGCCCCCGTGTACGTGGCCCCGCCGCCCCCGCTGTGCACCGACTACTGGGTCGGCGACCAGTGGCGCGGCGGCGTGTGGGTCCAGGGGCATTGGGAGCGCGTGTGCCGGTAACCCGCACCTCCCGCTGACGCGAGAGATCCGACCACGCGGCGATCACGGGCCCGGGACACCGTCCCGGGCCCGTGACGCATTTCGGGACCCCCTGGCCCGCGTGCTATAGTCCTGACACGATGGCGGCGCGCCTGCCGGACCGGGTCCCCTTCATCCACGCGCCCACGCCGATCGAGCCCCTCCCGCGCCTGTCTGCCGAGCTGGGCGTCGAGCTCTCCGTCAAGCGGGACGATCTGACCGGCTTCGCGGAGAGCGGGAACAAGGTGCGGAAGCTCGAGTTCCTGGTCCGCGACGCGCTCGATCACGGCGCGGACACGCTGATCACGGTCGGCGCGCTCCAGTCGAACTGCTGCCGGGCGACCGCGGCCATCGCGGCGCGGCTCGGGCTCCGCTGCGTGCTCGGGCTCCGGGGCGAGCGGCCGCCCGTGGCGGACGGGAACCTCCTGCTGGCGCGACTGTTCGGCGCCGAGGCGGTGTTCGTCCCGCCGGACGAGGTGGACCGGCCCGACGCGCTCTTCACCCGGCTGACCGAGAACGTCCGGCGGGCCGGCGGGCGCCCGTACGTGATCCCGGAGTCCGGCTCGAACGAGCTGGGGATCCTCGGCTACGCCGCCCTCGTCGAGGAGCTCCTGAACCAGATTGCCGCGGGGGCGCCCGCCCCCGACGCGGTCGTCATCGCGGCCTGGAGCGGCGGGAGCCTCGCCGGGCTCCACCTCGGCAAGGCGCTCTTTGGTCTTCCCGCGGAGATCTGGGGCGTGCCCGTGGCGTTCGAGGGGGAGGCGATCCGCGACTATGTCTGGGCGACGGTCCGGAAGGCGGGCGCCCGGCTCGGCCTCGAGGTGAGCCTCGACCGCGAAGCGATCCGGCTGCTCGACGGCTACCAGGGGCTCGGCCGCGCGGGCGTGCGCGCCGAGGAGCTCGCGATCGTCGGACGCGCGGCACGCGAGGCGGGGCTCCTCCTCGACCCCGTCTACACGGCGAAGGCGTTCCTGGCCGTCACCGACGGCCTCCGCCGGGATCCGCGCTTCCTCGGTCGCCGCGTGCTCTTCCTCCACACGGGCGGGGGCTTCGGGGTGTTCCCCTTCCGCGAGCCGCTGACCCGGCTCCTCGACGGGGAGGCGCTGCCCGAGAGCTAATCACTTTCCCGCGGTCAAGCGCATCCTCGGGCGCGCGCCCACGCGAATCAGCCTGCGCGTGAGCTCCTCGGTGGTCCGGCGGGAGGAGGCTCGGATCCTCGAGACACGGGTCGGCGCGCCCGTCCTGGTCCGCGAGCACGTCTGGTACGTGGACCCGGAGGGCCCCGTGCAGTACGGCAAATCCATCTTCCGCGGCGACCGGTACGAGATGCGGGTCGAGTTCGCGTCGGTCCCCGAGTCGTCGCCGGCCCGGCCGCCCGTCTGAGGCGACGGGGAGAAAGGAGTCGGGGCATGGCGGAGCGGGAGGTGCGGGTGCCGTGGGAGGCCCTGCAGCAGTTCACCGCCGAGATCTTCACGCGGGTCGGAATGCCGCCGAAGGACGCCCGGTGCGAGGCCGAGGTCCTCGTGTGGGCGAACCTCCGGGGCGTGGACTCCCACGGCGTGCTCCGCGTGCACTGGTACGTCGAGCTGGCGGACAAGGGCGAGATGAACCCGCGTCCCCGGATCCAGACCGTCAAGGAGACGCCGGCGACGCTCCTCATCGACGCCGACCGCGCGTTCGGGCCGGTCGTGACGGTCCAGGCGATGCGCCAGGTGATGCAGAAGGCGCGCGAGGTGGGGATCGGCTGGGGGCTCATCCGCAACGTGACCCACCAGGGGGCGATGGCCTACTACTCGCTGCTGGCGGCGCGCGAGGGGATGGCGGGCCTCGCGCTCGTCTGCAGCCCGCCCAACATGGCCCCGTTCGGCGCGCGGGCCGCGGGGCTCCACAACAGCCCGATCACGATCGCGGTCCCGGCCCGGCGGCATCCGCCGCTCGCCCTCGACATGGCCACGAGCATCGCAGCGGGCGGGAAGCTTCGCCTGGCCATCGACAAGGGGATCGCGATCCCGGAAGGCTGGGCGCTCGACAAGGACGGCAATTCGACGACGGACCCCAGGCTCGCGACGATCCTCCTGCCGTTCGGCGGGCCGAAGGGCTCCGGGCTCGCCATGCTCTTCGAGTGCCTGTCGAGCCTGATGGTGGACAACCCCCTCGTGGCGCCGATCCTCCTCGGCCGGGAGCGGGAGCGGAGCCACCGGCAGAACAGCGTGGTGGCGGCGATCGACATCGGGACGTTCACAGACGTGGAGCGCTACCGCGTCCACGTGGACGACTTCATCGACGGCCTCAAGGGCCTGCCGAAGGCCCAGGGGGTGGAGGAGATCCTGGTCCCCGGTGAGCCCGAGGACCGGACTCATGCCGAACGGGCGCGGCACGGCATCCCGCTCCCGGAAGGCACCGCGCGGAACCTCAGGAGCGTCGCGACGAGATTCGGCGTTGCGCTTCCGCCGGGCCTCTAGCGATCGGATCCACCCGCTCCTTCCTCACGCAGGACATCTCGCTGACGGGCGACGCCCCCAGCATCTACATCGCGGCGCGGAAGCAGGCCCCGGACGTCTACAAAGGGACCAACCACGGCCACTTCCCGAAGGGGCCCGCCGGCCGGTTCTACTGGCTGCCCGCGCTGACGAGCTGCGTGAACGTCAAGCTCGCGAAGGACTTCATCCGCTACTACATGGACCGACCGCAGTACGGGAAGCTATAGCAAGGACGCGATCCTTGTCAATCGCCGTGTCGCAAGCGTCGCGACGAACGTCAGCAAGGCAGTGTCGCCAGAACTCCGAACGCGCGCTTCACCCGTCTCTGTGGTATCAGGGGTACCGGGGGGGACGCCGGTCCCGGGTCCTGCTAGACTGGGGAGGCCATGGAGCCCTACGCCGAGATCACGCCCGAGGAGCTGAAGGCGCGGCTGGACGCGAGCCAGGCGCCGGCGCTCCTCGACATCCGCGAGCCGTGGGAGCATCAGCTCGGCGCGCTCCCGGGCGCGCGCCTCATCCCGATGGAGGATCTGCAGTTCCGCGTGGACGAGCTGGACCCGGAGCGCGAGCTGGTCGTCTACTGTCATCACGGGATCCGCTCGGCTGCTGTCGTCCCGTGGCTCCGCGCCCAGGGCATCCCTGCCGTGAACCTCCGCGGCGGCATCGACGCCTGGGCGCTCGCCGTGGATCCGAGCCTCCGCCGCTACTGACGCCCGTGGCCGACCTCACCGTCGCGCGGGAAGGGGGCGTGGCCCGGGTCACGCTGGACCGCCCGCCGCTCAACATCCTGACGCCGGCGCTCATCGCGGACCTCGGGGCGGTCTTCCGCGCGCTGCGGGACGACCCCGCGGTCCGCGTGGTGGTCCTCGCGGGCGCGGGGCGGGCGTTCTCGGCGGGCGTCGAGGTCCAGGCGATGCGCGATCTGGATCCGCCGACCGCGCGCACGCTCATCCAGGGGCTCCACGACGCGATCCGGGCCCTCGAGGAGGTGGAGGCGCCCGTCGTGGCCCGGCTCCACGGCCACGTGCTGGGCGGGGCGCTCGAGCTGGTCATGGCGTGCGATCTCCGGCTCGCGGGTGCCTCGTGCCGGCTCGGGATGCCCGAGATCACGGTCGGGATCCCGTCGGTCATCGACGCCGTCCTGATGCCCGGGCTGATCGGCTGGGGCCGGGCGGCCGAGCTGATCCTGACGGGAGAACCCGTCGAGGCCGGGGTGGCGGAACGCTGGGGGCTCGTGAACCGCGTGGTCCCGGACTCGGCGCTCGACGCGGAGGTGGCGGCCTGGGTCGGGCGCCTCCTCGCGCTGCCCCCGCACGCGCTCCGGCTCCAGACGGCGCTCCTCCGCCGCTGGCGCCGCGCGGCGCTGGAGCCGTCCGTCGCGTTGTCCATGGACGCCTTCGCGACCGCGTACGCGAGCGACGAGCCGCGACAGACGATGCAAGGCTTCCTCGATCGGCGGCGGGAGGGGCGCGGTGCCGGGGAGGCCCAGGGGTGAAGGAGGAGGGGACGGACCAGGTCACGGCGACCGGGCCTGACCCCGCGGCGTTCGGCGCGATCCCGCTCGGCCATACCGAGCGCTTCACGAAGACCGTGTCCGAGGCGGACGTCTACCTGTTCGCGGGGATCACCGGCGACTTCTCGCCGGTCCACGTGGACGAGGAGTTTTGTAAGGGCACGCGCTTCGGGGCGCGGATCGCGCACGGCGCGCTCCTGGTGGGCTTCATCTCGACGGTGATGGGCAAGATGACGGCCCGGATTCCACCCCCGGGCGGCGTGTCGTACTGGTACGAGGTGAAGTTCGTCGGGCCGGTCCGCTTCGGCGACACGGTCACGACGGAGCTGACGCTCGTGGAGACGCGGGTCGAGCGGCGCGAGCTCGTCTTCGGCGCGCGCTGCGCCAACCAGCGCGGCGAGACCGTGCTGGAAGGCCGCACCGTCCTCAAGCTCATCACGTGACGCCGGCCCCCCGGGTCGAACCGGACCCGGCTTGACACCGTGTCACCTCTCGTGGTAGTCGAGTGCGCGTGGTCCTTCGTAGTTTCCGCGTGGGGCACTCCCATCCGCGTGAAGGAACCGCCAGGCCGACCCAGCCAGGATCCGTGCCTTCGTGAGAGGAGGAGCGACGATGGCCCGACCGTACCAGATCAGCCGACGACGGTTTCTCAAGGGGATGACGGCCACCGGGGCGGCTCTCGGCGTGGGGCTCATGCCCCCCGAGGTGCGAGCCCAGGCGCGCACGCTGACCGTCTGGCACACCGAGGCTTCCGACGTCTCGGTCAAGGCCGTCCAGAAGGTCTGCGACAAGTTCGAGCAGACGCACCAGGGCGTGAGGGCCGTCCAGCAGGGGATCGCCTGGGCCGATCTGGGGCCGAAGCTCTATACGGCCCTCGCGGCCGGGACTCCGCCGGACCTCGCCCAGCTTAACTGCTACCACTTCCGCTCCTTCCAGAAGCAGGGCGCGATCGTCCCGATCGACGACGTCTACCGGGCGGTCGGGCTCAACGACGTGGTCGAGTCGGTCCGGGACATGACCCTGTGGGATGGGAAGCGCTGGGGCATCTCCCACCACGTCGGCGCGCCGCTCCTGATGGTCCGCCGGGACCTCGCCGAGCAGGCCGGGTTCAAGCTGTCCGAGGACCTCTCGAAGCCCACATTCAAGACCTGGGCGGAGCAGCTCGAGTACCTGAAGGCCGTGACCAAGCCTGACAAGCGGCAGTGGGGGATGAGCCTGCCCGGGACCGGGTACTTCCTGCAAGAGCACGTCGGGCGCTGGGTCGGCTCGAACGGGGGCGGGTTCTACGACGAGAAGTGGAACCCGATCTTCAACAAGGACGCGTTCGTCGGCGCGATGGAGTTCACCAAGAGCCTGGCGGACAACAAGGTCGTGCCGCCCGACTGGCTCTCCCAGCACTGGCTCGGGATGATCGTCGAGTTCTCCACGGGCGTGACGACCATGATCGACCACGGCTACGGCCGAATCGCGGGCTCGATCGACAAGTATGCGGCCGACAAGGCCAACGAGCGCCACTTCTTCCCCGTCTGGCGCCCCGTCGGGCCGATGGGCAAGACGGCGTACACGGACATGGACGCCGAGATCTGGGTCATCTTCTCGAAGTCGAGGGTGCAGGACCTGGCGAAGGAGTGGCTCAAGCTCTTCTACACGAAGGAGATGTACCTCAACTACGTCGCCCAGTACCCGGTCCATATGTCGCCGATCCTGAAGTCGCTCCGGAACGACCCCGGCTACAAGGCCCTGCCCCAGCTCAGGCAGTGGCCGAGCTGGGTTCGCCAGCAGGAGATGTACATCGACCAGAAGCTCGCGATCCCCGTGGGCGTCTTCTACCCGGCGACGAACATCCAGATCCCGTTCCTGGCGGAGGTCTTCGACTCCGGGATCATCGCCGACGAGATCGTCGGCTACGCCCAGGGACGGCGGAAGGTGAAGGAGGCGGCCCAGCGGATTCAGGACCGGGTGACCGACCTCATCAAGAAGCTCGGCTACCCGGTCCCGGACCCGATCCGCTCGGAGAAGAAGGTCTAGATCTCCGGAGGGGGGCTCCGCCCCCCTTTATTTCGGGGGGCCGGACCTTCCCCGGGGACAGGTTGCGCGGGCCAGGTACCCGCGCCCGAGGCGCTCCGCGTCTCCGCGCGGGTGCGCGCTCGGAGCGCTTCGATCAGGCCGCGCGGACGGGCGGCTCGGTGCGGCACGTGTCGGGGCCCCCCCTAGCCGCCCGCCCCGCCCCCGGGGCCCTCGCCAACCCGTGACGCGCGCGCGACACGCTCTCCACGGCCTCCTCCTGTTCCTGCCGGCGCTCGTCGTCATCCTGGGGTTCATCTTCTTCCCCGTCGCCTACTCGATCTGGGTCTCCCTCACCAACAAGCACGTGATCTTTCCCGTCTACGACTTCGTCGGTTTGGAGAACTACATCGAGTTGGCCTGGGATCCGGACTACTGGTGGAGCTTCTGGCGGGGGGTCGTCTTCTCCGTCGGCTCGATCGCGTTCCAGGTGTTGCTCGGCCTCCTCGCCGCCCTGCTCCTGAACCAGCCGTTCCGGGGGCGGGGGTTTGTCCGCGGCATCACGCTGTTCCCCTACATGCTGCCGACGATCGTCGTGATCCTCCTCTGGAAATGGCTGCTGGCCGCCTCGTACGGGCCGGTGAATTTCGTCCTCCAGGCCCTTGGCCTCGTCTCGACTCCGGTCGTGTGGCTCGGCGACCGCTGGCTCATGGCCTCGACGATCTTCGTCGCGGTCTGGCAGTTCTTCCCCTTCGTGGTCATCAGCCTGCTCGCGCGGCTCCAGACGATCGACCTCCAGCTCTACGAGGCGGCGTCGATCGACGGGGCGAACGCCTGGCGACGCTTCGTTCACGTCACGCTGCCGGAGCTGCGCTACGTGCTCTTTGTGGTGATCCTGTTGCGCACCTTCTTCATGTTCACGAAGTTCGACGTGCCGTGGCTGATGGCAACGGGAGGCGGGCTCCAAGAGCTCGTCCAGAACACGCCCGTCTACGCCTTCCGCAAGACCTTCCGGTTCTTCCAGGCGGGCGGGGGCGCGGCGATCTCGGTGAGCCTGTTCCTCATGCTGATCGGCCTGACCGCCGTCTACTTCCGGGTCTACCGGCGAGAGGCGGAGGCCTGACATGCCGGCCAGGCGGCTCTCCTATGCGGGGGCGCTGTACCTCTGCTCGCTCCTGCTCCTCGTCCTTTGCGGCCTCCCGCTCCTCTGGATGCTCTACACCGCGCTCAAGGTGCCCGGGGAGCTGTTCAGCTACCCGCCGCGCGTGACCGGAGGGTATACGCTCGCGAACTTCCGGCGGCTCCTCTGGGAGACGGATTTCCCGATCTACTTCCGGAACAGCGTCGGCATCGCGGCGGTGACGGTCCTCGTGGACATCGTGATCGCGACGGTGGGCGCCTACAGCCTGACCCGCTACCGGTATCCGGGGAAGGAGCTCCTTGCCAACCTGACGCTGTTCACGTACATGTTCGCCCCGATCATGCTCATCATCCCCGTCTACATCCTGCTCCAGCAGCTCGCTCTCGCCAACACGCACCTCGGACTCGTCCTCGCCTACCTCTCGATCTCGCTCCCCTTCACCCTCTGGCTCCTGCGGGCGTTCTTCCAGTCGCTTCCCATCGACCTCGAGCACGCGGCGTGGGTGGACGGGGCGAGCCGCTTCCAGGCGGTCGTCCACGTCGTCCTCCCCCAGGCCGTGCCGGGGGTCATCGCGACCTCCGTCTTCGCCTTCGTGGTCGTCTGGAACGACTACCTCTTCGCGCGAGTCCTCCTCAACGAGCGAGGTCTTCTCACGATGCCGGTGGGGCTCCAGGACATGTACGAGTCCACCATCGTGGACTGGGGCCTCCTGATGTCCGGGGCGGTGGTCGTCACCATCCCCGCCATCGTGTTCTTCCTGATCGTCCAGCGGTTCCTGATCCAGGGCTGGGGCATGGGGGCGATCAAGGGGTAGGATGACCACGGGCGTCGAGATCATCGAGCCGCGCGCGGCGACCGATCTGATCCGCGATGCCGACACCGTCTTCGTCGGCGGCTCCGGCGGCGGGCACGGCGTCCCGGAGGCGGTCATCGAAGCGCTGGCCGAGCGGTTCCGGGCCACCGGGCACCCGCGCGACCTGACGCTCATGAGCGTGGTCGCGATCGGCGACTGGAAGGACACCGGATTCAATCGGCTGGCGGAGCCCGGCCTCGTCCGGCGGGTGATCAGCGCGGGGCTCAACAACTCGCCTCGCCTCGGCGCCCTGGCGCGCGCGGACCGGATCGAGGTGTACACGTTCCCGCAGGGCGTCCTCGCCCAGCTCTGCCGCGACATGGCCGCGGGCCGCCCGGGGCTCCTGACCCGGACGGGCCTCCACACCTTCGTGGACCCGCGGCACGGGGGCGGCAAGCAGAGCGCGTGCACGCGCGAGGACCTGGTCGAGCTCGTCCAGATCCGCGGGGAGGAGTACCTCCTCTACCGCGCCCCCCGCGTGGACGTCGCCGTCATCCGCGGCACCACCGCCGACGAGCGCGGGAACGTCACGCTGGAGGAGGAGGCCTACTTCGGCGAGCAGCTCTCCATCGCGACGGCGGCGCACAACCAGGGCGCGATCGTCATCTGCCAGGTCAAGCGCCTGGCGGCGGCCGGCACCCTGAACGGGAAGCTCGTCAAGGTCCCCGGGCCCCTGGTCGATTACCTGGTCGTCGCGGCCGACCAGCGCCAAACGTACCTCACGGCGTTCGATCCGGGGTACGCGGGCCTCATCCGGCGCCCCGACGCCGCGCTCCCGACGATCCCCTTCGACATCCGCAAGGTGATCGCGCGCCGGGGCGTGTTAGAGCTGTTCCCCGGCGCCGTGGTCAACCTCGGCTTCGGCGTCTCGAACGGGATCGCCGCGGTCGCCGCCGAGGAGGGGATCCACCGCGAGGTGACGCTGACCGTCGAGCAGGGCATCGTCGGCGGCGTGCCGGCCGGCGGCCCGGACGCCGGCGCCGGGTTCAACTACGACGCGATGGTGGACCAGCCCTACCAGTTCGACCTCTACGACGGCGGCGGCCTGGACGTGGCGTTCCTCTCCTTCGCGGAGGTGGACGCCCAGGGCCACGTCAACGTGAGCCGGTTCGGGGGCCTCATCAACGGCCCCGGCGGCTTTATCAACATCAGCCAGGGGGCCCGGAAGGTCGTGTTCTCGGGGGCCCTGACGGCCGGCGGGCTCGAGATCGAGCCGGACGGGCGGTCGGGCGCCCGCCTCGCCCGCGAGGGCCGGACGCGGAAGTGGGTCCGGCGGGTGCAGCAGGTCACCTTCAACGGGCCCTATGCCCTCGCGTGCGGCCAGGCGGTGGTGTACGTCACGGATCGCGCGGTCTTTCGGCTCACGCCCGAGGGCCTCGAGCTGACGGAGATCGCCGCCGGGATCGACGTCGAGCGCGACGTCCTGCGGCAGATCGAATTCCCGGTCCGCGTGACGCGGGAGCTCCGGCCCATGGAGGCCCGGCTGTTCCGCCCCGAGCCGATGGGGTTCCTCGCCGAGTTCCGGGCGCGGCCCAGCGCCCGCGCCAGGAGGTCGAGGCGAGCATGACGGGGAGCGCCGAGCTGATCCGGGCCACCCTGGCCGATGGCATCGCCGTGCTGACCCTCGACAACCCGCCGTTGAACCTGGTCACGCTTGAGCTGACCCGGCAGCTCGCCACCGCGCTCGACCGCCTGGCGGCCGATCCGGCCGCCCGCGTCCTGGTCGTGACGGGCGCGGGGGACCGGGCCTTCTGCGCGGGGTCCGACATCTCGGAGTTCCCCGCCGTCATGGACGACGTCGTGGGGAAGAAGCTCGCGCGGGAGAACGAGACCTACGGCAAGCTCGACGACTTCCCGCGACCCACCATCGCCGCCCTGAACGGCCTCGCCTACGGCGGCGGGCTCGAGCTGGCCGTCTGCTGCGACCTCATCGTCACCGGAGCCGACGTCCGGCTCGCCCTTCCCGAGGTCAAGCTCGGCGTCATGCCGGGGACCGGCGGCACCGTGCGGGTGCCCCGACGGATCGGGGAGGGCCGGGCGAAGGAGCTGATGATGTTCGGTGAGCCCATCGACGCCCAGACGGCGCTCCAGTGGGGGCTCGTCAACCGCGTCGTGCCCGCCGGCCAGGCCCTCGCGAGGGCAACAATATACTTGACTCACCCGGCTTCCCCTGCTATGCTTATGGCATGAAGACAATCACCGGCCCGCTCCCCGAGACCCTGATTGATGCGGTGCGCTATTTCGGCGATCCTGACGTATGCCTGTCCTTCGTGGCCGGGCTTCGATGGCCGGACGGACCCGTCTGCCCAGCGTGCGGGGCGGCCGAGCCGTCCTTTCTGAGCACCAGGCGGCTGTGGAAGTGCCGGGGCTGCCAGAAGCAGTTTTCCGTGAAGGTCGGGACGATCTTCGAGGACAGCCCCATCGGCCTTGACAAGTGGCTCCCCGCACTGTGGATGGTCGGCAACTGCAAGAACGGGGTCAGCTCCTACGAAGTGGCGCGGGCGCTCGGCGTCACCCAGAAAACCGCGTGGTTCATGGCCCACCGGATTCGGCTCGCCATGCAGACCGGCAGCTTCCGCAAGCTCGGGGGTGAAGTGGAAGTGGACGAAACCTTCATCGGCGGCTCTGCCCGCTTCATGCATAAGACCAAGCGAGCGCGCGTGGTTAAGGGCGGTCGCGGGATGGTCGGCAAGGTGGCCGTCATGGGGCTGCTGGAACGCCACGGGGACGACGGCCACAGCCGCGTAGTGACTCGCGTGGTGGGCGACACCAAGACCCGGACCCTGCACGACAAGGTGACCGAGCACGTCACCCCGGGGGCCGAAGTCTTCACCGACGCCCTGGCGTCCTATCGCCACCTGGACGCGCAGTACGTTCACCGGGTCATCGACCACGCCGAAGCCTACGCGAAGGGCCGAATCCACACCAACGGGCTGGAGAACTTCTGGTCGCTCTTGAAGCGGGCCATCAAGGGCACCTACGTCAGCGTCGAACCGTTCCACCTGTTCCGGTACCTGGACGAGCAGTCCTTCCGGTACAATGCCCGCAAGCTGACCGATGCCATGCGCTTCGTTCGCGTGCTGCGTGGCATCATCGGGAAACGCTTGACCTACGGGCGCCTGATCGGGTCCGAGTTGGCGACGACGTGAGGGTCGCCTGAAGCGCGGCCCGAGGCGGCATCGAGGATGAATCGACTCCTGTTCGGCGATAATCTGCCGTGGCTCCGAGACCGAAGCGCGTTCCCGGACGAGAGCGTGGATCTGGTCTACCTCGACCCGCCGTTCAATTCCAATGCCGAGTACAACGTGCTCTTCCGAGAGGAATCCGGCAGCGTGAGCCAGGCCCAGTTTCACGCCTTCACAGACACGTGGCATTGGGTGGACGCGGAGAAGACATATCGAGATTTCCTGAAGACGTGTCCGATCGTGGAAGCCGTCACCATCATGGAAGGATACCACGCCTTTTTGCGAACCTCGCCCATGATGGCCTACCTCGCGATGATGGCCCCCCGTTTGGCGGAATTGCGCCGGGTACTGAAGCCGACAGGCTCGCTGTATCTGCATTGCGATCCCACGGCGAGCCACTATCTGAAGATGCTGCTGGACGCGATTTTCGGGCTCACGAACTTCCGTAACGAGATCGTCTGGCGACGCTCGCATCCCAAGGGCCACGCCTTCACTCGGTTCGCCCGAAACCATGACGTGATCTTGGCGTTTGCCAAGAATGCGGAGCACGTTACCTGGAATCCGTCGTATGTCCCGCATGACCCCGAGCGCGCCGCGCAACAGTACGCACTCCAAGAGGCGGGACGCCCCTACCAACTCACCAGCCTGCTGAACCCAAATACAAACCGCCCCAACTTGACCTATGCATTCCTGGGCGTCACGAAAGTCTGGCGCTGGACCAAAGAACGCATGATGGAGGAGTACAAGAAGGGGCGAGTCGTCATGCCGCCAGGCGGAAAGATCCCACGATACAAGCGGTATCTTGATGAGCAAGAAGGCATCCCGGTTGACGATTTCTGGGCAGATATTGAGTTTGCGACCGGGCAAGAACGTCTGAGTTATCCGACCCAGAAACCGCTCGCGCTGCTCGACCGCATCATCAAAGCAAGCAGCAAGGAGGGCGATGTCGTCCTTGACCCTTTCTGTGGATGCGGGACGACCATCGCCAGCGCGGAACGACTCAAGCGCCGCTGGATCGGCATCGACATCACGTATCTCGCCATCAATCTCATCAAGCGTCGCCTCGATTCCACGTTTGGCTCTGGCAAGGCACAATTCGTTGAGCACGGACAACCCGGCGACCTTGCCGGGGCCCAACGACTCGCCGAACTGGACCGCTTCCAGTTCCAGCAATGGGCGCTCAATCTTGTGAACGCCTTGCCGATCAAGGGCGGTGAGGGCAAGGGCGCGGATCGCGGCGTCGATGGGCTGCTCTACTTCTATGAGTCGAAGGACGAGCGTCGCAAGATTCTCGTCCAAGTCAAAAGCGGAGCCGTGAAGCGTGGCGACGTAGCGACTCTCCTCGGCGACGTGGGCAATCAGAAGGCGGTCGCCGGCATCCTCATCACCCTGGATGAGCCGACCGCCGCGATGCGCAAGGAGGCCGTGGAGGCCGGTCGCTACACGTCGGCGCTCTGGAGGAAGAAGGACTATCCCAAGATCCAACTTCTCACAATCGACGGCATTCTGGACGCGACAGAACGGATTGACACTCCCCCGCTTGAAGATCCATTCTCGAAGGCCCCCAAAGCAGAGACAAGTGAGCAAGTCATCATGCCCCTGGCAGCAGAAGCCCCGAAACGCTACAGGAAGGGAAAAGACAATGAGTGAGTCTCGCCAGCCACAGGAGCCTGCCAAGCCGCCACCTGAGCGGACACCGTTTGAGCGGTTCACGGATTTTACTCGGCGCATCGTCGGAGTTCCCAAAGGAGAGGTAGACAAACAGCAGCGAGCATACCGACGGCGGCGAGCCAAGCGCCGAGGAATAGGCGCGCGCTAACTGAGCCGCTATCATGGTCGGCTAGCCAAATGATTCATGAAGTCCCTAACGTTGACCAGGACCTTCGTTGCATCCTGTTGGTCATAATCGGCGTGGGCGTGGGCAACATAATTTCGCCATGCATCCTTTAGTAGCCTGAAGTGCAGTGCAGCTTCCGAACAAAATTGTGTGTCTTGAGCCTTCTGCGGGGTTTTGGGGAGCTGTTCCATAGCCCGGACTTGCTTCTCGATCTGGTCGATAATGTTCTTCCAGTTGTCTAGTTCTATAGAACCCATCAGCGTGTGGCCAACCTGCCCGGCGAGCCAGCGAAGGCCATGCTCAAGTATCCGCATCGAATGGAAGACGGTGGCCGTCCATTGAGCAAATGCATAGCATTGGCAGGCGTCCCTTACATCGCGACCGATCTCAAACCGAGCGAGCGGAGCGACACCAAACCAATCGTTTGGATTGAGATACATGTCCCGTCGGTCTGGTGGCACAACGAAGAACAGATACTCGCTCAGTTCTCCCATGAGGTTCTCTCTAAGTTCATCGGCGAGCAGCGGCAAGTAATCATTTGCGAGGCCAGCATCGATCTGCCTTCTGAATCGCTCGACCTGGAGGATGAACGGGCCACGGAGCTGGATGCGACGGCTTTCTTGTGCGATCCCTGTTAATGCCTGAATTAACCGTTCTCTGGCATCCGGCTCGACCGATAGAAGCGCGAGCTTCGCATGCTCAAGGTCACGAACGGCGGCCAATAACGTCGCGCCCCCGATCCTCAACATGTCGAGGAAGCTCCACAATCGGTACGGCTCAGCTTCCCACCGCCACACCGTTAGGTCATCCAGGGTTGGCGCAAGAGCAGGAGCCTGTTTGGCCGAAACGGTGTCAGTAAGCATACGGGCGTCTCCTGGGTGAGTCAAATAAGTTATTGCCCTCGCGAGCGCCCTGGAGTGGGCGCGGGTGCTGGCCGCGCGGCCGGGACGCGCCCTCGAGCTCCTGAAGCAGGCCGTGGACCTCGGCCTCGACCGTGCCGAGGACGACGCCCTCGCTCGGGCGCTCGCCCTGAGCGACGCCCTCTTCCGGAGCGAGGACTGCCGGGAGGGCATGCGTGCCTTCTTCGCCAAGGAGCCCCCGCGCTTCCTCCACCGGTAGACCTCGGAGCGGGGCTCTGCCCCCCTTCCGAACCCCCCCCCCGGGAGGGGTTGCGCGGGCATAGCCCGCGCTCGGAGCGGAACATCTCACACTCGGCCGCTTTGTCTTCGCGTCGCGCCAGGTTGGCCGGGCAGGCTCGTCGCTCGCCGGGCCCACCCCTGGCTCCGGCCTGGCCGGCGCATTAGAATGGCGGGCACGAGGAGCCGAGCGATGAACTTCGACCTGACGGAGCCCCAGCGGCTGATCCGGGACCTAGCGCGCGAGTTCGCGGAGCGCGAGGTCCGGCCGCGCGCCGCCGAGATCGACCGGACCGACGAGTTTCCGTGGGACCTCTACAAGCGGATGGCGGAGCTGGAGATCCTCGGGATGACGCTCCCCTCCGAGTACGGGGGCTCGGGAGCGGACACGGTGTCGTGGAGCCTCGTCCAGGAGCAACTGGCGCGCGCCTCCGCGGTGGTGGCCAACAGCCAGCTCCTCTGCAAGCTGATGAGCGACATGATCCTTCAGAACGGCACGGAGGAGCAGCGCCGGCGGTACCTGCCCGCCATGGCGCGCGGCGAGAAGATCTGCGCGATCGCCCAGACGGAGGCGGGCGGGGGCTCCGACGTCGCCGGGATCCAGACGACGGCGACGCCGACCGCCGACGGCTACGTCGTGAACGGAACGAAGCGCTTCATCACCTGCGCGATGGTGTGCGAGCTGGCCGTGGTCGTCGCGACGACCGACCGGCGCAAGGGCCGGGCGGGCATCACGCTGTTCCTCGTCGAGATGGGGACGCCGGGCTTCTCGCGGGGCTCGAAGGAGCGCCTGATGGGCGTCCACGGGCTCGGCACCGGCGAGCTCGTCTTCGAGGACTGCCGCGTGCCCCGCGCGTGCCGCCTCGGCGGCGAGGGGGAGGGATTCCGGCGGGCGATGATCTCGCTCGACACCGGGCGGATCGGGATCGGCTCCCAGGCCCTCGGCATCGCCCAGGCGGCGATGGAGGGCGCGCTCGTGTACGCGAAGCAGCGGACGGCGTTCGGCCAGCCGCTCGCGGGCTTCCAGGCGATCCAGTTCAAGCTCGCCGACATGTCGGCGCAGATCGAGGCGGCGCGCCTGCTCTTGCGGAAGGCGGCGTTCCTGAAGGACCAGGGGCGGTCGATCCTCCGGGAGGCCGCCGAGGCCAAGCTCTCCGCCTCGGAGACGGCCGTGCGGGTGACCCACGAGGCGCTCCAGATCCACGGGGCCTACGGCTACTCGACGGAGTTCCCGATCGAGCGCCTGTACCGGGACGCGCGCGTCTACCAGATCTGGGAAGGGACGAGCGAGATCCAGCGGCTCGTGATCAGCCGCCAATTGCTGAAGTGAGGATGAACCCCGGGCCGAGACCCGAGCAGATCAAGGACGCAGGGAGGAGGCGGCGCGAGGCGTATGCCGCATACGTTGAGCGCCGACGACGACCGAGGACGCCGAGATGCGACGGGGATCGGGCCGGGTGACGGACGCGCGGCCGCCGCTGACGATCCTGGAAGGCATCCGGGTCCTCAGCTTCACCCAGTTCCTCCTCGGGCCCTCGGGTGTCCAGTTCCTGGCGGACCTCGGCGCTGACGTCGTCAAGATCGAGCCGCCCGGGGGGAAGCTCTGGGAGCGGAACTGGTCCGGCTGCGACCTGTACCTGAACGGCGTCAGCGTCTTCTTCATGTCCACCCACCGGAACCAGCGGAGCCTGGCCCTCGACCTGAAGCACCTCGAGGCGCGGGAGATCGTCCGCCGGCTCGTCGAGCGCGCGGACGTCCTCGTCCAGAACTTCCGGCCCGGCGTGATGGCCCGCCTCGGTCTGGACTACGCGACGCTGGCGCCGGTCAACCCGCGGCTCGTCTACGTCTCCGCCTCGGGCTACGGCGAGGCGAGCCCCTACCGCGATCGCCCCGGGCAGGACCTCCTCATGCAGGCGATGTCGGGCCTCGCGACGATCTCGGGCCGCGCCGGCCAGCCGCCGACGCCGGTGGGGACCGCGGTGGTGGACCAGCACGGCGCCGCACTCCTCGCCCTCGGCGTCGTCGCAGCCCTCCTCGAGCGCGCGCGGACGGGGCGCGGGCTGCACGTCGAGCTGTCCATGTTGCGCGCTGCCCTCGACCTCCAGCTCGAGATCATCAGCTACTTCCTCAACGGCGCCCGGATGGAGAAGAGCCCGACCAGCCTCGCGAGCATGTTTCACCCGGGGCCGTACGGGGTCTACGAGACGAAGGACGGCCACGTGGTCCTCTCGATGTCGCCGCTGCCCGTCCTCCAGCAGGCCCTGGAGCTGCCCGAGCTCGCGCCGCACGCGACGGTGCCCTACAACTTCCCCGCGCGGGAGGAGATCGCGCAGATCGTCGCGCGCGTCATGCGGACCCGGACGACGGCGGAGTGGGTGGAGTCCCTGGTGCCGCGGGGCGTCTGGGTCGCGCCCGTCCTGACCTTCCCCGAGACCTTCGCCGACCCGGCAGTCCAGGCGTCGGATGCGGTCGCGGAGGTCGAGCACCCGGTCGCAGGCCGCGTGCGGTTCCTCCGCTTCCCGCTCGAGTTCTCGTCGGGCCGCGCGACGGTGCGGCGGCCGCCCCCGATGCCGGGGGAGCAGACGGGCGAGATTCTGCGCGAGCTGGGTTACGCGGACGCCGACATCCGGCGGCTTCGCGAGGAAGGCGCGGTGTAGGCCATGGACCTCGTGAGGAAGGCACTGACGCCGACCGTGATGGGCAGGCCACACCGAAGACCCGAAGAAAGGAGGGGTGGAATCACGACCACGCGCGACCGCGCCCGGTGCCGAGCCGGCGGGTGTCGCGCCACGAACCGCGAATGTCCGGCGCTGAACGAGCGGAGGAGACCTATGGGAGGGCTGAGAACGAAGTGGTGGCTCTCGGGTATCGTCGCCTGTGCCCTGCTCGCCCTGACGGGGGCGGGTGCCGGGGCGGCGGAGAAGGAGCTCAAGATCGGCTACATGAAGCACGACATCCAGGACGCCTCGGTCGCCATCATGGAGAGGTGGGCGGCCAGGCAGGGGATCAAGATCACCAAGGTCCCGATGGCCTACAACGTGTTCATGGAGAAGATCACCGCGACCCTGACCTCCGGCGGCGACCAGTTCGACCTGATCTGGCACAACGACGACTGGGGTCAGCTCTGGAAGAAGTGGCTCGAGCCCACCGACGACATCCCGGGCATGAAGTCGGTCGCCCGTGAGCCGGTCGTGGGCAGCTTCCTCAACGACGAGGGGAAGACGACCGTGGTGCCGATGGTGCACACCGTCGGGACCTTCTTCTACCGCACCGACCTCCTGAAGGAGAGCGAGGTCCCGAAGACCCTGGCCGAGCTCGTGACGGTCAGCAAGCGACTGCAGGAGCAGGGGAAGGTCAGGTGGGGCTACGTCGGCGGCATGAAGATGAACCACACGTGGTTCACCCTCTGGTGGTCCATGTGGTCGAACAACTGCGACATCTTCTACCCGATCTTCGAGCGGAACAACGACGTGCTGGCGAAGAACGGCTGGAAGCCGGCTATCGCCGACCCCTGCCACCGGGAGGTCGTCGAGTACTGGTGGGACGCGATGAACGCCCACAAGATCAGCCCCAAGGCCATGCCGTCCTACGGACGTGACGAGGCGAACGCCATCTTCATGGCCGGCGACGCCGCGTTCACGCTGGTGGACTCGACCCACTTCGGGAGCTTCAACGACCCGAAGAAGTCGAAGATCGCCGGCAAGGTCGGGATGGCGAAGTTCCCGATGGGGCCGCGGCGCACCAAGCCGTTCTCCTGGAACGAGATCTGGGGCTGGGCGATCCCCAAGGGCGTGCCGGCCGAGCGCAAGGCCCTGGCCAAGCAGGCGCTGCAGGCGATGTTGACCGACGAGGCGGGGCAGATCGAGATGTGGAAGACGACCGGGGGGCCGCCGCCGAGCATGCCGGTCTGGGGCAAGATCGCCGCGGTGGACCCGGTCTTCAACAAGCTCAAGGAAGTGGTGTTCGACCAGGAGCACGCCACCCACGCGGCGTACTACTTCGAGAAGTGGCCGGCCGTGCACAAGGCCTACTCCGACGTGGCCATCAAGGCGCTCACCGGCTCCCGCGAGGAGATCCCGAAGGTCCTCTCCGACGGCGTCAAGCTGATTCATGACGCGGCGGTCAACTAGCCCGTCGGCGGACCCGGGGCCCGCGCGGGCCCCGGGTTTCGCCCGGGCCGGGGTCGCCGGCGCGCTCGCCGCCGGTCGCGGCCGGCCGTGGTGGCGGGTCGGCGAGAAGGAGCGGTTCATGCTCCTCCTCGTCGCGCCCGCCGCCCTCGTGCTCGTGTTCTTCCAGGTGGTGCCGATCCTGATGGGGGCGAACGCGAGCTTCCGCGACTGGGCCCTGCACGATCCCAAGAAGACCTGGGTCGGGCTCAAGCACTACGCGTACGTCCTCAGCGACGCGAACTTCCTCGGCCTGGTCCTCCCCAACACCTTCCTCCTCATGGTCCTCTCGGTGAGCGTCTCCCTGGTGCTGGGCATGGCACTCGCCCACCTCCTGAACCGGGGGTTCAGGGGCCTCCGGGTCGTCCAGACCGTGTTGCTGCTGCCACTGATGGTGGCCCCCGTCATCGCGGCCATCATGATTCGCTGGCTCTTCAACGACCAGTTCGGGATCATCAGCGTGGTCCTCCAGGCGCTCGGCGGCGACACGCCGGCCTGGCTGGCCGAGCGCTGGCCGAGCTTCTTCATCATCGTCGGCACCGACGTGTGGCTCTGGTCGCCGTGGTTCACGCTCATCCTGCTCGCGGGCCTCAAGAGCCTGCCGCGGGAGCCCTTCGAGGCGGCGGCGATCGACGGGGCGGGCGCCTGGCGGATCTTCCGCTACGTCACGCTGCCGCTCCTGCAGCCGGTGATGGTCGTGTGCGTCGTCATCCGGTCGATCGACGCCTTCCGCACGTTCGACATCGTGTGGACGATCTCCGGCGGCGGCCCCGCGCGCTCCACCGAGGTCTTCAGCATCTACGCGTACACCGAGGCGTTCCAGTACCTGAACTTCGGGCGCGGCTCGGCCGCCGGCGTCATCGGGGCGCTGATCATCCTGGGGGTCGGCATGGCGTTCTACCGGGTCCTGAACCGGCTCCTGCGGGTCTCCCGGTGAAGACCGCCGCGCCGTCGGCGGCCCACGCCGCCCGGCAGGGTTTCTTCGGCGCCCTCGCGCCGGGCGGCCGGCGCGCCTTCTTCGCCCTGGCGGTGAGCGCGGTCTGCTTCGTGTTCGCCTTCCCGGTGCTCTGGCTGGTCCTGACCTCCCTGCGGCCCGCGTCGGGCGTGTACTACGTGCATCGGGGCGCGGAGTTCACCGTCGAGAACTTCGGCGAAGTGCTGAGGAGCGGCGTCGTCGCGCGCGCCTTCGTCAACAGCTTCGCCATCTCCACGCTCGCGACGCTGCTCTCCCTCGGGGTGACGGTGACCAGCGGCTACATGCTCTCGCGCTTCAAGGGGCCGCTCGCGGACGGCTGGTTCGGCCTGATCTACCTCTTCCGCTGCGTCCCCTACGTCTCGTGGGTCCTGCCGCTCTACTACGTCACCCAGGCGTGGGGCGTGTACGACTCCTACACCGGGCTCCTGCTGCCCCACATCGCGGTGCACATCTGCTTCTTCTCCTGGCTGATGAAGGGCTTCTTCGACGGCATCGACCCCTCGATGGAGGCGGCGGCCCTGGTGGACGGCTGCACGCGCTGGGGCGCGTTCGTCCGGATCGCGCTGCCCGCGGCGACCCCGGGGCTCGCCGCGCTGGCGATCCTCTCCTGGCTCTTCACCTGGAACGAGTTCCTCTTCGCCCTGATCCTGACGAGCCACAACACGCCGATCCTGACCGTGGTGATGGCCCAGTTCGTCCACGAGCTGGGGATGGAGTGGCACCTCATGAGCGCCACGGCGGTGATGGCGCTGGGTCCCGCGCTGATCGTCACCGTTTTCGGCCAGCGCTACGTGCTCGCGGGGCTGCGGATCTGAAGGAGACTCCAATGGCGCAAACGGAATCCGCTCAGCAAGCCATGGACGCGCTTCCCATCGGCAAGTCGGTGACCGTCCGCAAGACCGTCGGCGAGACCGACATCTACCTCTTCGCCGGCATCTCCGGCGACTTCGCCCCGAACCACGTGGACGAGGAGTACATGAAGCAAACGCGTTACGGGCGGCGGATTGCCCACGGGGCGCTCCTGGTGGCATACATGTCCCAGGCCTCGACGAAGATGTGCACGGGGCTGCCCGGGACGATCGTCTCCTACGGCTACGACCGGATCCGGTTTCCCGCGGCCGTCTTCATCGGGGACACGGTGGCGGTGACGTACGAGATCGCGGAGAAGGACGTCGCGGCGGGCAAGGTGTTCAGCAAGGTGACCTGCACGAACCAGCGCGGCGAGGTCGTCGCCGCGGCGACGCACATCCTGAAAGTCGTCGAGGGGTAGCGGACGCCCGAGTGGGGGTAGACCATATTTATGGTAAGCTGTAAAGCCGTATGAAGACCACGGTCCAGCTGCCGGACGAGCTACTGGTTGCGGCGAAGAAGCGGGCGGCCGAGATGCGCTGCACGCTCCGGACGCTGATCGAGCGCGGCCTGCGGCACGAGCTAACGACGCGCGGGAACCGGCAGGCGCCCAGGCGGCGTCGGATCCGGTGGGTGACGGTGCCCGGCGGCCTTCCTCCGGGGCTCGACGTGCGCGATCGCGCGGTGATGCACGACTGGCTGCGACGGCAGCGTTGATCGGCGTCGACACGAACCTCCTCATTTACGCCCACCGGGCCGGCCTGCCCGAGCACCGGGTCGCGCGCCGGGCGCTCGAGCGGGCGGCGAGCATGCCGGGCGGATGGGGCATCAGCCAGGCCAGCATGGCCGAGTTCTGGAGCGTCGTCACGCATCCCGCGTCCGCCGGGCGCCCGTCGAGCGGTGCCGAGGCGGTCGCGTTCCTGTCCTCACTCGTCGACGAGGGAGGCGCCCAGGTGTGGCTGCCGGCGCCCGGCTTTCCGGAGCGCCTGGTGCGCCTCGCGGCGGGCCTGAACGTGCGAGGGCCGCGGATCTTCGATCTCCAGATCGCACTCACCGCATTCGAGCACGGCGCGCGGGAGATCTGGACGCACGATCGGCGATTCGTGTCGGTGCCGGGCCTGCGGGTCCGTGATCCCCTCGCCCCTGGCCGACGGCCACCGCGCTGATTCCGGGCAAGGCCCATGAAGCTGGCCGCGGTTACCTTTCTCGTCGGCGTCCTGGTCGCGCCGCTCGCCGCGGAGGCGCAGCCGGCGGGGAAGGTGCCTCGGATCGGCGTTCTGGTCTCTAACACCCAAGCTGCCACTTCGACCCAACTCGAGGCATTCCGGCAAGAGCTTCGTGAACGTGGTTACGTCGAGGGACAGAATATTGCCATTCAGTACCGCTATGGCGACGGGAACCTGGATCGCCTACCGAAATTGGCCGCTGAACTGGTGGCGCTCAACGTGAACCTGATCGTCACCTCAGGGACTTCACCCACCCGTGCGGCCCAGCGAGCTACCAGAACAATCCCCATTGTCATGACACTTGTTGGTGATCCTATTACGAGTGGGTTTATTGCCAGCCTTGCAAGGCCAAGCGGAAACATCACGGGATTGACCCAGATGGCGGCGGAGCTCGGCGGCAAGAGGCTCGAGCTGCTGAAGCAGGCGTTTCCCAAAGTCTCGCGCGTGGCCGTGTTGGTTGATCCGGGAGTGACTGGGGCTCTGCAAAATATGCAGACGGCGGCCGCGGCCTTAGGCGTCACACTCCTGCCTCTTGAGGTACGGGGTCCCGATCCGAACTTGGAAGGTGCATTCCGAACGGCGACGAGTGAGCGCGCCGGTGCTCTGCTGGTCGCACCGGGACCCGCGACAGAACTTGACAGGAAGCGCGTCGTGGACCTGGCGGCAAAGAGTCGGCTCCCGGCGATGTTCGGACCGCGCGAGTTTGTGGACCTCGGCGGACTCATGTCTTATGCCCCGAGCTATCCCGATCTATTCCGCCGCGCCGCCATCTATGTGGACAAAATCCTCAAGGGCGCGAAGCCCGCCGACCTCCCGGTGGAGCAGCCGACGAAGTTCGAGCTGGTGATCAACCTGAAGACCGCGAAAGCCCTCGGCCTCACGATTCCTCAATCGGTCCTCGTGCGCGCGGACGAGGTGATCCAGTGACCGAGCCCCTCGTTGCCTTTCCCCTGTCCGAGGCGATCGCGGGCGGGACGGTCCAGATGCTGCGCAACCTGATCGCGAACGGGCTGCTCGGCCGCGTGGACCAGCGGCGGGGCTGAGCCCGGAGGGCCGCGTGCTCACGGACGCCCTCGTCGCGGACGCCCAGGCGCGGCTGCTCGCGCGGATCGACGCGACGGCCGCCGAGGTGGGCGCGGGCTTCCCCCATGCGGCGGACGGGGAAACGGGTCGGTGGGAGGTCAAGCCCGAAGGCTCTTGGACGGGCGGGTTCTGGGTGGGCCTCTGCTGGCTTGCCCACGCGCTCACGGACGAGCCGCGCTATCTGACCTGGGGGCTCGAGTGGGCCGAGCGCCTGCGCGGGCGGGAGAGAGACCAGACCCACGACATCGGGTTTCTCTTCCAGTACGCCGCCGTCCTCGGCTGGCAGACCGTGCGGGACCCGGTGCTGCGGACCCTGGCGCTGGCGGCGGCCGACCAGCTCGTCGCCATGTGGCATCCGCGGGCGCGGGTGGTCCCGGTGGGGACCCGTGCCGAGGTCTCGGCCGGCACCGACGACGTCACGATCGACTGCCTGATGAACCTCCAGGTGCTCTGGTGGGCGGCGGCGGAGACAGAGGACACGCGGTATCACGACGTGGCGCTGGCCCACGCCGAACGGACCGCGGCCTGGCACGTCCGGCCGGACGGCTCCTGCTTCCAGTCGGTCCACTTCGACCCCGCCGGCGAGTCGGTGACGAAGCACACGCACCAGGGCTACTCGCCCGAGGGGTGCTGGAGCCGCGGCCTCGGGTGGTGCGCCTACGGCTTCCTCGAGGCCCACCGCGCCACGGGTCACCCCGAGTTCCTCGCCATCGCGCGCCGGGCGGCCGAGTACCACCTCAGCCGGATGCCGGAGGACGGCGTGCCCTTCTACGACTACGACGACCCGCGGATCCCGGATGCGCCGCGGGACACGTCGGCCGCCGCGATCCTCGCCTCCGCCTGCCTCGGCCTGGCGCGGACCGGCAGGGACGGCCGGTTCCGCGAGGCAGCCGGGCGGGTCCTGGAAGGGCTCATCCGCGGCTACCTCACGCCGCTCGGACCCGACGACCCGCGGCCGCCGGGGATGCTGCTCCACGGCTGCTACAATCTCCACACGGGGGAGGCGCCGGACCACGAGCTGATCTGGGGCGACTACTTCCTGCTGGAGTCCCTCCTGCGGTGGCAGGGACGGTGACCATCCGGCTGGTCACGTTCGACTTCTGGCAGACCCTCCTCGCCGACACCCGGGAGAGCACGGCGGCGGCGCATGCGCTGCGGCTCGACGGCGTCCGGGCGGCCCTCGCCGGGGCCGGCCACGACTACGACGCGGCCGCGGTGCAGGCCGCCGACGCGCGGGCGCTCGCGGCGCTCCAGGGGGTCTGGAACGCGCAGCGGGACGTCTCGCCGGCGGACCAGGTCCGCATCTTTCTCGAGGCCCTCGCGCCCGCGCTCCCGGCGATGCTGTCGGCGACGGCGCGCGAGGCGGTCGAGGCGGCGTACGCGACGCCCGCCCTCACGCACTCGCCCGTCGTCTCGCCGGGCGCCGTGGAGGCGGTGCGACGGCTCGCGACGGAGGGCTTCGTCCTCGGGATCATCTCGAACACCGGTCGAACGCCCGGGCGCGTCCTGCGCCGGCTCCTCGACCGCGCGGGGATCCTGGGCGACTTCGGGGTGCTCTCGTTCTCCGACGAAGTCGGGGTGCGGAAGCCCGCGGCGGGCATCTTCGAGGCGACCCTGACCCGCGCCGGCTGCCCGCCGACAGCCGCCGTCCACGTCGGCGACGACCCGGTCAGCGACGTCGCGGGGGCCCGGGCCGCCGGGATGCGCGCCCTCCACTACCTCCCCGAGGGGCGCGCCCCCGCCGACGGGGCCGACGCGGTCATCCGCCACCTCGCCGAGGTGCCGGCGCTCCTCTCGCGCCTCGCCTGAATAGGCCCCTCGGAGGGGGGCTTCGCCCCCCTTTTCCATCTCCCCGTCGCGTCTCGTGCGGCTGGCACCGCGCGATCCGCGCCACCCCGCCGGGGGGCCGAACCTCCCCCCAAGGAGAGGTTGCGCGGGCAAAGCCCGCGCTCGGAGCGCTTCGGTCAGCGCAGTGCGGACAGGCGAGCCCTGGTGTCTTCTTTCCGCACCCTGAATAGCCGAAGGCCCCGCCACGTCGGCCCTTTCGGGTTGCGCGCCGCCGCGAGGGCGGGCTATGATGCCCCGCGGAGGGGCGAGTCAACCCGAGGGACCAGGGGGACCCGGCATGACCATCGCTGAGCTGAAGGCCAAGATCCGCGACATCAAGGACTTCCCGACGGAGGGGATCCTCTTCAAGGACATCACCACCCTCCTCAAGGACCCCCGGGCCTTCAAGTACGTCCTCGACGAGATGGCCACCAACTTCATCCAGTCCCGGGTGGAGGTGGTCGTCGCGATCGAGTCCCGTGGCTTCATCTTCGGCGGGGCGCTGGCCCACGAGCTCGGCGCCGGGTTCGTGCCGGTCCGCAAGCTCGGCAAGCTCCCCGCCAAGACCATCGAGGTGGAGTACGAGCTGGAGTACGGCCGGGACGCCCTTGCGATGCACGAGGACGCCATCGGCCCCGGCCAGCGGGTGCTGGTCGTGGACGACCTCCTGGCGACCGGCGGGACGATGGCGGCGACGCTGCGCCTCGTCGAGCAGTCGGGCGGCGTCGTCGTGGGCGTGGCGTTCCTGATCGAGCTGGGGTTCCTGAAGGGCCGGGAGAAGCTGAAGGACTACCCGGTCACCTCCCTCATCGTCTACGAGTGAGTCCGGCGTGAGGGGGGATTCCGCGGCAGGAGGGGCGCGATGAAGCGGATGGCGATCGCGACGGCGGTGTCGGTGTTCCTCGGACTCGGCGGGCTCGCGTGGGCCGAGCCCGTGACGCCGGTCTTCCACGAAGAGACGGGACGGGCGTGGGGCGGGCTCGCGGAGCACTTCCGGGGCTTCGGGGCCCAGCTCGAGCGCCACTTCCGGGGTGGCCCGGGCGGGATGGGGCCGATGTGGGGCTCCCCCGCCGAGCGGCCGCTCATCTCGTTCATGCTCGAGCACCGGGACGTGCTGGGGCTCGGCCCGGAACAGACGAGCCGGTTGGAGGCGCTCCGAAGCGAGTTCGCCCGCGAGGCGGTGCGCCGCGAGGCCGACATCCGCGTCGCGGAGATGGACCTCCACGCGCTGCTCGAGCAGGACCCCCTGGACCTGCCGAAGGTCGAGGGGAAGATCCGCGAGGTGGCCCAGCTCCGGGCAGAGCTGCGCGTCGCGCGGCTCCGGACGATCGAGCAGGGGAAAGCCGTGCTGACGCCCGAGCAGCGGACGCGGCTCCAGGGGCTGCTCGCGCCCCCGCGCGGCCCGCGGCGGACCGTCGACCGCCAGATCCGATTGTAGCGATGCCGATCACCCCAGAAGGGAGCGCCGTCCCGGAAGCCGCAGGCTGGAGGCGGCGCGACCAGATGAAAGTCGGCGTCGTCGGCTGCGGCCTCATGGGCGGCGGCATCGCCCAGGTCGCCGCCCAGGCCGGGTTTGCCACCACGGTCGTCGAGGCCACCCAGGAGCTGCTCGACCGCGGGCTCGGGGCGATCCGGCGGAACCTCGACGGCCTCGTGGACAAAGGCCGGCTCCCGGCGCCGGAGCGCGACGCCGCCTGGGGGCGCATCCGGGGCACGGTGCGCCTCGAGGACCTGAGCGACGCGGACCTCGTGATCGAGGCGATCACGGAGAACGTCGCGCTGAAGAAGGAGACCTTCGGGCGGCTCGACCGGATCTGCCCGCCCCACGCCGTCCTCGCCTCCAACACGTCGTCGTGCACCGTCACGGAGCTGGCCGCCGCGACGAAGCGCCCCGGGCAGGTCCTGGGCCTCCACTTCTTCAACCCGGCGCCCGTCATGAAGCTCGTGGAGGTGGTCCGGACGATCCTCACGACCGAGGAGAGCGTCAAGACCGCCTGGGGCTTCGTCCAGGCCCTGGGGAAGACGCCCGTGGCGACCCAGGACACGACGGGCTTCATCGTGAACCGGCTGCTCGTGCCGTACCTGCTCGAGGCGGTCCGGCTGCTCGAGGCGGGGATCGCGAGCACGGAGGACATCGACCAGGCGATGAAGCTCGGGTGCGGTTATCCGATGGGGCCCTTCACCCTGCTCGACCTGGTCGGTCTGGACACGACCCTCTACGTGGCGGAGGTCATGTTCCAGGAGTTCCGCGAGCCGCGCTTCGCCCCACCGCCCCTGCTCAAGCGGATGGTCATGGCCGGGCACCTTGGCCGGAAGAGCGGGAAGGGGTTCTACGACTATCCCGCGAGATAGGAGCGTCACGTGGCGCTGAGGACCCCCGAGCAGTACATCGAGAGCCTCCGGGACGGGCGGACCGTGTATTTCCGCGGCGAGCGGGTGGCCGACGTGACCACCCACCCGGAGATCGGGATCGGCATCCGGCACGCCGCGCTCGAGTACGCGAGCGCGCAGGATCCCGAGCACGCGGACCTCGTCACCTACCTGGACGCGACCGGCGCGCGGTCGAGCCGCTACTGGAAGATGCCGGAGGGGCCCGACGATCTCCTCCGGCGCCACGCCCTGATCGACCACGGAACGCGCGTGGGCCACGGGGTCTTCCTGATCATCAAGGAGATCGGCTCGGACTTCCTCTTCTCGCACACGATCGTGGCCCACCAGATCCAGGAGCTCCTGAAGGCGCCCTACTTCGAGCGGCTCCGGGCCTACCACCGGTACGTGGAGCTGCACGACCTCGCCCTCGCCGTCGCGCAGACGGACGTGAAGGGGGACCGCGCCCTCGGGCCCTCCGAGCAGGAGCACCCGGACTACTACGTCCGGGTCGTGGACCGCGGGAAGGACGGCATCGTCGTGCGCGGGGCGAAGGCCCACACGACCGACTCGGTCGCCGCGAACGAGCTGATCGTCCTCCCCACCCGCGCCATGTCGGAGGCGGACCGGGACTACGCGGTGGCCTTCGCGGTCCCCATGAACGCCAAGGGCGTCAAGCTCATCGCGAGCCCGTTCTCCAGCACCGGGCCGTCGCGCTTCCACCACCCGGTCTCGGCCGAGCACAAGATGATCGAGACGCTCACGGTCCTGGACGACGTGTTCGTCCCCTGGGAGCGCGTCTTCCTCTGCGGCGAGACCCAGTACGCCGGGGCGCTCGCGCTCGGGTTCGTGCAGTTCCACCGGTTCACCGCCGTCTCCTACAAGATCCCGCACATCGACCTGATGATCGGGGCCGCGATGCTGGCGGCGGAGGCGAACGGGATCGAGAAGGCGGGGCACGTCCGCGAGAAGCTCTCGCGGCTCATCGCCTGGCGGGAGACGGTCCGGGGGCTCACCGTCGCGGCGGCCTACGAGTGCCGCCGGATGGCGCCGGGCGTGGCGGTGCCGAACCCCGTGACGACGAACATCGCCAAGCAGTACTTCGCCGAGCACTACCACGGGATGGCGCAGAAGGTCCAGGACATCGCCGGCGGGCTCCTGGTGACGGGCCCCTCGGAGGAGGACCTGACGGCCCCGGAGACCAAGGCGTACGTCGAGCGGTATCTCGGCGGCAAGAAGGGATTCGGGACGGCGAACCGCCTGAAGATCATGAACCTGATCCGCGACCTCCTGACGTCCGACTTCGGCGGGTACAACGAGGTCCTCTCGATCCACGCGGAGGGCTCGCTCGAGACCCAGAAGCTCACGATCCTCCGGGAGTTCGAGGCGGCAAAGGCGCGTGCGTTCGCCGCGCAGTGCGCGTTCCTCGGTGGGTAGTCGACCCGGAGGGGGGCTCGGCCCCCCTTCCGGACCCTCCCCCCCCGGGGGAGTTGCGCCGGCAAAGCCGGCGCTCGGAGCGGACCACCATGAGGTGTGCGGTCATGCTCGAGCGAGTCGCCTGGTTACCCGGACGAGCTCCTAGAGCGGGCGCAGCCGGGCTCGCACTGCTCCTCGTCCTGGCGGCGCCGGCGGCCTCGGGCCAGGAGCGGGTGGAGGGCGACCTCTACGCCAACGACCGCTACGGCATCCAGATCTCGAAGCCCCCGCGCTGGCAGTTCATCACCGCCGGCACCATCCTGGACCTGGCGAAGAAGAGCGGCCGCGCGGGCGGCCTCAAGGGGGACGAGGACCCCGTGAAGGTGGCGGGGTTCGCGGTGATCGTCTCGAAGACCGCGGTCCTCGGCCCCGAGGTCACGCCTCAGGTCGTCGTCCTGGTGCACGAGGTCTCGAAGCCCCCGGAGAGCCTCGTCAAGGTCTGCGAGGGGCTGCGCTCGGGCATGACGGAGCCCGAAGCGCTCGCGCCGACGCGCGAGATCCGGCTCGGCGGCCGACCGGCCGCGCGGCTCGACTTCCAGGGGATCGTGGGCGGCGCGATGGTCCGGGCCACGGCGCTCTGCACCTTCCGGGAGCGGCAGGCCTTCGTCGTGGTGGGGCAGGCGCCCGCGGCCGAATTCCAGGGCGAGCTCGCGACCTTCGAGAGCATTCTCGCGAGCTTCCGCCTGCGGTAGGGGACCGCCGCCGTGCAGCTCTACTACCTGACCGACGAGCAGCGTATGGTGATGGAGCTGGCGCGCGCCATCGCGCGGGAGAAGATCGCCCCGGTCGCCGCCCATCACGACGAAGCCGAGACGTACCCCGAGGAGGCCATGCGGCTCCTCGGCCAGCAGGGCCTCATGGGCATCTGGGTGCCGGAGGCCTATGGCGGGACCGCGCTCGGCGCCCTCGCCGTCTCGCTCGTCGCGGAGGAGGTCGCGTGGGCCTGTGCCGCGACCGCGACGAACTGGGGCGCGAGCGCGCTCGGCGGCTACCCGGTCGTCCTCGCCGGCAGCGAGGCGCAGAAGCGGCGCTATCTCCCGCGCCTCGCGACGGGAGAGCTCCTGGCGGCCTACTCGCTCTCGGAGCCGGGCGCGGGCTCGGACGCGGCGAGCCTCCAGACGACCGCCGTGCGGAAGGGTGACCGCTACGTCCTCAACGGGACGAAGCTCTGGTGCTCGAACGGCTCGAACGCCGGCGTCATCACCCTCTTCGCCACGGTGGACCGCGCGAAGGGCCCGAAGGGGATCACGGCCTTCCTCGTCGAGCCCGGGTTCCCCGGCTTTTCGGTGGGGAAGAAGGAGCGGAAGATGGGGATCCGCGCCTCGCCCACCGTGGCGCTCCACCTCCAGGAGTGCGAGGTGCCGGTGGCGAACCGCCTCGGGGCGGAGGGCGAGGGGTTCAGGATCGCCATGCGGACGCTCGACTTCACGCGGCCGATGACCGGGGCCACGGCGGTCGGGGTCGCGCAGGCGGCGCTCGACGCGGCGACCGGATACGCCCGGGAGCGGCGGCAGTTCGACCAGCCCATCGCGGCGTTCCAGGGGATCCAGTTCATGCTGGCCGACATGGCGATGCTGGTTCACGCCTCGCGCCTCATGGTCCACCACGTGGCGACCCTCGTGGACCGGGGTGCGCCGGCGACGGTCCTCGAGGCGTCCATGGCGAAGTGCTTCGCCGGGGACGCCGCGATGCGCGTGACCACGGACGCGGTCCAGATCTTCGGCGGTGTCGGGTACACGCGGGAGTTCCCGGTCGAGCGGTACATGCGGGACGCCAAGATCATGCAGATCTACGAGGGGACGAACCAGATCCAGCGGGTCGTCATCGCCCGGGAGCTGCTCGGGCTCCGATAGAGGAGGGAGAGCCATGCCCAGGGTCGGCCGTCGGGTGTTCCTCAAAGGGGCGGGCGCCGCCACCGGGGCGGCGGCACTCGGGGTTCCCCTCGTCCTGCGCGCCCAGCCGCGCGAGATCAGGATCGGCGCCGTGCATCCCGTCACAGGCCCGCTCGCCGAGATCGGCCAGGCCTGCCGCCTGGGCGCCCAGATGGCGGCGGAAGCCGTCAACGCCGCCGGCGGCATCAAGTCCATGGGCGGGGCGCGGCTCGCGCTCCTGCCGGGCGACTCGGAGTCGAAGCCGGACGTGGCGCGGGCGGTCGCCGAGCGCCTCATCAACGAGGGGGCGGTCGTGCTCACCGGCGCGTTCCACTCCGGCCACACCATGGCGATGGTGCCGGTGGCCCAGCAGCGCCGCGTACCCTTCCTCGTGGACATCTCGGCGGCCGACGTGATCACGCTGAACGTCGCCCAGTCGGTGAAGGAAGGGAAGCAGAAGACCCAGTACGTTTACCGGAACTTCCCGACGACGACCGCCTTCGGCCGGAAGGCGGTCCAGTTCATGAACGAGATCTTCAAGGCCACCGGGACGTCTCCCAAGCGGGCGGTCCTGATGTACACGAACGACCCGTTCGGCAAGCCCCAGTCGGAGGGGTTCGTGAAGGCCCACAAGGAGCTGGGCGCCCCCTTCGAGATCGTCGAGGTGATCGGGTTCCCGGAGGTGCCGTCCGACCTCTCGACCGAGGTCTCCAAGGCCAAGGCGGCGAAGCCCGACCTGATCTGCCCGATCACCCGGCCCGCCTCGGCGACGCTCCTCCTCCGGGAGCTCGCCAAGCAGCGGGTGGACGTCCTCGGGGTGATCAGCCCCGGGGCGCCCGGGCTCTACGAGAAGGGGCAGATCGACGCGCTCGGCAAGCTCATCGAGTACACGATGGACAACGTGCCGTGGGTCGACCCCGTGAGCCCGAAGACGCGGAAGATCGCGGAGGAGTACGCGCGGCGCTCCCGCGGGAAGATCTTCGACACGAACTCGGGGTACTCGTACGAGGCGATCCTCGTCATCGCCGACGTCCTCGAGCGGGCGCGGTCCACCGATCCCGACGCCGTCGTCGAGGCGATCCGGGCCACCAGCATGCCGGACCCCGTCATGGTCGCCGCGGGCCCGGTCCGGTTCAACGAGGTGGGGGACAACGCCAACGCCTCCACGGCCATGATCCAGATCCTCGGCCAGAAGCCGCTGGTCGTCCATCCGAAGGAGTCGGCCGAGGCGAAGCTGGTGTTTCCGGCGCCCAAGCTCTGGGAGCGCGGCTAGTGGACCCGGAGGGGGGCTCCGCCCCCCTTTCGGAACCTCCCCCCGGGAAGGGTTGCGCCGGCAAAGCCGGCGCTCGGAGCGGAACACCATGAGCGGCGCGGTCTTACTCGAGCGAGTCGCCCGGTTTACCGGGACGAGTTCCTAGAGCCGCACCCCCCAGGCGCCCCTTCTCCCCCGCCGGGGGAGAGGGAGATCTTCCGTGAACCCCACCCTCCTCGCGCAGGCCGCCCTGAACGGCCTCCTGTTCGGCGGGATCTACAGCCTCATGGCCGTGGGGCTGTCGCTGATCTTCGGCGTGATGCGCGTCATCAACATCGCCCACGGGGACATGATGGTCTGGGGGAGCTACCTCGCGTTCCTGCTGGCGGCGCGCTTCGGGCTGGACCCCTTCGTCTCGTTCGTGCTCTGCGCCGGCGCCCTGTTCGCCCTGGGCGTGCTGGTGCAGCGCGGGCTGGTCGGCCGCGTCCTCGACGCCCCCCACGAGATGCAGATCCTGCTCATGCTCGGCGTCGCCCTCGTCCTGGAAAACCTGGCCCTGGTGGTCTTCGGCCCCGAGACGCGCCGGACGGAGACGGCCTACGGCCTGGCCACCGTGTGGCTGGGCCCGGTGTTCGTGGACCTGCCGCGGCTCGTGACCTTCGTCCTGGCCCTCGGCCTCGCGCTGGCGCTCTACCTCTTTCTCTTCCGGAGCGAGCTCGGCATGCTGATGCGCGCGGCGGCGGACAACGCGTACGGCGCGCTGGTCGTCGGCGCCGACGTGGGACGGGTGTACGCCGTCGCGTTCGGCACCGGCGCCGCCTGCGTGGGCGCCGCGGGGGCCCTGCTGAGCGCGCTCCTGCCCTTCTCGCCCGCCAGCGGCTTCCCGCAGACGGTGACCTCCTTCAACATCGTGATCATCGGCGGCATGGGGAGCCTCCTCGGCGCCTTCCTCGGGGGGATCCTGGTGGCGGTGGCGGAGAACCTCGGGGCGGTGCTGATCGCTCCGTCGCTCAAAGAGCTGGTGAGCTTCGTGCTGCTGGTCCTCATCCTGCTCTTCCGACCGCAGGGCCTGTTCGGAGGGCGGGCGGGATGAGACACCCCGTCTCACCGCTCGGCGGCGTGCGGGGCATGGGACGTGCCCGCCACCCCTCCCCACTCAGGGTGGGAGGGGGCGGGGGTGCGGGGGGACCCGAATGAAGTGGGCCGTCGCGCTCGCCGTGGTGGTCCTGCTCGTCCTCCCCCAGCTCGTGGGGTCGTACCTCCTGACCGTGTTCATCTTCATCTTCTTCTACGCGTACCTCGGCCAGGCCTGGAACCTCCTGGGCGGATACGGGGGCCAGATCTCGCTCGGGCACGCGGCCTTCGTCGGGATCGGCGCCTACACCTCGACGTACCTCGCCATGACCTACCAGCTCTCCCCGTGGATCGGGATGTTCGTCGGGGGCGTCGCCGCGGCGCTCCTGGGCGCCGTCGTCGGCTATCTCGGGTTCCGCTTCGGCCTCCGGGGTTTCTACTTCATCCTGCTCACGGTCGCCGTCGCGGAGATCTGCCGCCTGCTCGTGGCGCACACGGAGGCCCTGGGGGGCGCCCTCGGGATCTTCATCACGTTCACCGGCGATCCGTGGCAGTTCCAGTTCAGCGACAACCGCGCGTACTACTACGTCGCGCTGGGGCTCATGCTCGGGGCCACGGGGCTGGTCGCGGCCATCGAGACGAGCCGCCTGGGGGCCTACCTGGCCGCGATCCGCGAAGACGAGGACGCGGCGGAGGCGCTGGGCGTCAACGCCTTCCGGACGAAGCTCGCCGCGATCGTCCTGTCGGCCTTCCTGACGGGGCTCGGCGGGACGTTCTACGCCAACTACCTCTTTTCGCTCCAGCCGAACACCGCGTTCGGCATCCCGCTGTCCGTGGAGATCATCCTCCGGCCGATCGTGGGCGGCGGGGGGACGCTGCTGGGGCCGGTCCTGGGCTCGTTCATCCTGTCGCCCCTCGCCGAGCTCTCGCGGATCTACCTCGCGAGGGGCGGGTGGAGCGGGACGCACCTGGTGGCGTACGGGCTCCTGCTGATCGCGGTCGTGCTGTTCCTCCCGCGCGGCGCGTACCCGCACCTCGCCGCCGCGCTGGCGCGCCGACGCAGGCGGACGTCCTGATGGCGCTCCTCGAGGTCGAGGGCGTCGAGAAGCGCTTCGGGGGCCTCCAGGCGCTCGCCGGCGTGAGCCTCGGCGTCGAGCCGGGGGAGATCGTCGGCCTGATCGGCCCGAACGGAGCGGGGAAGACGACGCTCTTCCACCTCGTCTCGGGGTTCCTCAGCCCGGACGCCGGCGTCGTCCGGCTCGACGGCGCGCCGACCTCGGGGCTCCGCCCTCACCAGGTCTGCGCGCGGGGGCTCGCGCGCACGTTTCAGATCGTCAAGCCGTTCCACGGCCTCTCCGTCCTGGAGAACGTCCGGGTGGGGGCGCTGGCCCGGGCGCGCACCTTCGCGGAAGCGACGGCGCGGGCGCGCGAGGTCGTGGCCTTCGTGGGGCTCGAGGCCCGGGCCGCGGTGCCGGCGCGCGCCCTGACCCTCGCCGAGCGCAAGCGCCTCGAGCTCGCGCGGGCGCTCGCGACGGCGCCGCGGCTCCTCCTGCTGGACGAGGTCATGGCGGGGCTCACGACGCCGGAGACCGCCCAGGTGGTCGAGCTGTGCCGGCGGATCAACGCGGGCGGCGTGGCGATCCTGCTCATCGAGCACGTCATGCGGGCCGTCATGACGCTCTCCCACCGGGTCGTCGTCCTGAACGAGGGGCAGGTCATCGCGACCGGACCGCCGGCCGCGATCGCCGGCGACCGCCGCGTCATCGAGGCCTATCTCGGCGAGGCGTATGACCCGTAGATCCCCTCTCCCCGGGGGGAGAGGGTCAGGGTGAGGGGGGAGCGATGCTGACGCTCGAGGGCTTAGCCGCGGGCTACGGCGATCTCCTCGCCGTCCGCTCGGTCTCCCTCGAGGTGCGGGAGGGGGAGTGCGTGGCCCTCATCGGCGCCAACGGGGCCGGCAAGACGACCACGCTGCGGGCGATCTCGGGGCTGATTCCCGTGCGGGGTGGCCGGATCGTCTTCCGCGGCCAGTCGGTCGCGGGTCTCTCGCCGCGCCGCCTCGTGGAGCTGGGGCTCGCCCACGTCCCCGAGGGGCGACAGCTCTTCCCGTCCCTGAGCGTCCGGGAGAACCTCGAGATGGGCGCGCGGGCACCCGAAGCGCGGGCCCGCCGCCGGACGAGCCTGGACGCGATCTACGCCCTCTTTCCCCGGCTCCGCGAGCGGGAGCCGCAGCTGGCCGGGACCCTCTCCGGCGGCGAGCAGCAGATGCTGGCGATCGGGCGGGGGCTCATGGCCCGGCCGCGCCTGCTGCTGCTCGACGAACCCTCGCTCGGCCTCGCCCCGCTGATGGTCCGGAGCATCTTTGAGATAGTCGAGACGGTCGGCCGCCAGGGGACTACAATCTTGCTCGTCGAGCAGAACGTCGGCCGGGCTCTCCAGCTCTGCCAGCGCGGGTACGTGCTCGAGAACGGAGAGATCGCCGTGACCGGAGACCGGGACGCGCTGCTCGGCTCGAACTACGTCCGGCAGGCCTATCTGGGGATCTGAGCGGGGCTTCGGGATGGCGACACCCCTCCGGAACGCGGCGCGACCCGCCCGGGAGCGGGCGACCCCCGCCGGAAGGCGCGGCGGGGGTCGGCTCCGGTCGCGTTCCGGCCGCGCCCTCGCCGCGCACCGCGCGCTCGTCGGCCTCGCCGAGGCGGCGACCGCCGGGCTCAGCCCGGCGGAGATGCTGGGGCGCGTCGTGGCCGCAGCCACCTCCCTCGCCGACGCGGCCATCGTCCACCTCTGGGTCATCGAGTCCGACGGACGCACTCTCCGGCTGGCCGCCGAACTCGGGGAGCGCCCCGGCCCCGGAGCCGTGCCGCTCCGACCGGTGCTGCGGATGGGGGAGGGCCTGGCCGGTGCCGTCGCGCGCAGCCGGCGGCCGATCGTCGTCGCCTCGCTGCGCGGCGAGCGGCGCCTCGTCAATCGGGCGTGGGCCCGCGACCAGGGCCTCGTCTCCTTCGCGGGCGTGCCGCTGGCGAGCGCCGAGCGGCTGCTCGGCGTGCTCTGCCTGTTCACCACGCGACGCCATCGGTTCACGCGCCACGAAGTGGATCTCCTCCGGTCCTTCGCCGGGCACGCCGCGGTGGCTCTCGAGAACGCGGCCCTCTTCGACACGGCCACGCGCCGGCTGCGCCGCCTCGAGACGCTGCGCGAGATCGAGGGCGAGATCTCCCAGCAGCGCGACCCCGAGGCGCTGCTGGAGCTGATCGGCCGGCGCGCCACCGAGCTCCTCGAGGCGGACTCGGCGACCGTGTTCCTCCTCGATGAAGAGGCCGGCCTGCTCCGGCCCCACGCCTCCTACAACCCGCCCGAGCCGTTGCGCGAGGTCGCGATCCCCGTGGGCGAGGGCGTGGCCGGCCGGGTCGCCCGCGACCGCCAGGGGATGGCCGTCAACGACTACCCGCGCTCGCCGTACGCGCTCGACGCGTTCCGTGACGTGGAGCGGGCGGTCGCTGGCCAGCCGCTCCTCCGCGGCGAGACCGTGCAGGGCGTGATCCTGGTGCGGCGCAGCACGGCGGACCGGCCTTTCACGCCGGAGGATCTGATCCAGCTCGGAGACTTCGCCGTGCAGGCCTCGATCGCGCTCGAGAACGCCCGGCTCCTTCGCCTGGCCGCCGCGCGCGCCGAGCGCGTCCAGGCCGCGGCCGAGGTCGGGCGCCTCCTCGCCGCGACGCGCCACGCCGAGCGCATCCTCGATCTCATCGCCGAGAAGTGCCGCGAGATCCTCGGGGCCGAGGCGTTCGGGCTCTTCCGGCTCGACCCCGACGGATACCTCCGGTACGCGAGGGGGTTCGGCCTCGACGAGGCGTTCATGCGCGAGCACCTCCTGGCGCTCGGCGAGGGGGTCGTCGGGAAGGCGGCGCACGAACGGCGCCTGGTGGAGACCTCCGATATTCTGCGCGACCCCGCGCTCGATCTCTCCCCGGCGGCGCGGGCGCGGATCGAGGGCGTGGGGTCGCGCGCCCTGGTGGCCGTCCCCATCGTCCGTCGCGACGAAATCCTGGGGGTGCTGGCGGTCTACCACCCCCCGGGCTTTCGGATCCCGCCCGAGGAGCGGGAGTTCCTCCAGACGCTGGCCGACCACGCGGCCGCGGCGCTGGACACGGCGCGACTCTTCGACCAGGCGCGGCGCCGGCAGCGGGCGGCCGAGACGCTGGCCGAGATCGGGCAGAGCCTCACCGGGTCCCTCGACCTCTCGACCGTCCTCTCGCGGGTCGCCGAGGGCGTGCGCCGCCTCCTCGGTTCCGACGGCGGGTCGATCGGCCTCGTGGACGCCGACGGCGCGATTCGCATCACCGCCGGGGTCGGGCTCGGGGCCGAGGCCTTCCGGAACGTCGTCATCCGGCCCGGCCAGGGAACCGGGGGCCAGGTCCTCCTCCGCGGGGAGCCGTTCTGGACGGCCGGCTACCTCAACGATCCGCGCATCAGCCGGGACTTCGCGGAGGCTGCGGCCGCGGCCGGGCTCGTCGCGGAGCTCGCGGTCCCGGTCCGGCTCGGCGACGAGACCGTCGGGGTGCTCTGGGCCTCGTACGAGCGCCCCGTCCAGGTCACCGACGATGACGTCGGGCTGGCCACGAACCTCGCCCAGGTGGTCGCCGTAGCGGTGGCGAACGCGCGCCTGTACGAGGGGGCGCAGCGGGCCTACCAGGAGCTCCAGGTGACGCAGGACCACCTCGTCCAGACCGAGAAGCTCCGGGCGCTCGGCGAGATGGCCTCCGGCGTGGCGCACGACTTCAACAACATCCTCGCGGCCATCCTCGGGCGCGTCCAGCTCATGCTCACGCGCGTCGAGGATCCGACCCTCCGGCGCTGGCTCGAGATCGTGGAACGGGCGGCGCTCGATGGGGCGCAAACCGTGCGGCGGATCCAGGAGTTCACGCGGGTCCGCCGCGACCAGCCGACGGAAAGGGTCGACCTCGCGCAGGTCCTGCGCGACGCCGTCGAGATGACACGGACGCGTTGGCGCGACGAGGCGCAGGCCCGGGGCCTCGAGATCCGCCTCGTCACCGAGGTCGAGCCGGTGCCGCCGGTGGAGGGGCAGCCCGCCGAACTCCGGCAGGCCCTGACGAACCTGATCTTCAACGCCATCGACGCGCTACCGCAGGGCGGCACGATCACGGTGGGGGCCCGCCTCCAGGACGGCGCCGTCGAGGTGAGCGTCGCCGACACCGGGGTCGGGATGCCGGACGCGGTCCGGCGGCGGATCTTCGAGCCGTTCTTCTCGACGAAGGGGCCGAAGGGGAGCGGCCTCGGGCTGGCGATGGTGTATGGTATCGTGTCCCGGCACGGCGGCGAGGTGGCCGTCGAGTCCCGAGAGGGGGCCGGCTCGACGTTCACGATCCGGCTTCCGCCCGGGCGCGGGGCGTCGCGCCCCGAGGCGCCGGCGGCGGCCGTGGTGCCGGAGGCGGCAGCGCGCGTCCTCGTGATCGACGACGAGGAGCGCGTTCGCGACACGCTGGCGGACATGCTACGCCAGGCAGGGCACGAGGTCGTGGTCGCGAGCCAGGGCGCGGAGGGGCTCGAGCGCTTCCGGGGCGATTCCTTCGACCTGGTGGTGACCGACCTCGCGATGCCGGGCATGTCGGGGTTCCAGGTGGCCCGGACGGTCAAGGCGCTGAGACCCGAGGTGCCCGTGGTGCTCGTCACCGGCTGGGGGGTGGAGGTGCCGGCCGAGCAGCTCCGCGCCAGCGGCGTGGACCGGGTCATGACGAAGCCGATCCGATTCGACGAGGTCCAGGAGGTCGTGGCGAGTCTGCGCGGCCGGACGCCGCGGCCCTCGGGGAAAGGAGTTCCGAGATGAGCCATCCTGCGTCGACACGCCCCTGCGACCGTGACGGGGGGGCACGCTGCTCCCCTCCCCCCCTGAGGGGTGGGAGGGGTCGGGGGTGCGGGGGGATCTCATGAGCAGCCCGGTGATCATCGAAGCCATCCGCGCGCTGGTGGAGCGGCGCGACCTCACGCGGCTCGAGGCGGCCGCCGCGATGGAGGCGATCATGTCCGGCGGCGCCACCCACGCCCAGGTCGCCGCCTTCCTGACGGCGCTCCGGATGAAAGGCGAGACGGTCGAGGAGCTGATCGGATTCGCCGAGGTGATGCGGCTGAAGGCCGCCCGTGTCCGGACGCACGGAGAGGTCCCGACCGCCCTCACGGGCACCGACCGCGAGATGCTCATCGACACCTGCGGGACGGGCGGCGACGCCTCCGGGACGTTCAACGTCTCGACGGCCACCGCGTTCGTCGTCGCGGGGGCAGGCGTCAAGGTCGCCAAGCACGGGAACCGGTCGGTGTCGAGCCTCTGCGGCTCCGCGGATGTCGTCGAGACGCTCGGGATCAACCTCGACCTGCCGCCGCCGAAGGTGGCCCAGTGCATCGACGAGGTGGGGATCGGGTTTCTCTACGCGCCGCTCCTCCACACGGCGATGAAGCACGTCATGCCGGCCCGCCGGGAAATGGGGATCCGGACGGTGTTCAACATGCTGGGGCCGCTGACCAACCCGGCCGGTGCGAACGCCCAGGTCATCGGCGTCTACTCCCGCCAGCTCGTCGAGCCCCTCGCGCGCGTGCTCGCCGAGCTCGGGACGATCCGCGCCTTCGTCGTCCACGGGGCCGACGGCCTCGACGAGATCTCGACGACCGGGGAGAGCTGGATCGCGGAGGTCCACGAGGGCGTCGTCCGGACGCGGGCGGTGCGGCCGGAGGACTTCGGCGTGCCGCGGGCCGCGATCACGGACCTCCTCGGCGGCGACCGGGAGGAGAACGCCGAGATCATCCGGCGGATCCTGGGCGGGGAGCCCGGCCCCAAGCGCGACATCGTCGCGGTCAACGCGGGGGCGGCGCTGGTCGCGGGCGGGCGGGCGCGCGACTTCAAGGAGGGCGCCCAGCTCGCGCAGCACTCGATCGACAGCGGGGCCGCCCGCGGCAAGCTCGAGGCGCTCGCCGAGGTGTCGCAGCGGCTCGCGCCCCCGAAGACCTGATCATCCCCCTCTCCCTCCTGGGAGGGAGAGGGATAGGGTGAGGGTGGGAGCGGCATGGACACGCTGGGCGTGATCGGGAGTGCCCTGGCGCTGAGCCTCGCCGCGGGGCTCAGCCTCTACGGGGCGGCCTTCCTCCTGGGCCTGGCGGTCCGGCTCGAGTGGCTCCGCCTCGCCCCCGGCTGGGAGCCCGCCGCGGTGCTGGCGGATCCGGTGGTCCTGACCGTCGCCGGCGTCCTGGCGGCGACCGAGTTCCTCGCCGACAAGATCCCCTGGCTCGACTCCGCGTGGGACGCGGTCCACACCGTGATCCGGCCGATCGGCGGCGCCCTCCTGGCGAGCCGGGTGCTCGGCGGGCTCAGCCCCGAGGCCGAGGTCACCGCGTTCCTGCTCCTCGGCGGCGCGACGTTCGCCACCCACGCGGCCAAAGCCAGCGTGCGCCTCGTCGTGAACGCGAGCCCGGAGCCGTTCTCGAACGTCCTCGTGAGCCTCTTCGAGAACTCGCTCGTGGTCGCGGCCGTGTGGCTGGCCGTGAGCCACCCGCTCCTGGCGCTCGGCCTGGGCCTCCTGGCGCTGGCTCTTGCCGTGACGGCGACGGCGTGGCTCTTCGGCCGCACCGTACGGGCGCTGTGCGGCCTCTGCGGGCAGGTGGCCCGGCGCGCGCCGACGACCCGCTGATCGGCTCCCTCTCCCCCAGTGGGGGAGAGGGCCAGGGTGAGGGGGAACCTCGCCGCCCCACCCTCACCCCCTGGGTGGTCGTGTCTGGTTCCTGTTTCTAGCCCCTGCGCCTATCAAGCCTCCGAGACAGCGCCCGCTTCCTGGCGGTGGGCGACCACTGTCCGGCGGACCTCGACGCGGCGGCGCTGACCTGTGCGTCCCGAACGGCTCGAGGCCGGTGACCAGGATCGCGTTCGCTGGCACGGCGGCTGCCACCCATCATGCCTGGTCTCACTCGTGCTCCTCCTCGGGCCTGCTCCCTTCCGTCGGTCGAACGACGGATGCGAGCACGTAACCCGCGCGCCAGCAGCCTCGCCCGCGAGCCGGAAAACCGCGGATCAGGCGCGGAGGAGCTCGCGGACGCGGGCCACGATGCGGCGGCGATCGATCCCGTAGCGCCCGAGGACCCCCTGGGGAGGGCCGCTCCGGGGGATCTCGCGCACCGCCAGCTTGTGTACGGCGATCCCGCCTGCGCCCACCGATTCCAAAACCGCGTCGCCCAGCCCGCCCTCCGCGTAGTGATCCTCAACGGTCAGGAGCGTATTGCCCGTCTCCTCGGCCGCTCGGCGGAGGGCGTCACCGTCCACCGGCTTCACGCAGTAGAGGTCGATGACGCGGACGGCGATCCCCGCCTTCGTGAGCTCGGCGTGGGCGGCCAGGGCTTCGTGGAGCGTGATGCCGGCCGCCACGATCGTCAGTCGGTCGCCCTCGCTCAATCGTATGACCTTGAGGCCGCCCACCGCGAACGTCTCGTCGGGTCCGTAGATCACGGGCGTCTTCGGGCGGGTGGTCCGAATGTAGACCATGCCACGGCGCTCGGCGGCCAGGCGCACGCAGGCGTCAGTGGAGACGGCGTCGGAGGGATAGAGCACCACGCACTCGGGGATCGCCCGGAACATGGCGAGGTCCTCGAGGCCCATCTGGGAGGGGCCATCCTCCCCGATGCTGACCCCGGCGTGGGAGCCCGAGAGCTTCACGTTGCTGCGGGAGATCCCGGCCATCCGGAGCTGGTCAAAGGCCCGGCTCAGGAAGCAGGCGAAGGACGACGCGAAGGGGACGTGCCCACGGGCGGCGAGGCCGGCCGCCACCCCCACCATGTTCTGCTCGGCGATGTACCCCTCCACGTAGCGGTCGTGGAAGGCGAAGCGGAAGCGCTCGGCAAACGTCGAGTTGGAGACCTCCGCGTCGAGGACGACGACGCGCGGATCGCGCGCTCCTAGGCGGACGAGGCTGTCTCCGTACGCCTCCCGGGTAGCCACGCTCCCGCCCATCTTGGGAAGCTCGGGAACGTTCATGGCGGTCGCGGGCGTCGGCGCCGCCGCCACGGGCGTGCCGAGGCGGGCACGCGGGCGGTGGATCTTCGGGGGCGGCACCGCGTGCAAGCGCGACTCGAGGGCGGCCACGGCGCGCTCGGCGTGGTCCTTGGGGAGTGCCTTCCCGTGCCAGCCCGGCGCGTCCTCCACGCCCTCGATGCCCTTGCCCTTGAGCGTGCGGGCGACGATCGCCGTCGGCGCCCCGCCGGCCCGGCGAGCGCACCGCAGCGCGGGCACCACCTGCCGCATGTCGTTGCCGTCGATCACCAGGACCCGCCAGCCGAAGGCGGCAAACCGCTTCTGGTAGCCGCGCACGTCGTGGCCCAGCATGGTAGGCCCCGTCTGGCCCTGGCGGTTCACGTCGACCACGCCGATCAGCGTGTCGAGGTGCAGGTGCCCCGCCATCTGGGCCGCCTCCCACACCGAGCCCTCGGCCATCTCGCCGTCGCCCAGGAGGACGTAGACGCGCTGATCGATCCCCTCCATGCGGGCGCCCAGCGCCAGCCCTACCCCCACGCTCAGGCCGTGGCCGAGGGAGCCGGTGGCGACGTCCACGAAAGGGAGGCGCGGGGTGGGATGGCCCTCGAGATCGCTGTCGAGCTGGCGCAGGGTCAGGAGGTCGTGCGGCTTCAGGAGGCCGGCTTCCGCCCACGCCGCGTAGAGCAGGGGCGCCGCGTGGCCCTTGCTGAGCACGAAGCGGTCGCCGCGCGGGGCCCGCGGCTCCCGCGGATCGAACCGCATGGCGTCGAAGAAGATGGCCGCCACCAGATCGGCCGCCGAGGCCGAGCTGCTCGCGTGGCCGCTGCCGGCCGCCGTGGTCGCGCGGATGGAGTAGATCCTGAGCCGCGTCGCCACGTCTTCCAGCGCGTGGAGGGGAACGTCCGTCATCGCGGCCATCGCGAAGCCCTCCCGACCGTCGTCCTCGTCATAACCCGTGCCAGCGGGGGAACATAAAACAATATACTTGACTCAGCTAAGCGCCGGAGCTACTTTTTCGTGCGTGGCCAAGAAGGCTGCCGCCAAGACGCTCCGCCAGGCCATCCGCTACTTCACCAGCCCCGACAACTGCCTCGAATTCATCGTGGGCATCCGCTGGCCCAACGGTGTCCTCTGCCCGTCGTGCGGCAGCCGGGATGTTCGCTTCCTCGCGACGCGACGGATCTGGGAGTGCCAGGCCAGGCATCCCCGGCGGCAGTTCTCGGCGAAGGTCGGCACGATCTTCGAGGACAGTGCCATCGGACTGGACAAGTGGCTGGCGGCGATCTGGATCATCGCCAACGCCAAGAACGGCGTCAGCTCCTATGAGATCTCGCGGGCGCTCCACGTCACCCAGAAGACCGCCTGGTTCATGATGCGCCGCATCCGGACGCACACCAGGCTCTTCGACCAGCGGGCCGGGGCTCACGAGGCCGACGAGCCCTTTGTCGGCGGGTGTCCCCCCCCGATCGTGTTGACCACCTTCTTTGCCCCCCAGCCAGGAGGAACCGTCATGCGAAACGGTCCGGGCCCCTCACCCGTCGTCCTGACGACCATCCTTGCTCTCCTCGCGCTCGTCGCGGCCCCCGGAACGGCGGTGGCCCCGGCGGACGCCCAGCCCCAGGTGGTGATGAAGATCGGCGATGCCGGTCCCGCCCAGATCCACCGTCACTTCATGGCGGCGGCCAGCTTCGTCTTCAAGGACTACGTCGAGCGCCTGAGCGGCGGGCGCATCCGGGTCGAGGTCTACCCGGAGAACCAGCTCGGGCCGACCAAGGCCCTCATGGAGCAGGCCAAGGCCGGCGTGCTCCCGGCCGTTAGCACCCACGCGTCGGTCTCCACGCTGTTCGTGCCGGCCATGGAGCTCATGTTCATGCCCTTTGCCTTCAACTCGCCCGTGGAGGCGTGGAAGCTCTACGACGGCTGGTTCGGCGACAAGCTCAAGAAGGAGTTCGTGGACCGGCTCGGCCTGCTGCCCCTCTACTTCTCCGACAACGGCGGCGGTCGCAGCATCGGCACCCGGGCCAAGAAGGTCCGGGCCCTGGCCGACTTCAAGGGTCTCAAGATCCGCTCGCCCGATGCCGTCGCCATCGAGAAGACCCTGGCCAGCTTCGGGGCCGCCCCCTCCAAGATCACGTGGACGGAGGTGTACACCTCGCTCCAGACCGGCGTCGTGGACGGCACCGACCTCGGCATCGCCGTGTTCCTCTACCAGCCCTTCCACGAAGTGCTGAAGAACGTGATCGTCACCAACCACTCCTGGGACTGGAGCGCCCTGATGGTCAACGTCAAGTGGTTCAAGAGCCTGCCCCAGGAACACCAGGACATCATGGTGACGGCGGGGCGGATCGCGGAGACGGTGAGCCGCGGCATGTCGGAGACGCTGGCCGCGGAGGCCATCGCCCAGCTCCGGAAGCAAGGGATCGACGTCTATACACCCACCGCCGCCGAGCGGGAGGACCTCCAGCGGGTGGCCCGGGCGGAGGTGGAGCCGATCATCCGGAAGAAGGTCGGTGACAAGTGGGCCGACGACTTCGCGAAGGCGCTGGAGGAAGCGCGCGCGGAGATCCGCAAGGAGCGCGAGAAGCTCTATCGAATGATGCCGAGGTAGGCTCGACTCGTTCTTGGCCGCCTCGGTCCTCCGGCACCTCGAGGTTGCCGCCGAGCGCCTCGATCGGTGGGTCGACGCGATCAGCGTGGCGATCCTGGCGGCGATGACGGTCATCGCCTGCCTGGAGGTGTTCGTCCGCTACGTCCTGCGCCAGAGTTTGCCCTGGGCCGAGGAACTGCCGAAGTACTTGATGATCTGGCTGACCTTCCTCGGGGCCAGCCTGGTCACCCGGCGCGACGCGCACGTCGGCTTCACCACCCTCATCGAGTCGCTCCCACCTCGAGCGCGGCGGTGGATCGTCCTCGTCGGCCGCCTCCTGGTGCTGCTCTTCCTGTACTACGTCGTCCACTGGGGGATCGTCCTGGCCCTCACCATGGGGTTCGTGTCGGTGACCTCCGCCCTCCAGATCCCCTTCTTCTACGTGTTCCTGGCGGTCCCCATCGGCGGTGGCCTGATGATCCTCCAGCTGGCGGCGCTCACGCTGCGGGACTTCGCCAGCGCCGGCCGGGAGGGCTGAGGTGGACGTCGTCGGCGTCCTGGGGCTCTGCTTCTTCGCGCTCCTGGTCCTGGGCGTCCCCATCGCCTTCGCCATGGGGCTCTCCACCGTCCTCACGCTCCTGTGGAAGGGCGACGCCGCCATGCTGCTGGTGGTGCCCCAGAACATGGTCACCGGCGTGGACATCTACGTTCTGGTGGCGGTGCCCTTCTTCATCCTCGCCGGCGACATCATGGGCGAGGCGGGGTTCACGCGGCAGCTCGTCGGCTTCGCCAACACCCTCGTCGGCCATCTGCGGGGCGGCCTCGCCCACGTGGTGGTGGTGGCGGAGATCTTCCTGTCGGGGATCACCGGCTCCGCCGTCGCCGACACGGCCGCCATCGGTCGCGTCCTCATCCCCAGCATGCGGGAGGAGGGCTATGACGTGGACTTCTCGGCCGCCGTCACCGCCGCTGCCGGCATCCTGGGTCCGATCATCCCGCCCAGCATCGTCATGGTCGTCTACGCGGCGGTCATGCAGACCTCGGTGGCCGCCCTCTTCGCGGCGGGAATCGTCCCCGGGCTGATCATGGCCCTGGGCCTGATGGCGGTGAGCGCCTCCATCGCCCGCCGGCGGCGCTATCTGGTCCGCGGGCGGCGGGCGACCGCCGGCGAGGTGGTCCAGGCGGCGTGCAAGGCGGTCATCCCCCTGATGATGCCGGTCATCATCCTGGTCGGGATCCTGGCCGGTGTCTTTACGCCGACGGAGGCGGCGGCGGTGGCCGTCGCCTACGGTCTCGTGGTCGGCTTCGCCGGCCGGTGGTTCCACTGGCGCGCCCTGGGCAGAGTCTTCCGGGGGACCGTCGTCACCTCGGCCATGGTGCTCTTGATCATCGCCTGCGCCCGTCTCATGGGGTGGCTCCTGGTCAGCGAGCAGGTGCCGCAGAAGGCCGGGGAGTTCATCCTGGACCTGACGACGAGCGCGTACGTCTTCCTGCTCATCCTGAACCTGCTGCTCTTCGTGGTGGGTCTGTTCATGGACCCCGGCGTGGCCATCATCGTCCTGGGGCCGATCCTGGAGCCGGTGGCGGTGAAGCTGGGCATTCATCCCCTCCACTTCGCCATCGTGATGGTGGTCAACCTCTCCGTCGCCCAGCTCACCCCGCCGGTCGGCTACGTCCTCTACGTCGCCTCCAGCGTCGCCGGCATCTCGCTCGACCGGCTCGTGCGGGCGGTGTGGCCGTTCATCCTGGTGGAGATCGTGGTCTGCTTCCTGATCACCTATGTTCCCATCCTCCCCCTGTCGATTCCGATGCTGCTCGGATATGTCCGGTGAGACGGTCGCCATGACGGCCGCGCGCCGGGTGGCCCTCGTCACGGGCGGCTCGCGCGGAATCGGGCGGGCGACCGCCCTCGCGCTCGCCCGCGGCGGCTTCGACGTCGCCGTGAACTATCGCGAGGCGCGTGCGGCGGCGGACGAGGTGGTGGCCGAGATCCGTGCCGCCGGGCCGCGCGCCGTCGCCCTTCAGACCGACGTCGGCGAGGCCACCGAGGCTCGCGGCCTCGTCGCCGGGGCGGTAGAGCATCTCGGCCGGCTCGACATGCTCGTGAGCAACGCCGGCGTCATCGAGAAGGCGGGCGTCCTGGAGCTGACCGAGGAGACGTGGGACCGGCTGTTCCGGGTGAATGTCAGGGGCGCGTTCTTCTGCGCCCAGGCGGCAGCGCGGCACCTGGCCACCTCTAGCGCCTCGGCAAGCCCCTTCACCGGCACGGGGCCCAGCGACTTCACCTCGACGTAGCCCTCGGCCAGCGCCAGCGTATCGGGCGTGATCACGATCGCGTCCCTCAATCCCCGACTCTCTCCCCCAGCGCGGGCGAGGGACACACGTCAGGCGGCCCCGACCTCCCGCAGCTCCTGGCGCGCCGGGAGGCGCGCGGCCACCCAGACCCCCGAGGCGAGCGTGAGCGCGGCGACGACGTGGATCGCCGCGACCATGCCGAGGAGGTCCGCGATCACGCCCGAGAGGAGCGCGCCGACCGCGTAGCCGAGGTCTCGCCAGAACCGGTAGACGCCGAGCGCCGAGGCGCGCCACTCCGGCTGCGCCTGGTCGCCGATCGCGGCGAGGAGCGTCGGGTAGACCATGGCGGTGCCGAGGCCCTGGAGCAGCGCGGCGACGATCCAGGCGGCAGTCGTCGGGACCAGGACGACGAGCCAGATCCCGAGCGCCTGGACGACCATGCCCCACGCGATCAGCCCTCGCCGCCCCCAGCGGTCGGAGAGGGCGCCCGTCGCGATCTGGCAGAGCCCCCAGGTCCCCGGGTAGATCGCCTTGATGAGGCCGATCGTGGCGACGCTCACGCCGTAGCTCGCGAAGAAGAGCGGGTAGATCCCCCACGACAGGCCGTCGTTCAAGTTGTTCACGAGCCCGGCCTGGCAGAGGGCCACGAGCGCCGGGTCCCGCCACGAGCAGCGGGCGAAGAGCGCCCCGAGGGACGGGGGCGCGGCGGGCGCGGCCGACGGGACCCCGCGCGCGGCCTCGAGCCGCACGTGGCCGAGCGTCTCCCGGACGTGGACGGCCGAGAGGTAGAGCCCGGCGAGCGCCGCCGCGATGCCGAGGTAGAACGGCTGCGGGCGGAGCGCGTAGACCGAGGCGAGATAGCCCGTGAGCCAGGCCGTGAGGCCGACGGCGCCGTAGCCCGCGAACTCGTTGAGGCCGAGGGCGAGCCCGCGCCGCTTGGGCCCGACGAGGTCCACCTTCATGATGACGGTCATCGACCAGCAGAGCGCCTGGTTCACGCCGAGCAGCACGTTCGCGGCGTCGATCCAGATCCAGCGGTCGGCGGCCATGATCATGAGCGGCACGGGGAGGCCGACCAGCCAGCCGGCGACGAGGACGCGCTTCCGGCCCCAGCGCTCGGAGATCCGCGCCGAGAGGAGGTTGAAGACGGCCTTGGTCACCCCGAAGCTGACGATGAACGAGAGGATCGCCGTCTTGGAGGTGAGGCCGAACTCGGCCTCGCCGAGGAGCGGCACCACCGTCCGCTCGAGCCCCACCATGACCCCGACGAAGACGTTGACGACGACGAGGAGGGCGAACTGCGGGAGGTTCTCGACGAGGCCGAGGCGGATCTCGCCCGTGGGCCGGATCATAGCGCGCTAGCCGACGCCGGCGTTGATCCTCCGGTTGACGTCGAAGACGGGCGGCAGCTCGGGAAGATCCGTCAGCGCGAACTCGACGAACGCCTCCTTCGGGGTGATCTGGAGCGCGGGATTGAATAGGCGCTCGAATCCGAGCGTGGACATGGGCTTGCCGCTGAGCCCCTTGCCGCACGCGGCGCCGCCGAAGTGCGCCGGGTAGATCTCCAGATGGTCGGGCAGCGTCAGGAGCTTTCCGTGGAGGCTGTCGTAGAGTTGCGCTGCAAGCGCCCGCTCGACGCCGCCCCCCACCAGATCCGGCCGCCCGACGCCGCCGCTGAACAGGGTGTCGCCCGTGAGCAGAAACCACGGCATCGCCGCCCGGCTCTCGTCGGTCACCAGCAGGCAGAGGCTCTCGGGCGTGTGGCCCGGCGTGTGGATGACGCGGAGCTTGACGTTCCCGACCTCGAGTACTTCATCGTCGCGAAGAGCCCGGAAGGGGAAGCTGACGCGAGCGGCCTCGTGCAGGCAGGTCTCGGCGCCGGTCGCGGCCACGAGATCCCGCGCTCCCGATCGGTGATCCGCCTGGATGTGCGTCTCGATGACATGGGTGATCCGCATCTTCTTCTGCGCGGCGGCTTCGAGGTACGGGGCGATCTCAGGCTGTGGATCCACCACAGCGCAACATTGCCCGCCCCCTCAGCCGAGCAGGTAGGCTGCGCAGCCCGTTTCCGGACGCAAGAACTGGCGGAAGATCATGGCCACCCTCCTTTCTGGCTGCAATCGGCTTCTCCGATGCCTGAAACGATATTGCATCGAGATTTCCAATGTCAAGACCCACGAGGGCGGCTGCGAGCGTCCGGGTCTTCGGCGAGCAGGCCGGGCTTTCCGGAAGGAGAGCCGAGCCAGACGTGAGGCGTTACGGCGCGTGCTCGAGCTCGCGTTCGGCCCGCCACGGCTCGGGGCCGTCGAAGGCGTAGTACTTCGTGCGGACGAGGATCGGGTCGGCGCCCGCCGTGAGGCCGCGGGGGAAGAGGCCGTTGTGGAGGCGCACGACCGCGTAGTAGCGCGGCGCGATCTCCCGAACGGCGTACGCGTGCTTCTCGCCCTCCCGCCACTGCTCCCTCGCCTCCGGCGGGTCCACGACGATGAGGTTCCCCCAGTTTCCGTCGGCCAGCTCGAGCGAGCTGTAGGAAAGGATCCCGGGGTGGCGGGGGAGCTCGAGGATCAGCTCGTCGTCCGCCTGGGTGAGCAGCGCGTAGTCGAGGCCGGGCCGTCGCTTCGCGAAGAAGCCGACGAACGCGAGGTCGCGCGACGCCCGGAGCCGCCCGTCGTCGCAGATGACGGCGCGGTGCTGGCGCCCCGGGGGCGCCGGCGCCTCAAGCGCGAGCGGCCGGGGCCCCCCGGGGAGGAGCCGCGCGAGGAGGGTGCGGAGCCCCGCCGCCATGGCGCGGAGCGCGGCGAGGTCTTCGACGTTGGCGTCGGGGTCGGTGAAGGGACGCCCGGCGACGCGCTCGGTCACGCCCAGGCGGATCGGCTCGTCCATCGCGCGCCGATTCTAGCAGAGGCCTCTTCCCTCCGGCGACGCGGGGTGCCAAGATGTCCGGGGCGATGATCACGCTGGCCTCCTACCTTGCCGACAACGCGTGGCCGCTCTACGAGCGGATCGCCGGCTACGTGGCGGGTCGCCTGGGCGAGCCGGCGACGCTGCTGGCCGGCGTCGCCTGGGACGAGCGCCTCCGGATGCTCGACGACGGCCGCGTGGCGGTCGCGTTCCTCTGCGGCCTGCCCTACGCGCAGCGGTTCGACCGGCCGGACCGGCCGGTGGAGCTCCTGTGTGCCCCCGTGATGGCCGCCGCGCGCTACGCGGGCCGCCCGATCTATTTCACCGACGTGATCGTCCGCCGTGAGAGCCCTTCCCGGTCGTTCGCCGACCTCCGGGGCTGCACCTACGCCTACAACTACGAGGAGTCGAACTCCGGGTACGTGATGCCGCGGGACCACCTCCTCTCGCTCGGGGAGACCCGGGGCTACTTCGGGCGGACCGTCGCCTCCGGGTCGCACCAGAAGTCGATCCAGATGGTCCTCGACGGGGCGGCGGACGCCTCGGGGATCGACAGCACGGTGCTCGAGCTCGAGCTGAAGCTGCGACCGGAGCTGGCTTCACGGCTGCGCGTCGTCCAGGCGATCGGTCCCTGCCCGATCCCGCCGGTCGTCGTGTCGAGCCGCGCGCCGGAGGGCCTGAAAGCGAGGCTTCGCGGGGTGTTCCTCGGGATGCACGACGCCCCCGAGGGCCGGGCCATCCTGGCCGACGGGCTGGTGGCGCGGTTCGTCCCCGTGCGGGACGCCGATTACGATCCGATCCGCGAGATGGTCCGCCGCGCCGAGGCGGCGGGCTTCCTCGCGCTCCGCTGAGCGCCAGGAGGGCGCCGATGAACCTCCACAGCGGCGGAAGACGGCGGTGTTGCGCTAGCCGGGCCCGCGCCGCCGGAGGAGGTACGCCTGGAGCGCGGCGACATGGAGCGCCTGGACGACCTCGCCGGCGGCGATGAGAGGCGCGAGCCGCGAGACCGGCGTGAGGTGAACGCGGAGGTCCTCCGTCGGCTCGGGCTCGGGGCGGCCGACCACCTCGACGCCCTCGGCGAGGAAAGAGTAGCTGAGGTTCGACTGGAGGCCGGGGTTGGCGGAGAGCGTGAGGAGCCGCGACCAGCGGCCGCCCCCGTAGCCGGTCTCGGCGAGGAGCTCCCGGCGGGCCGCGGTCTCGGGGTCCGCGTCCGCCTCGTCCACCACGCCGGCGGGGACCTCGTAGTGGACGGCGCCGAGCCCGTGCCGGTACTGCCGGACGAGGACGACCTGGTCGGCGGCCGTCACGGCCACGACGTTCACCCAGGGCGGGTACTCGGAGACCCAGTACTCGGCGATCTCGGCGCCGGTGGGCAGGCGCACGTGGTCCTGTCGGAGGACCAGCCAGGGGGGCTTGCGGATCAGGTAGCGGCGCGCCAGGACCTGCCAGGGGCGGGGGTCGTCGGGGAGCGGAGGCGTCATCGTCTCGCTCGCTTCGGCCGGCGCAGGTCCTCCCTCAGCCGTGCGAGGGCGGCGCGATTTCCGGGCCATTTCACGAGTCGCGGGCCCGGTCGCGTCAGCTCAGGAGCTTCGCGTCGTAGGGGTACGTGCAGAGGAGCCGGGCGCCGTCTTTCGTGACGAGCACCTGGTCCTCGAGCTTCACCCCGAACGGCGCGCCGACCTTCCCCGCGTAGCACTCGAGGCAGAGCACCATGTTCTCCTTGATCTCGCGCTCGGGCATGATCCGCCGCGGCCCCCGGTCATCGTCCGGGTAGGGGATCCCCGGGCCCTCGTCCTCGAGGCCGGCCTGGTGGACCATCCCTGGGTAGCGCTGGGCCCGGTAGGGCTCCGGGAGCTGCGGGGCCTTCCCGGCGAACTCCTCGAACGTCATCCCGGGCCGCACCAGCTCGAGCATCCCCGTGACGCAATCGTACGCGACTCGATACGCCTCCTTCTGCTCGGTGGACGGGTCGTCGCCGCAGAGGAAGGTGCGCGAGACGTCGATGACGTAGCCCTCGTAGCCGGTGGCGTCGGTGTCCACGCCGACGAGATCCCCGGGCATGACGAGCTTGTCGTGCGCCTCGCTCATCCACGGGTTCGTGTTGGTCCCGGAGGCGATCAGCCGGGTGAAGAGGAACTCGCCGTGGCGCTTGAGCAGGGCGTTCGAGAGGACGGCCAGCAGCTCGTACTCGCGGATGCCGGGACGGACGGCGGACTCGAACTCGGCGAGGATCGCGTCGCCGATCCCGCCGTTGATCGCGAACAGCTCGACCTCTTCGGGGGTCTTCACCTCGCGGGCGTCCACGGTCGCGGGGCTCGAGTCCACGATCGGGGTGCCCTCCGCCTGGAGGGCCAGGAATCCCGGGGTGTCGAGCTTGTCCACGGCGAGGCGCTCGCGCTCGAGCCCGAGCTCCCGCATCACGGAGCGCACGGACCCTGCCCACTCGCGGGCCTTGTCGCGACTCTCGAGCCCGCCGAACTGCCACGTGTAGGCCGGCCGCACGTCCCGGACGAGCTTCTGGGAGACGTGGATCGACCCCTGGTACTCGAAGACGATCGGGTCACCCTCGGCGGGGACCATGCAGTAGCGCGCGAGCGTGCCGGCCGTCCACACCCCCATCACGTCGGTTCCCGTCGCGTACCGGATGTTCGCGGGGTTGAAGAACAGGCAGACCGGGAGGTCGTGGCGCTTCATCATCGCCTGGAGCCGCGCGAGCCGTCCCGCGCGGAGCTTCCCGAAGTCGATCTTGCTGAGGTTCGGCACGCGGAGCCGGGAGACGCGGGAGCGGTTGGCGAGGCGCTGGCCTTCGGCGGTGATCACGGGCTGCGCTCCTTTCGCGAGATTCGGTCGAGTCGGCTGGCGCCCTGACGGCGCGGACAGCATATCATCCCGGGGCGACCCGCTCGCGGGGGACAGGGGGCGGGCGAGCGGATCCCCGACGTTGGCGCCGGCCCGGCGGTGGGGTAGCATCGAGACTGGAGGTGGGCATGGGGCTGACCCACGTCAAGGCCGCCGTCGCCAACCCGGCGAACCCCCGGAGGACGGCGCGGCTGATCTTCCTCGTGGACTCGGGTGCCGTGTACTCGGTCGTCCCGCGGGACACGCTGCGCCGCCTGGGGATCCGGCCGCACTCGAGCCGGACGTTCACGCTGGCGGACGGGACCGAGATCACCCGGCGGATTGGGGACGCGGTGTTCCTGATCGACGACGCGCGGGGAGCGTCCCCGGTCATCTTCGGCGAGAAGGGCGACAGCACGCTGCTCGGAACGGTGTCGCTCGAATCCCTGGGGTTCGTCCTGGACCCGATCCGACGGGTGCTGAGGCCACTCCCGATGGTCCTGGGGCTGGTGCAAGGGGTCGTCGGTCCCTCTGCGCGCGTTCGCGCGCTTCCGGCCGATTGACCCGGGCGTCCGGCCGGGACCTCTTCGCGGCGCTCCGGCAGGTGCTGGCCGCCGCGGCGGCCGCGGGCGTCGGGGCGGGCACCGCCGACGGGCGGAGGTTCGCGGCGCTCGTGGGCTCACTCGACCTCCCCCGGGACCCGACCGGGCCGGCGCCGCCGGACGCCCGCGCGCCCGTCTGCCGCTTCTGGGAGCCGGCCCTCGACGGCGCCGATGCGGGGCCGGCGGCCGGGCTGGTTCCGGGCCTGCGGGCGCTGGGCCCCCGGCTCCGATGGAGGCAGAACCCGGACTACCACCGGCGGCCGCCGGACCCGACGTTCCTCGACAACTACGGCTACGCGGTCATTGCCGGGCCGCCAGGCGGAGAGCCTCCGCTCCTCGTCCACCGCCGGCTCGCCCTGGGCGTCCTCCTCCTGGGTCCCGGCACCCAGTACCCGCTCCACCACCACCCGGCGGTCGAGCCTATCTCGTCCTGAGCGGGGACGCAGAGTGGTGGCGGGGCGCCGGGCCATGGCGGCGGGAACCCCCGGGCAGCGTGATCTACCACGCGCCCGGTGTGCCCCACGCCACGCGCGCGGGGGCCGACCCCCTGCTCGCCGTCTACCTCTGGCGGGGCGACCTCGCCACGCACGCGCGCCTGCGGCCAGCCGGTCGGCGCCGCCCGACCCGACCCTTGACGCCCGGTCGGGCCGGGCGGTAGCGTGGCGGCCATGGCCCGGTTCGTCGGGAAGCACCTCCTCTTCCTCGCCGTCACGCTGCTCGTCGTCTCGTTCCTCGTCTTCGCGCTCAACGAGTTCTCCCCGGGCGCCGTCGCGCGCAAGCTCCTCGGCGAGTTCGCCACGCAGGAGCAGGTGGACCACCTCACGCGGCAGCTCGGCCTCGACCGGCCTCTCCTCGTCCGCTACGTGGACTACGTCGGGAAGGTCCTCGCGGGCGACCTCGGCTACTCGCTCCGGTTCAAGGTGCCGGTGCGCGAGATCATCTGGAATCGCCTCGGCAACACCGCGTTCCTGGCGGCCATCTGCTTCGCGCTCATCGTCCCCGTGTCGATGGCGCTCGGGATCGCGGCCGGGATGCGCGAGTCCTCCCGGCTCGACCGCGGCATCCTGCTCTTCAGCACGGTCGTCGCCTCCGTGCCGGAGTTCGCCCTCGGCGTCTTCCTCGCGAGCATCTTCGTCGTCGGGCTCGGCTGGCTTCCGGGGACCGCCACGCTGGTCGGGGGCGGGGGCTGGTCGGTCGCCTCCCAGTTCGTCCTGCCGGTCGCCGTCATCGTGCTCTACGACTCCGGCTACGTCGTGAGCATGGTCCGGGCGTCCATGGTCGAGGTCATGCAGCGGCCGTACATCCGGACGGCTGTGCTCAAGGGCATGCGCTTCCGCCGGGTCATCCTGGGGCATGCCCTGCGGAACGCCATGATCAACCCGGTCACCGTGGTCTTCCTCCAGATCAACTATCTGATCTCCGGCGTCGTCGTCGTCGAGACCGTGTTCGCCTACCCGGGGTTCGGGCGCATGATGCTCGAGGCCGCGCTCTTCAAGGACATCGCTCTCATCGAGGCGGGGGCGCTCGTCGCGGTCTTCGTCGCGATCCTGACCCAGATCCTCGGTGACCTCGCCTACATGCTCCTCGACCCGCGGATCCGCGCCTGAGCCATGGCCCTCGGGACGACCACCGTCGAGGCTGTCCTCGCCCCCCGGCGCCGGCCGCTCGCGCGGCTACTCCGGGGCGCGTGGGCGCGGGCGGCGCGCCTCGCGGAATCGGTGCCCGCGCTGGTCGGCGTCGGCATCGTGGGCTTCTGGGTCGCCGCCGCGCTGCTCGCGCCGATGATCGCGCCCTACCCGCCGAACGCGAACGACTTCGCGGCCCTCGCGAATCCGCGGCCGTCGGCGGCGCACTGGCTCGGGACCGACCACCTCGGCCGCGACCTCCTCTCGCGGATCCTCTGGGGCGCGCGGACGGTCCTTGCGGTGGCGCCCGTCGCGGTGTTCGGCGCCGCGATCCTGGGCTCGCTGCTCGGCCTCTGCGCCGGCTACTACCGGGGCTGGGTGGACCTCGTCGTCAGCCGGGTGTGCGACGTGGTGCTGACGTTCCCCGTGATCATCCTCTACATGATCATCCTGGCGACCTTCGGCTCGTCGGCTCTGAACATCATCGGCGTGCTCACGTTGACCAAGGCGCCGATCATCGCGCGGATCGTGCGCGGCGTCACGCTCGAGCTGCGCGAGCGCGAGTACGTCGCCGCCGCGAAGATGCGGGGGGAGTCGGGGCTCTACATCATGCTGGTCGAGATCCTCCCGAACGCCCGGGGGCCGCTGATCGTGGACATGTGCCTCCGGATGGGGTTCAACATCGTGATCATCGGGGTCCTCGGCTTTCTCGGGATCGGTCTGCCGCCGCCGGATCCGGACTGGGGTGGGATGGTCAAGGACACCTACGGGATGATGTCGGTCTATCCGCACATGGCGCTCATCCCGTGCGCCGCGATCTCGTCGCTGGTCATCGGCTTCAACCTGCTCGCCATCGGGCTCCGGGAGATCGGCCAGCGTGACTGAGGCGCTGCTCGCGCTCGAGGGCGTCCGGATCTCGTACTTCACCCGGGCGGGCGAGGTCAACGTCGTCCCGGGCCTTTCGTTCACCCTCGGGCGAGGCGAGGCCCTGGGCCTGGTCGGCGAGTCGGGGTGCGGGAAGTCCACGGTCGCGCTCGCGATCGTGCGCTACCTCGGCCGGGCCGGGCGGGTCGTTGGCGGGCGGATCCGCTTCGAGGGGCGCGACCTCGCGACGCTCGGCGAGGAGGAGCTGCGGGGGATCCGCGGGCGGCGCATCGCGATGGTCTACCAGGATCCGATGGCGAGCCTCAACCCCGTGATGACCGTGGGGCGGCAGCTCGTCGAGGTGCCGCGGCTCCACGAGGGGGTCGGCGAGACCGAGGCGCGGGCGCGCGCGCTCCGGATGCTCGCCGAGGTCAACCTCCCGGACCCCGAGGACGTGCTCCGGCGCTACCCCCACCAGCTCTCCGGCGGCCAGCAGCAGCGCATCGTCATCGCGATGGCGCTGATCGCCCGGCCGGCGCTCCTCATCATGGACGAGCCGACGACCGGCCTCGACGTCACGGTGGAAGCCGCGGTCCTCGACCTCGTGCGCGAGCTCCGGCGGCGCCACGACTCGGCCATCCTCTACATCAGCCATAACCTTGGCACGGTGGTCCGCGTCTCGGACCGTGTCGGGGTGATGTACCGGGGGGAGCTGGTCGAAGAGGGCTCGATCCGCCAGGTCTTTTCGAACCCGCGCCACCCCTACACCCGGGGCCTCCTCGACTGCCTGCCGACCCTCGGGCGCGACAAGCGCCGGACGCCGCTCCTCCCGATCCCGGGTCAGGTGGAGTCGCCGTCGAGCCGCGCGCCGGGATGCAGCTTCGCCGCGCGTTGCGCCCACGTCGAGCCGGGGCGCTGCACCGTGGGTGCGATCCCGACCGAGACGGTCGCGAACGAGCCGGGCCACCGCGTCCAGTGCGTGCGGGCGGGCGAGCTGCCGCCGTGGCGCCGGCGCTATGTCGAGGCCGCCGAGGCCGGCGCGCGTGCAGCCTCCGAGCCCGTCGTCGCGCTCGACCGGCTCTCGAAGGTCTACCGGCCCCGTCGGGGCCTCTTCGGCGCCCAGGCCGACGTGCGGGCGCTGGCCGACGTCGGGCTGGACGCGCTCCGGGGGCAGACGCTCGCCATCGTCGGGGAGTCCGGGTGTGGCAAGTCCACCCTTGCGCGGGTGCTCTCGGGCCTCGAGACGGCGACCGCGGGTCAGGTGCGCCTCGTGGGCACCGACGTCGCGGCGCTGCCGGTCGACGCGCGGGCGCCGTCGCTCCGGCGGACGCTCCAGATGGTCTTCCAGAACCCGGACAGCACGCTCAACCCGAGCCACACCGTCGGCTACGCGGTCGGCCGGGCCCTCCGGCGGCTCCGGGGTCTCAGCGCGGCAGGCGCGGCCCGCGAGGTCGGGCGTCTGCTCGAGGTGGTGAAGCTCGGGCCCGAGCTGGCCGGCCGGAAGCCGCACCAGCTCTCCGGCGGCCAGAGGCAGCGGGTCGCCATCGCCCGCGCGCTCGCGGGCGACCCGGAGGTGATCGTCGCGGACGAGCCGGTCTCCTCGCTTGACGTCTCGGTCCAGGCGGCGATCATCAACCTCCTGACCGAGCTCCAGGCCGAGCGCGGCGCCACGCTCCTCTTCATCTCCCACGACCTCTCGGTCGTGCGGTATCTGGCGGATCACGTGGCGGTGATGTACCTCGGCAAGATCGTCGAGTTCGGTCGGGCCGAGGACGTGTTCGCGCCGCCCTACCACCCGTACACCGAGGCGCTCCTCTCCGCCGTCCCGGTCCCCGACCCCGATGCCCAGCCGGAGCGCATCGTCCTCGAGGGGGCGCTCCCGAGCCCGACCGAGGTGCCGCGCGGCTGCCCGTTCGCGACCCGGTGCCCGCGCAAGGTCGGCGCCGTCTGCGACGACACGCCGCCCCCGGAGCAGCGGCTCGCCCACGGCCACCGCATCGCCTGCCACATCCCGGCCGAGGACCTCGTGCGCTTGCACCGCGCCGGCGTGCCCGCCCCCACTGGCGCGTAGCGGTTGTGGCGCGAGCGAGGTCCGATCCGGGAGCGAACCGGTTCCGTGCCGTTGACATGAGCGCGGCGAAGATGGACGAGCTGCTCCGCCAGGCCCGCTCGGCGCCGCAGCAGGCCGAGCGGAAGCGGCTGTATGCCGAGGCGCTGCGCCTCGTCATCGAGGACGTGCCCGTGATCTTCCTGCACCACGACGCGTGGACGAAGGCCTGGGACGAGCGGGTGCAGGGGTACGTGGAGATCCCCGACGGGCGGATGCGGCTCGAGCGCGTCTGGCAGAGGCGGTAAGGGGGGGGTCGGCTACACCCGGAGCCGCGGGTCCAGCGCGTCGCGGAGGCCGTCGCCGAGGAAGTTGAAGCTGAGCGTGGTCACGAAGATGGCCGCGCCCGGCGCGACGGACAGCCACGGCGCCATCTCCAGGTACTCCCGCCCCGTGTTCAGCATCGAGCCCCAGCTCGGCGTGGGCGGCTGGGTCCCCAGGCCCAGGAAGGAGAGGCCCGCCTCCGCGAGGACCGCGAACGCCACGCGCAGCGACGCGTGGACGATGATCGGCGCCAGGGTGCCGGGGAGGATGTGGCGCACGACGATCCGACCGTCGGCCAGGCCGGCAGCCCGCGCGGCCTCCACGTACTCCTGGGCCCGGAGCGAGAGCACCTGCCCGCGGACGAGGCGGGCGAACCCCGGGATCCCGACGATGCCGATGGCGATCATCGCGTTGCGCAGGCTCGGGCCCAGGGCGGCGGTGATGGCGAGGGCGAGGACGAGCGCCGGGAAGGCGAGCAGCCCGTCCATGACGCGCATGGTCACGTCGTCGACCCAGCCGCCCCGGTAGCCGGCGACGAGCCCGAGGCTCACCCCCGCGAGGAGCGAGATCCCCACCGCGAGCACGCCCACGAGCAGCGACACGCGCGCGCCGTAGAGCACCCGGCTCAGGATGTCGCGCCCGAGGTCGTCGGTGCCGAGGAGGTGCTGGCCTCCCGGCGGCTGGAGCATCCGCTCGAGGCGCTGCTCGGTGGGGTCGTAGGGTGCGAGCGCTGGCGCGAGCACCGCGGCCACGACGAGTGTCGCGATGACGAGGAGCCCGACCTTCGCGAGGTGGCCGCGGAGCAGGCGCCCGAGAAGCACCGCCGGGCGGCCGCGCGCGGGCGCGGCCACGGCGAGGGGGGGCGCGGGGCGGACGGCGTCGAGGGCCATGGGCGCCGTTCAGTCGTACCGGATCCGGGGATCGAGCCAGGCGTACGCCACGTCGACCAGGAGGTTCACCAGGAGAAAGTTCAGCGCGAGCAGGAGCACCACTCCCTGGACGACGGGGAAGTCGCGCTGGAAGATGGCGTCCACGAGGAGGCGTCCCACCCCCGGGAGCGCGAAGATCGTCTCGGTGATGATGGCCCCGCCGAGGAGCGCCCCCGCCTGGAGCCCGACCACGGTCACGACGGGGATCAGCGCGTTCTTCAGCGCGTGGCGCAGGAGGACCGGGCGCTCGCCGAGACCCTTGGCCCGCGCCGTCCGGACGTAGTCGAGCTGGAGCACCTCCAGCAAGCTCGACCGGGTCATGCGCATGACGACCGCGGCCATGGCCGTGCCGAGCGTGATCGCGGGCAGGACGAGCGAGCGGAGCCCGCCCCAGGGGTCGCGGAGCGGGCTCACGTAGCCGATCGGCGGGAGCCACCCGAGCGTCACGGAGAAGAGGAAGATCAGGAGGATGGCGAGCCAGAAGTTGGGGAGCGAGATGCCGGAGAGCGCGACGAGCGTCCCGGCGACGTCGGCGACCGAGTTGCGGCGCACCGCCGAGAGGATCCCGGCCGGCAGCGCCACCGTCAGCGCGAGGACGGTCGCGGCGGCCGCGAGGGTGAGCGTGACCGGGAGGCGCTCCCGGATCGCCTCGGTGACCGGCTGGTTCGTGCGGATCGAGCGGCCCAGCTCCCCGCGCGCGGCCCGCCCGAGCCAGGTGAGGTACTGGACCGGCAGGGGCCGGTCGAGCCCGAGCTCCCGGCGGAGGGCCGCGGCGGTGGCCGGGTCCGACTCCTCCCGCAGCATGATGGCCACGGGGTCCCCGGGCGTCAGGTGGATCAGCGAGAAGACGATCGCGCTGACCACGAGCAGCACCGGCACCATGGCGCCGAGCCGCCGGATCAGGTAGAGGAGCATCGCCCCTCCCGGCGCGAGCGCGGGCTCATGCCGGCGCCGCCTCGAGCCGGGGTCCGCCGGGGCTCAGCGCCGGGCCAGCCAGACGCGCTCGAGCCGCATCCGCCCGTCCGGGATCTCGACGTACCCCTGCACCCGCTCGTCCCAGGCCTTCGTCCAGGCGTCGTGGTGCACGAAGACCAGCGGCGAGTCCTCGATGAGGAGCCGGACGGCCTCCGTGTAGAAGCGCTTCCGCTCGGCCTGACTGGGGGAGGATCGCGCCTGGCGGAGCAGCTCGTCCACCTTCGGGTTCGAGTACTTCCCCCAGTTGTTGGCGCCGCCCGTCGTCAGGTGCGAGAACATGTTCCCGTCGGGGTCCGGCCGCCCGCTCCAGAGGGACTCGGCGGCGTCGAACTGCCCGGCCTTGCGCTTCTCGATCCACGCCCCGATCTCGAGGAGCGCGATCTCCATCTCGATGCCGACCCGCTTCAGGTTGTCCTGGACGACCTGCGCTTGCTTCTGCGCCAACGGGGTGTTGAGGATGTTCAGCGTGAACTTGAAGCCGCCCGGCTGCCCGCCCTCGGCGAGCTTCTGCCGCGCCCTGGCCGGGTCGGGCGCGTTGCCGTAGCCGGGCAGCGCCTCGTACGCCCAGCTCCGGGGCGGGATGGGGCCCTGGGCCACCGCGCCGAGGGCGAAGAACACGGCCCGGTGGATCGCCTCCCGGTTCACCGCCCACGCCACGGCCTGCCGCAGGGCTTTGTTGTTGAACGGCGGCCGCGTCGTGTTCAGCTCCATCCGGCGATAGCCGAGGCCCGGCGTCTCGACGACCCGGAGCTTCGGGTTCGACTTGAGCGGCGCCACGTCCTTGGGGGGGAGGTCGTCGATCAGGTCCAGCGTGCCCGTGCGGAGCGCGGTGAGCTTCACGGTGTGATCGGGGATCGGCTTGTAGGCGACCTCGTCGAGGTAGGGAGCCCCCTTTCGCCAGTATCCCGGGAAGCGCCTGACGATCAGGCGGTCGTCTTTGACCCACTCGACGAACTGGAACGGCCCGGTCCCGACCGGGTTCCGCGCGAAGTCCTTGCCGTGCTTCTCGACGGCCGCCCGCGAGACCATGATACCGGCGCGATCGGTGAGCGTGGCGAGGAGCGCCGCGTCCGGCTCCTTCAGGTTGAGGCGGACGGCATGCGAGTCGAGGACGTCCACCGACTTGATGTTGCCGAGCTCGCTGCGCCGGATGGAGCCGGTCGCCGGGTTCACCATGCGCTCGACGTTCCACCTGACGACGTCGGCGTTGAAGTCCGTGCCGTCATGGAAGCGGACGCCCTTGCGCAGCCGGAAGACGTAGGCCAGCGGGTCGGGCTGCTCCCAGCTCTCGGCCAGCTCGGGGACGATGTTCAGGTTCGGATCCAGGCCGACCAGCGTGTTGTAGAGCTGGTAGTAGACGTCCCGGTCCACCGCGGACGTCGACATGTGGGGATCCAGCGTCGTGAAGTCGCCCTGGAGCCCGACCCGGAGCGTGCCGCCGGGCTGCGGCTCCTGGGCCCCGCCGGAGAGGGCGAGGAACAGGCCCGCGAGGGCGAGGATGAGGCTGCCGAGGGCTGGGGGACGGTCGAGCGTGCGCATCGTTCGGCTCCTTCCCGGGAGGGTTCGTGTCGGGGCCCGGCCGCTCCACACATACGCCAGGCCGCGAGAGGGCGTCAAGCCGAACCTTGACCCCTCGCGCCCCCGCGGGTAGGCTCGGGCGCATGAAACCGCTCGACGACGGGGCCTGGCGCGTGGACTCCGCGGCCGGCTGGCGCCCCGAGCAGCGCCCGGAGGCGCTCGGCCTCCGGGGGATGGTGGCCTCCGCGCACCCGGTCGCGGCGCTCGTCGGAATGACCGTGCTCGCGTGGAGCGGCAACGCCTTCGACGCCGCGATCGCCGTGGCCGCCGCCGAGGGGGTGTGCCTCCCGATGATGTGCGGGCTGGGCGGCGACGCGTTCGGCGTGCTCTACGACGCGCGCCGGGGGGAGCTCGTCGGGCTGAACGGGAGCGGCGTCGCCGCGGCGGGCGCCACGCGCGAGTACTACGTGAGCCGCGGCTTCCGGACGATGCCGCTCGACGGCGTCCACTCGGTCGCCGTCCCAGGCGCCGTCTCCGTCTACGAGACGCTCTGGAAGCGCTGGGGCACGCTGCCGTGGGCGGAGCTCTGGGCGCCGGCGAGGTCCTCACGAGCATCCTCGACCACGGGATGTCGCTGCAGGAGGCGGTCGAGGCGGCGCGCTGGTACAGCTTCCCCGGCACCGACCCCGCGACGATCGGCGAGCCGATGGTGGTGCGGCTGGAGAGTCGCGTTCCCGAGGCGGCCCGGCTCGAGCTGGCCGAACGCGGCCATGCGATCGAGACCCTGGGCCCCTGGAGCGGTGGCGGCGCCGTCCAGCTCGCCCAGGTGGACCAGGCGCGCGGCGTTCTCCGCGGCGCGAGCGACCCGCGCGCCGGCGGCGTCGCCCTCGGTTTCTAGCCCCGGTGCGGCTGATTTCCGTCTCCTCCCTGAGGGAGCCAGGAAGGAGCCGGCCGCCAAGCCGATCGGGGTCGCCGCCCGACGCTCAGCCTCCCTTCATCGTCGTCGGGAGCCAGAGGGCGATCTGGGGAAAGGCCACGATGAGGGCGATGCCCGCCAGCATCATCAGGAAGAACGGGAGCACGCCCACGTAGACGTCCATGATGGTCCGCTGGGAGGCCTCGCGGCCGAGCTTCTCGCGCAGCCCGTGGATGACGTACAGGTTCAGCCCCTCGGGCGGGGAGATGAGGGCGGCCTCGGTCAGGATCACCGCGATGACCCCGAACCACACGAGATCGACGTGCATCGCCTTCAGCACGGGCAGGATCACCGGGATGGTCGTGACCATCATGGCGAAGCCGTCCATGAAGGTGCCCAGGACCAGGTAGAAGACGACGAGCAGGAGGATCGTCGCGGTCGGGCTCAAGCCCCAGGCCGCGACGGTCCGCGAGATCGCCTGCGGGACGCCCAGCATGGCCAGGGTCGAGTTGAGGATGAACGCTCCGGTCAGGATGAGCATGACCATGGCTGTCGTCCGGGCGGTCGAGAAGAACACGCCCTTCAGCATGCTCGGGCTCACCCGGCGGCTCAGCAGCGCGAGCACGAAGGCGCCGGTCACCCCGAAGGCGGCCGCCTCCGTCGGCGTCGCCACGCCGAGGTAGATGGTCCCGAGGACCAGGAAGATCAGCGCGAACGTGGGGAGCATGTCGAGGAGCCCCCACAGCCGGGTCCCCCAGGAGACAGCCGCCTCGCGCGGCGCCACCTGCGGCCAGATCTTGGCGGCGACGAAGATCACCCCCATGAAGAGCAGGGACAGGAGGATCCCCGGCAGGATGCCCGCGACGTAGAGTCGGCCGATCGAGACTTCCATGAGGACGCCGTAGACGATGAAGTTGATGCTCGGCGGGACCAGGATGCCGAGAGTCCCGCCGGCGGCCAGCGACCCCAGTACCAGCCGCTCGTCGTAGCCCCGGGCGCGGAAGGCGGGGAGCGAGACCGAGCCGATCGTCGCGGCGGTGGCGACGCTGGAGCCCGACACGGCGGCGAAGGTGGCGCAGGCGGCGATGTTGGAGTGCATGAGGCCACCGGGCAGCGGGCTGAGCCAGTGCGAGAGGACCCGGTAGAGGCGCTCCGAGAGCCCGCTGCGCAGCAGGAGCTCCCCCATCAGGATGAAGAGCGGGATGGCGACGAGGATGAAGCTCGTGTTCGTGTTCCACGCGATGAGCCCGAGCATCTCCCACAGCGGCCGGTCGCTCATGAAGTACATGAGGGAGAGGCTGAGGAGCCCCAGGGCGGCGGCGACGTGCAACCCCAGGAGGAAGGCGGCGAGCATGAGCGCGCTCGCCACGGCCAGCGCCGTGAAGCCCACGATACCGCCCGCGCTCAGGCCCGGCCGCCGTCGCCGGCGCCCGGCTCCCGGGGGAGCGGCTCCGGGGGCGTGAGTCGCCCCAGGCGCACGGACTCGGCGAGGCCCGTGACGAGGATCGCCAGCGCCTCGAGGCCGAGGGCCGTGAGCCCGGTCGCCATGAGACCCTGCGGCACGAAGAGGGGCGTCTGGAGCGAGCTCATCGCCCGGGCGTCGCCCGTGAACGAGTCCCAGGCGAGCCCCCACGCGTAGACGGCGACCACCGAGGCGAAGAGGGCCATCACGCTCAGGGCGAGGTAGTTCAGCGCCGCCTGGGCGCCGGACGGCAGGTGGGGGAGGAGCACGTCGATGCGGACGTGGCCGCCGGTCCGCAGCGCGTACGCCATCGCCCACATGGCGCCGAGCGCCAGCGCGTAGCCGCCGATCTCGTCGGTCACCGCCGAGGAGACGCCGAAGAACTTGCGGCCCACCACGTCCGCCGTGATGTAGAAGGACGCCAGGAGGAAAAGGAGGCCGCTCAGGTAGGCCATCCCCGTCACCAGGCGATCGAAGGCCTGGAGGATCCCGCGCATGGGGTCCGCGGTGCTCTGGTGCCCGGTCGGCGCCGGCCCGGGGCGCTTCGCTAGGGCGCGGTGTACCCGGTGAAGGGGGCGAGTAGCTCGTTGAAGGCGGCCTTCCCATCGGCGCCGGCGCGCTTGAGCCAGCCGGGTAGGACGTGCCTCAGGACCGCCTCCTGGATGACGGGCTTCCACTCGGGCTTCCGGGGCGTCCACGTCATCCCCTTCTTCTTGTTCTCGTCCGCCCCCTCCTGGGTGCTGCTCCGGGCCAGGTCCCAGCCCCTGACGGTCAGCTCGGTCCCGACGTCCTCCAGGGTCTTCCGGAGGTCGGCGGGGAGCTTGTCCCAGGTCCGCTTGCTCACGATCAGGGCGATCATGACCGGACCGATCTGGAGGTCCACCATGTGCTTGGTGACCTCGTACCACTTGAGGCTGAACCCCGCGATGGTCCCGGTGATCGCCGCGTCGACGGCCCCGCGCTCGAGCGCGGTGTAGACCTCGGCGACGGGGAGGGAGACGGGCTCGCCCCCGAGCGCCCGGACGAAGTCGGTCTGCGCGGCCCCGAACACCCGGACCTTCAGGCCCTTGAGGTCGCTCAGGCTCTGGATCGGCTTGCGGCTGTAGAGGACCTGATAGGCGTAGGCGTACGAGCCGATGAAGACGCCGCCCAGCTTCGCCTCGTTCGCCTTCATCAGCTTGTGCCAGGCCAGGTGGGCCTTGTGCGACTTCTCGAACTCCTCGAGGCTGAAGAACCCGGGCAGATCCACCCCTTCGATCAGCGGGACGTCCCCCGACACGTAGGTCGGGAGCACGTCGGCCAAGTCCACCAGGCCCGCCCGCATGACCCGCACGAGCTCGAAGCCCGTCAACCCGAGCTCCGGCAGGCTCGTCACCTCCAGCTTGAGCTGCCCGTTCGTCCGCTTCGGCAGCTCGGCTTCCATCCACTCCCACATCTTGAACTGCACCTGCGGCCGGCTGTTGGAGACCCCCTTCAGCCGGAACTCCGCCGCGGAGGCCGGGGTCGGGCTACCCCACGCCCCGCCGAGGATGACCGCCGAGAGGAATGCCGCCCCGAGGACGATCGCGCCGCGCCGTCTCATGTCGTCTCCTCCCGCTGAGGTTGATGCCAGCTCACCCCGGCCTGGAGGTACGGTAACCGAAGACCGGGGGCGGCTCAAGGCACATCCCCGTCCACCACACCAACGAGATCGCCCAGTCGGAGGCGGCCACGGGGCGGCCCTTCGTCCGCTACTGGATCCACTCCGCGTTCCTGCTCGTGGACGGCCAGAAGATGTCGAAGTCGCTCGGCAACCTCTACACGATCGAGGACGTCGTCGCGCGCGGGTTCGGCCCGCTCGGGTTGCGCTATCTGTTCCTGTCGAGTCACTACCGCAAGGAGATGAACTTCACGTGGGGGGCGCTCGCCGCGGCGCAGGCGGGGCTCCAGCGGCTCTGGCAACGGTGCCGAGAGCTCCCGCCGCCTTCCGGCGAGCCCCTGCCGGCCGCCCTCGCGGTCTTCGAGGAAGGGATCGGCGCCGACTGCAACACGGCGCGGGCCCTGACCGCCCTCTGGGACGTCGTGCGCGCCGACGAGGACCCCGGCCGCGTGGCGGTGACGGTCGGCGCGATGGACCGCGTCTTCGGTCTGGATCTCTCGCGGGCGGGCGAGCGCCTGCGCGAACTCGAGGCGCTTCAGACGCGGGCGCGGGGTGCCGACCGGCAGCGGGCGGAGGCCCTGGCCGCCGAGCGGGAGCGCCTGCGGCGCGAGCGCCGCTTCGTCGAGGCCGACACCCTCCGCGCCGACATCGAGGCCCTCGGCTTTGTCGTCGAGGACACCCGGCAGGGGCCGCAGCTGCGGCCCGTCCCGGCCGGCGGCGGAGCCGACAGCGCCCCCGGCCGCCGCTGAGTCCGGTCAGGGAGCCCCAAGTCGGTGCGTCTCGGACCGACCCGGCGCAAACGCCACGCTCGACCCCGCGCCCATGGAGCCGGTGCTGGAGCTCAGCGCACTGGAGGGGGCCCCGAGCCCGGTTCCGGCGCGGGTGGCGCGGCGAACGCGCGCTGGATGGCGCGGCCGAGGGCCTTCATAGCGTCCCAGATCGCTTCCCCGAAGGCCTTCGCGCCGTCGTGGAGCCGGTCGGCGACCGACTCGGCCTCCTTGCCCGCCGCCTCGGCGCGCTGGGCCACGGTCTTCCCGATCCCCTTGGCCGTCTCTTCCACGCCCTGCCCGACTTTCTTCGCGCCATCCACCACCTGATCCGGCCCGCTCTCGGCCGCGGCGGACCGAGCCGGCTCGAGGCTCCCGAACACGAGGATCAGAACACCGACGACCGCCACCAGCGACCGCGTGGCATTCATCTCACACCTCCTCGCTTGCTCCGCGACCGGGGATACCCCGGTCGTCGCACGTGGCCTTCTACCTCCAGTGCCAGGTCCGTCCACCGTCTCTGCGGCCCACGACCTGAGCGCGCCGAGGCTTGCTACCGCGACCAGTCGTAGAGCGTCCCGGCGGCTGCGCCGACGCCGACCCCGGTCAGCGCGCCTCGCTTGGCGCCACGTCCCGGATTCTTCGCATCCACGCCCGCGCCGATCGCGGCGCCGCTGCCCGCGCCGACGGCGGCGCCGGTCAGGGTGCCGCAGGCCGACAGCGTCGTCGTGAGCAACACGAGCCCGATGATGGGAGCGATGACGGTCTTCTTCATCTCCGGTCCCTCCTCGGGATTCCCCCCGGGTCAGTGAGCCGCGATCTCCCGCCGTGAGTCACGCAGCGCGCGGGAATCCGTCCGGGGCAGGCCCCTTACTGCGTCTTCGAGCCGGACAGCCGCGTCTTTTGCTCCTCGCCGATCTCGACCTGCTTCTGCTCCATCTTCTTGACGAGCTCGCCGTACGAGGACTGGGTGATGACCTTGTTGAACTGGGTGCGGTAGTTCGCGACGAGGCTGACGCCCTGGATCGCCACGTCGTACACTCGCGCCCGATCGCCGCCCTTTGGCAACCGATAGTCGATGGGGATCTCAGTCCCGCGTTTGGTCACGAGCTTCGAGCGCACGGTGACGGTGTCCCCGTCGGCCTGCTCGGGCGGGTAGATGATCTTCTCCCCGTCATAGGCCTCGATCTTGCCGACGTACGAGCTCTCGAGGAGCTCGGCGAAGAGCTCCGTGAAGCGCGTCCGCTCCACGGGGCTCCGCTGGGCCCAGTGACGTGCCAGGGCGCGCTTGGCCATCTCTTCGAAGTCGAACAGCCCGCGCGCGACCTCGCGGATCTGGGCGCGCCGCTTCTCCGCGTTCGCCGGCTTCCGGAGCTCGGGGTCTTGCACGAGCTGCAGGACGCGATCCACCGCGCCCCGCACCTGGTCCGTGGCGGGACCGCCCCAGGCAGCGGCGGCCGCGAAGGCCAGGCCGATGGCCAGAGTCGAGGCCACGACATGGCGAGTCCTGTCGATCCTGTTCGTGTTCACGCGCACTCCCCCTTTCGGGATTTCGTCGGGGCGCCCAGGAGCAATGCCGATGCCAGGCGGAGGGGCCGCGGCGTCGTCCGCCACCGGAAAAGCACGACAGGTCAGCGACTTCGGAGCGCCACGCTGGGGCCAGCCCTCAGCTCCCTTCGACCGCCCTGTCACGTCCGCGACGTCCGCTGCGACGACGGAAACCACGACGTGCGTCACGATTCACGTCACTCGCAGGCCGGCGGAGGGCGGCAGATCAGCACGAGCCGGGCAAAGCGCACCGCTGCGTGGGTTGGAGCCGGCGCGGGCGACCCGGACGAACTCCCACGACGTCGTGGGCGACGTCGTGACCCAGGAGGTCGTCCAGGACCGCGGCCTCTACCGCCTCGGCGACATCGACCTCGCTCACCTCGACGGGGGAGGCCTTCCGCATCCAGGCGACGCTCGAAGCGTTCGAGGGCGAGGCGCGCGCGTTCGTCCGCGAGTTCGACCGCACGATCCGCCGCGACCTGGTCTGACGCCCTCGGCGACCGCGACCCTCGGCCTGATGCGTGCTGCCCATTGCTGTCCGGATGGGTTCCGGGGTACCCTTCCTCAGCCTTTCGACCGGTCCCCGCGCGTCGAGGCGGGGCCAGCGCGGCGGGCCGCCGCCCCGGGGGGACGGACGGCCTCCCACGGGCGGTGCACCTGCGGTTGACGCGCAACAGGGGGTGACATGGAGGTCCCGGAAGGGTTTCCGTCGCTCGGGGCGGTTCCCGTGGGGTTCGGACCGGAAGGGATCGCCGTGGACCCCGACGCACGGCGGGGCTACGTGGCCTGCGCCCGGAGCAACACCGTCGCCGTCTTCGACCTGGACCGCCGCGAAGTGATCGCCCAGGTGCCGGTGGGAAAGGAACCGATCGGGCTGGTGCATGACCGGCGGAGCGGACGCGTGTTCACGACCGATGCGAGGTCGGACGTGGCGTCGGTGGTGGACACCCGCACGCTGCGGACGATCAAGCAGATCCCCGTCCGCGAGTATCCGGCGGGGGCCGGCCTGTACGAGGAGCGGCGCAAAGTCTACGTGGGCAACACGGCGGACGGGACCGTGAGCGTCATCCACGCGGACACGCTCGAGGTGATCGCCACGGTTCCGGCGAAGCTGGCGGCGGGGAGCCTCGGGGCGGACCCCGTCCGGGACCGCGTCTACTGCGTCAACTTCGGCGACGGATCCATCACCGTGATCGATGGCGCCACGGACCGCAGCGTCGGCGAAATCAAGGTGGACCACGCGCCGTGCAAGATCGCCATCGACGCGCCGCGGGGTCTCGCGTACGTGGCCAACTCCCTGGTGAGCACCGTTGCCGTCGTGGACCTCGAGCGGCAGCGGGTGGCCCGGACGGTGCCCGTCGAGCGGGCCCCCGTAGGGATGGCCCTCGGACCGGGCGGCGACCGGATCTACGCCGCCAACCGCGGGACGGGGAAGGTCAGCGTCATCGACCGGGAGAGCGGGCAGGAGTGGGCGCGCGTCCCGGTCGGGAAGGCCCCGGGTGACCTCACGGTGGACCCGACCACGAACACGGTCTACGTCTCGGACGCCGGCACCAGCACGGTCAGCGTCTTTCAGGACCGCCTGCCGGGGCGCCCCGAGACGCTACCCGGCGACACCCGCCACCCGCTGGTGGGCCAGCCGCTCCCCGAATTCCGCCTCCCCGACATGGTGGACGGCCGGGAGCGGACCTCCGCCGAGTGGCGCGGCAAGAGCTACATCCTGAACTTCTTCGCCAGCTGGTGAGGGCCATGCAACGCGGAGGCTCCGCTACTCGAGGAAGTTCGGCGGCGTGCGAAGCGGTTCGGGCTGGAGATCGTGATGGTGAACGTCTGGGAGCACCTCGACGCCCGGCAGGAAGCCCTGCACTTCTGCGAGGTCCACAAGATCCAGGGACCCGTGCTGCTCGACGCGACGAGCGAGTACATCAACCGCCTCGGCCTGCGGGGCGTCCCGAACAACATCGTGGTGGACAAGCACGGGATCGTGCAGGCCGTGGGCACGACGACCCCTGACGAGATCCGGGCCACGCTGACGAAGCTGCTCCTGCCGTTCGGCTAAGCCCTCGGCGGTCGCGGGTGACCGGGCCCCGGCTGCGGAGCCGGGGCTACGGGCAGGGCGCCCCGAACGGGAACGGCCGCGCCGCGAGCGTGAAGGTGCAGCCGAAGCTCGGGTTGGCGACGGCGGCCGGCGTGAGGATGTCGTCGCCGGCCTGCTTCACGTCGTAGGCGTTCTTGCTGTAGCTCGACGCCGCCCAGGCGAAGCCGTGGGTGACCAGGTAGTGGCGGATCCGGGGGTTGCTGACCGTCAGCTCGAGCCCGGTTCCCCGGAACCCGTGGGCGTAGAGCACGAGGTCCCCGTTCCAGTTGTCGGGGACCTCGATCCGGAACCCGGCGCCGTTGTGGATCCCCCAGTAGCGGGTCGTCGACGTGCCGGGGAGCGGGTCGAACGGGAGCTTCGACTCGTCGACGAAGTAGGCCGGCGGGGCGTCCGCCGCCGCGAGGCCGGCACCGAGACACAGGAAACCCAGGAATGCGGCGAAGACCAGGAGCGGTCGGCGCGGGTTCATCGCTCTCTCCCCCCTCCCGGTCACGGCGGGTGATAGCTTGAGCGAAGGCCGCGGGAGCCCGGGCGGGCCCCCGCGCTTCTCCTGCCGGGCGACTCGCGGCGGCTCAGGTCGAGATCGCGAGCTGGTGGCCGAAGATGTAGAGCGTCGGGTGGATCCGGAAGCCCTGCACCCGCTTGTCGTAGAAGGTGAAGACCGACCGCCACACCGGCTGCACGATCGGGCCGTCCTCCTGCAGCATGGCCTCGAGCTTGGCCATGACCTCCCGCCGCTGGGTGACGTCGAGGATCCCCTCCGCGTGGGTGAGGAGCTGGTCGAAGTCGCGGTTCGAGTACTTCGACTCGTTCCAGGGCACGCCGGTCCGGTACGCGAGCCCGAGGACCATGGTGCCGAGCGGCCGGTGGGTCCAGCTCGTGAAGCCGAAGGGCACCTTGGTCCAGACCTCCCAGTACTGGGTCGAGGGCATGACGTTGATCTTGACCCGGATGCCCGCGTCCTTCCACTGCTCGACCATCCCCTGGACGGCGAGCAGCTCCCACGGCGGGTCGGGCTTGCAGGCGATCTCGACGTCGATGCCGTTCGGGTAGCCCGCGTCCGCCAGGAGCTTCTTCGCCCGCGCGACGTCGCGCTGGAACGGCGGCAGCTTCGCGTACTCGGGGTGGATCGGGCTCACGTGGTGATGCTCGCCCGCCGAGCCGAGCCCGCGGTGCGAGAGCTGGAGGATCGCGCTCGCGTCGATCGCGTAGCGCATCGCCTGGCGCACCCGCCTGTCGTCGAAGGGCTTCACGGGGTGCATGCGCGCCACCGCGGTCTGGGCGGTCGTGGTCTGGTAGAGCTGGATGTGGCCGAGCTTCTGGAGCGTGTCGAGCTGGACGACGCTGGCGGTGTAGAGGCCATCGACCTGCTTCGAGGCGAGCGCGCTCACGGCCGCCGCCGGGTCGTCGCCGAGGTCGATGAACTCGAGCGTGTCGAGGTAGGGCCCGCCGGCCCAGTAGCCGGGCCGCGCCTTGAAGACCTGCTTCCGCCCGACCTCATTCGAGACCATCTGGAACGCGCCGGTGCCGTTCGAGCCGACCTTGAACTCGCCGTTCTCGGCCGGGTCGAGGATCAGGAGCGGGTAGTGGAAGAGCCACTCGGGCACCGCGATCTGCGGGGTCTTCCCGTTGAGCCGGACCGTGAAGTCGTCCACCTTCTGGATCGCGTTCGCGTCCCAGAGCCGGGTGGACTTCTTGGGGTTGCCCTTGTCGTCCTTCTCGCCCGTCTCGAACTCCTCCAGGATGAACCCCTTCATCAGGCCGAGCACGGAGGAGCCGGTCTTGGGGTCGAGGACGCGCTTCAAATTCCAGACCACGTCGTCGGCCGTGAACGCCCGGCCGCTGTGCCACTTGACGTTCCGGCGGAGCCGGAGCGTCCAGGTCCTGAGGTCCGCGCTCGTCTCCCATCGCTCGACGAGGCCGGGTCGCGTGACGTTGTCGGTCCCCGTCACGGCGAGGTAATCGCAGACCTGGCGGGCCGAGTTGGAGGACTCGACCCAGCTATACGTGTGCGGGCTCTTGAGGTCCTGGCAGCGCATGCCGGTGCGCAGCGTCCCGCCGCGCGGCAGCGCCTGGGCCCGCGCCTCCGGCACGACCCGCTCGCCGGTCACCTTCGCGACGACGGCGTAGGCCGCGGGCGCCGACATCCCCAGCAGCGTCGCGTACCGGAGGAACTCCCGGCGGTCGATCTCGCGCGCCGCGAGCTGACGCTTCAGGGTGAGGATCAGAGGATGGTCCCTGTCGTCTCGCATCGGACGGCCCTCCTTTCGAAGGGATGCCTCGGGGTGTGCGTGCGACCGGCCGGCGCGTCCGCCGGGCCGGCGGCGCCGCGGAATGCCCAAGTCTGAGGGGTGGGCGTTCGTCTTGTCAACCCGGGGCTGCCCTGCCGTGGCCTGTCCTTCCCGAAAGGATACCCTTCGCCCGTGGCCGGCGGCTGCCCCGGAGCGCCGGCCCTTGTGCCGCCGCGCGGGGGCCGTCTATCATCCAGACCGTGAGGCGAGTCGCGGACCCGAAGTCGATCGCCGACAAGGCGCCCAGGGTCGAGCGCCGCGTGGCGCTCGTCGTGGTCGGGGCCGGCGTGACCGGCGTCGCCGCCGCCACCGAGGCGGCCCGCGCCGGTGTCGAGGTCGTCCTCCTCGACGAGAACCCGATCGAGCACGACCTGATGGCCATGGACGTGCCCTACCTCTTCGGCGGCCGGATGAGTCCCTCGCTCAAGAACCGGGCGCTCGCGCTCCAGCGGGTGGCCGAACGCGATGCGGGCCTCGCCCAGGCGGACGAGACCGGCGTGGACGTCCAGCTCGGCGTCTCGGTGTGGGGCGCCTTCCGGAACGGCCCCACGGTCCGCGAGCTCGACGGCCCGATGCTCGGTCTGAGCGACGGCGAACGGTCGTGGCTCCTGGGCTACGACCGGCTCGTCGTGGCGGCGGGCGCGCGGGATCTCGCCCTGGGGTTCGCGGGGTGGGAGCAGGCGGGCGTGGTCGGGGCCCAGGGCGCCTGGTCGCTCCTCAGCCGCTACCGGGCGCTCGCGTCGCGCCGCATGGTCGTCCTCGGCGCGGGGACCCTCGGACTCCGGACCGCCGCCCTCGCGCTGGAGCAGGGGGTGGAGGTGGCGGGCATCGTCGAGGTCGCGCCCGAGGTGCCGGGCGACCCGGCCGCCTGGCGGGCGCTCGAGCGCCAGGGGGTGCGTGCCTACCCGGCGCACACCGTGAAGGCGGCGCGAGGGGCGACCGGTGAGGTCGAGTCCGCCGTCCTGGTGCGGCTGGACGGGGGCGGCCGGCCGGTCGCCGGGAGCGAGACGGAGCTCGCGTGCGACACCGTCTGCCTCGCGATCGGGCTCGTGCCGAACGTCGAGCTCCCGGGCCTCCTTGGCTGCCGGCTCGCGTTCCGGTCCGCGCTCGGGGGCTTCGTCCCCGAGACCGATCCCTGGATGGAGACGAGCGTTCCCGGCGTCTTCGTCGCGGGCGACGGCGCCGGGCTCCACGAGGAGATGCTCGCCGAGCCCGCCATCGCGCGGGACCAGGGGCGGCTCGCGGGGATCGCGGCGGCCGCCTCGCTCGGCGCCGTTCCCCGGTCGCGCGCCGAGGCGCGGTGTGCCGACCTCGCCGCGCGCCGCGGCGCCGGGCCCCGCGAGGCGCACGGGGACTGGCGGCGCTGGCTCCTGTCGCTCATCGAGGCCGGCGGCTGGGACGTCACCGCCTGCCGGTGCGAGGAGGTGACGCGCCGGGAGCTGGTCGAGGTGCAGCCCCCGCGGTATCTGGGCCCGCGGTTCCCCGCGATGCGCGCCCGGGGCCTCGCGACCCTGCTCGCGGACGGCCCGGTCGACCCCGACCAGGTCAAGCGCCTGACCCGCGCGGGCATGGGGCCCTGCCAGGGGCGGCGGTGCCGCGAGCAGGTGGCGCTGCTCCTGGCCCACGCGGCAGGGATCCCCGTCGAGCGGATCCCGCTGGCGACGTACCGGCCGCCCGTGCGCCCGCTCCCGCTCGCCGTCCTCTGGCCTCACGACGAGCCCGAGGAGATGCGCGAGCACTGGGTCGCCTGGTTCGGGATCCCCACCCAGTTCGCCGCGCAGTGGAAGTCGGGGCCGGCCGAGCCTGCGACGGCGCCGTCGCCGCTCGCCGTGGACAAGTGAGATTTCCCATGTCAACCCTCGGGCGCGCGGACGGCAGAGGGCATACGTGCCGCCCCTCCCCCCTCGGGGTGGGAGGGGGCGGGGGTGCGGGGGGTCCCGAATGAGCGCCGTGCCGCGGGCGCGCGGCGCCGCCGTGGTCATCGTCGGCGGCGGCGTGACCGGGCTCTCCGCCGGGTGGTGGCTCGCGCGGGCGGGCGCGGACGTCCTCGTCCTCGAGAGGGGGATCGTCGGCTGGGAGGCCTCCGGGCGGAACGGCGGCGGGGCCACCCACGTCTACAGCCCGCTCGGTCTCGAAGAGCAGCGGCTCTGGCCGCAGATGGACGAGCTCCTCGGGTACCCGACGGAGTACCAGCCGAACCGGATCAGGGTCGCCTTGAGCGAGGCACAGCTCGCCCTTTACCGCCGCAGCGCCGAGATCGCCGCCGAGCGCGGCTTTCGGACGGAGCCGCTCGACCCCAGGCAGCTCCGGGAGCTGGTCCCGATCGTCGGCGACGGCGCGATCGGCGGGCTCTTCATGCACTTCGGCGGGCACGCGAACCCCCAGCGGACCGTACAGGCGTACGCCTGGGCGCTCCAGGACCACGGCGGGCGCATCCTCCAGGACACGACCGTGACCGGCTTCCGGGTAGCCGGCGGCCGCGTCACGGCAGTCGAGACGAGCCGCGGGGTCTACGGCGCCGACGTCGTGGTCATCGCCGCCGGGCCGCAGACGGGACTGCTCGCCGCGATGGTCGGCGCGGCGATCCCGCTCGCGCCGGCCCGGGTCGAGATGATCGTCACCGAGCCCCTGCCGCTCATGTTCCGCGGCGGCGTGGACGGGAACGGCCTCTACGGGCGCCAGGTCCTCCGGGGGAACCTGGTCTACGGCGGCGGCCCGCACGAGTGGATCGACGTGACCGGCATGGCCGCGCCCGAGCAGCCCGCGACGCCGCTCCTCCGGAACCTCGCCCGGCGTCTCGCGGAGCTCTTCCCGGGCGCGGCCCACCTCCGGGTGATCCGGAGCTGGGCCGGCATCGTCGAGAACACGCCGGACGGGATGCCCGTCCTCGACCGCCTCGCCGACCCGGCCAACGTCGTCGTCGCCACCATGTCGAGCGTCGGCTTCGGCCTCTCGCCGGCCGCCGGCAAGGCGATCAGCGAGATGGTCCTCCACGGTCGGTGCCTCTTCGCCGATCTCACGCCCCTCGGCCTGGCCCGGCTCGCCGGGACCCCGCCGGACTGGCGCGAGCGGCTCGGGTGGGTCGCCGCGCCCGAGCGCTCATCCGCGGGGTCGCTCGCGGGGGTCGGGCGGGAGCCCGGAGGACGCTGATGGCGGAGGCGCCGCGGACCGCCGACGTCGTGATCGTCGGGGGCGGGGTGCACGGGGCGAGCCTCGCCTATCACCTCGCGCGGAAGAAGGCCGGCCGCGTCGTCCTCGTCGAGAAGAAGTTCCTGGCCTCGGGCCCGACGGGGCGCTCGACCGCCCTGGTGCGCCGGTACTACGCGATGGACTTCATCACGCGGACGGCCAGCGCGTCCGCCGACGTGTTCCAGCGCTGGGGGGAGCTGATCGGCGGCGACCCGGGGTTCCGGCAGGTGGGGTTCCTGGTCCTGGCCGGGGCCGACGAGGCGCCGCACCTCGAGCGCAACGCGCGGCGGGCGCGGGAGCTCGGCGCGCGGGTGACCCTCGTCGGGCCGGGCGAGGTGCAGGCGCTGGTCCCGGAGATCGCCGTGGACGACGTCGCGCTCGCCTCGTACGAGGCGGAGTCGGGCTACGCCGACCCCTCCTCGACCACGACCGCCCTCGCCACCCGGGCCCGGGAGCTGGGCGCGACGCTCGTCCAGTACCAGGCGGTGGAGGCGATCCTGACGGCCGCCGGCAAGGTCACCGGCGTTCGGACGGCCGACGGGGCCATCGCGACGCCGGCGGTCGTCGTCTGCGCCGGCCTCTGGGCCGGCCGGCTGCTCGCGCCCCTTGGGATCGAGGCGCCCGTCAAGCCGACGCGCCACCAGATGTGTTTCTTCCGCCGCCCGCCGGGATTCGAGGTGCACCCGGCGATCGCCGACCGGCCTCACCGTACCTACATGCGGCCCGAGCACGGGAACCTCACGATCCACGGCTTCATCGCCTACGACGAGGTCGTGGACCCGGACCAGTACAACGAGGGGGTGGATCCCGAGGAGATCGTGCGGAACGCCGAGCTGATCGCCCGCCGCTTCCCGGTCATGGAGCACGGGCTCTCGATGGGCGGGTATTCGGGGCTCTACGACAACACGCCGGACAAGCAGCCGGTCCTGGGCGCGATCCCCGAGTACGCGGGGCTCTACGCCGACTTCGGCTGGAGCGGCCACGGCTTCAAGCACGCGCCCGTCATCGGGGACATCCTCTCGGACGTCGTGCTCTCGGGCCACGCGAAGGACTACGACCTCCACCCCTTCCGCTGCTCCCGCTTCCGGGAGGGCGACCTCCTGCCGCCCTACCGGTGGACGGCGCCGCCGCGCCCGAAGCTGCGCGAGGGGGCGGCGCCATCCCCCTAGCGCTCGCCGGTGCGCGCCCGGCCCGGCCGCTGCCTGTGCTGCCGGATCGCAGAGGCGAGGCGCTCCAGGCCGAGCGCCAGAAGGCTCGCTGCCGCGGTCATCACGACGAGGCCGACCGCGAACATCACCCGAAGGGCCACCAGATCCTCCATCGCTCCATACCCTCCTGCTCATCAAGACCCCGATGGCTGGCGAACGTGAAGTGGGCCGGGACGCGCGCATGACGCACTCGGCGGTCCTCTGGCGCAGGCTGGACCAGCCGGGCCACGAGTCGGCTCGACTGCTCTCGCGGGATTCCTCGTGGTGCCTCGCCGGAACGGCGGTGTTCGCCCACGACGGGCAGCCGTGCCGGCTGGACTACCTGGTGGTCTGCGACGCGGGGTGGCACACGGTCTCGGCGACGGTCGCGGGCTGGGTGGGAGCGGAGACGGTCCAGGTCGAGCTCTCCGTCGATTCGGCTCGCCGCTGGCGGCTGAATGGGACGGAGTGTCCTGAGGTGGCGGGCTGCATCGACCTCGACCTGAACTTCAGCCCGTCCACCAACCTGCTGCCGATTCGCCGCCTGGGTCTGGGCGTCGGACAGCAGGCCGAGGTGCGTGCGGCGTGGCTCCGCTTCCCGAGCTTCACGCTCGAGCCGCTCGAACAGGTCTACCGCCGCACCGACGTCGGCACCTATCGGTACGAGAGCGCGGGCGGTCGGTTCGTGCGGGACCTCGAGGTCGACGCCGCGGGCTTCGTGACCCTGTACCCGGGCTTCTGGCAGGAGTCGCTCACGGCGCCCCCCGAAAAAACGGCTTGACACGACCGAACGATCGTACTATGTTTCGGCTATGAGGCCCCGTGGCTCGACCAAGGGCGAGCAGACCCGGCAGGCGATCCTGGGGCACGCGCTCGGGCTAGCCACCACGGTGGGTTTCGAGGGGCTCACCATCGGCCGGCTGGCCGAGGAGCTCGGCATGTCGAAGAGCGGGCTCATCGGCCACTTCCGGACGAAGGAGGCGCTGCAGGTCCAGGTGCTCGAGGCGGCATCCCAACGGTTCGTCGAGGAAGTGATCCGACCCGCCCTCAAGACGCCCCGCGGCGAACCGCGCCTGCGTGCGCTCTTCGCCGCCTTCTTCACCTGGGAGAGCTCGCCCTCGCTCCCCGGCGGCTGCCCCTTCATTGCCGCTGCCAGCGAGCTCGATGACCGGCCGGGGCCCGTGCGCGACGCGCTGGTGGGGATCCTGCGGGACTGGTTCGATCTGCTGGCGGGCACCGTGCGCATCGCGATCGACGAGGGCCATTTCCGCGCCGATGTCGACCCGGCCCAGTTCGCCCACGACGTCTACGGCGTGATGCTGGCCTATCACCACGGCTCCCGGCTCTTCCAAGACCCCCACGCGCGCGCGCGCGCCGAGGCTGCGTTCGAGGCGTTGCTCCGAAATGCCCGACGCGAGCCTGCGACCCCTCTCAGTCCTCGGTAGTTAGGAGGTCCACCCATGGAAGCGAACCGTGTGCTTGAGACGCTCCTCCATAATAGCACGATCGTTCGGACCGAGATTGCGAGGTGCCCAGGCGAGCTGGTCCGGGCGCTCGCGCTGCGCGACGGCGCGCGCCTCTGGATGCGCCCGGTCCGGCCCGACGACGAGCCGCGCCTCGTCGAGCTGTTCCATCGGCTGAGTCCCCGGACGGTGTACCAGCGCTTCCTCGCGCCGTTCCACCGGCTGCCCGCGCACTGGTACCACCAGTTCGCGAACGTGGACTACCGGACGCGCCTGGCCCTCGTCGCGGAGGATCCGGCGACGGGCGGCCGCCCGCTCCGCGCGGTCGCGCGCTACGAGCCCGGCGGAGCGCCCGGACGCGCGGAGGTCGCCATGGTGGTGGAGGACGCCTGGCAGAACCGAAGGCTCGGGACGCAGCTCCTCGATGCGCTCCTGGACGCGGCCGAGGCCCGCGGCATCCACCGTTTCACCGCCGATCTCCTCGCCGAAAACCGCCGGATGCTCCGCGTGCTGTGGCGCCTGGCGGAGATCCGCCGCCGCGAGCTCGACCGCGGCGTGCTCACCGTCGAGTTCGAGCGCCGACGGGGGGTCGAAGGGCTCCTCGCGTGACAAGGAGGTCACGATGATCGAGATGACCCAACGCGGCGTGGTACCAGTGGAGGCGTTCCGGTCGCTGGACGGGCTCGCCGTCCTGCGGCGGATGCTCGCCGGCGAGTTGCCGGCGCCGCCGATCGCCGACGTCCTGCCGTTCGCGCTCGTGGAAGTCGCCGAAGGGCGGGCGGTTTTCGAGGGCCGGCCGGACGCGCGGCTCTACAACCCCATGGGGGCGGTCCACGGGGGCTTCGCGATGACCCTGCTCGACTCGGCGATGACCTGCGCCGTCATGACGACGCTCGCGGCCGGCGAGGGCTGCACGACGGTCGAGACGAAGGTCAACTTCGTGCGACCCTTGATGCCCTCGACGGGGCCGGTGCGGGCCGAGGGGCGCCTGGTGCACGCAGGGGCCCGCGTCGCCACCGCCGAGGGGCGGCTCGTCGACGCCGCCGGGCGGCTCTACGCCCACGGCACCTCGACGTGCCTGCGGTTTCCGCTCACCCCTCCAGCAGGTGCCGAGGTTTCCCCCACCCCACGCCGGGCCTTCACCCCGTCCGTCGGCAGAGAACCGACTCCGGAAATCGCCAAGTAGCGGCTTTCTCGATCTTTCCTGGGTTGGCACCCCAGGTGCTAACGCAGGTGGTCGGCATGGGCCAGAGATCCACCGACCGTGTGCCCCGAGAGACGGAGGCGGTGCTCCTGGTCACGCTCGCCCTCACGGGGAGCGGGGTCGCGGGCTTCCTCGTCCAGGCGCCCGCTGTGGAGGTCGACCCGAGGCTCACCGGCAGCTTCCTCTGGCTCTTCCTGGCACTCTTCATGCTCCGCGTCGTGGGTCAGGTCGTCGTCCGGCTGCGGGCACCGGGCTGGCTGCCGCCGATGGAGCAGTGGAACCTCGTGCCGTACCGGTTCCTGCTTCCGATCCAGATCGTCCTCCTCGTCCTCATGGGCTGGATCGCCGCCGACCTCTTCCGGGGGACGGGCGTCTTCGCCCGGCCCAGCGCCGCGGCGGGGCGGGCGTTCGTGTGGTTCAGCTACGTCTACGCCGGTGCCATGGCCGTCCGCTACACCGTTCGCATGCGACGGCGGCCGGACCAGCGGTGGTCCGGCGGCGCCATCCCCATCGTCTTCCATCTCGTCCTCGCCGCCTTCGCCTTCACGCTCGGCATCTACCATGCCTCGTACTGAGCAGGTCGACGTCGCGGTGGTCGGGGCCGGTGCCGCCGGCCTCGCCGCCGGCGCCGTGCTGAAGCAGCGCGGCCTCGAGCCCGTGGTCCTCGACCGCGACGGGCGCATCGGCGGCACATGGGCGCGCCGCTACGACAGGCTGTGCCTCCACACGGCCCGAACCCTCTCCGGCCTTCCGTACCAGCCGCTCCCGGCCGCGCTGCCGCGCTACGTCACGAAGAACGACTACGCCCGCTACCTGGCGGAGTACGCGCAGCGCTTCCGGCTGCAGGTGGTGCTCGGCGAGCCGGTGGAGCGGATCCGGCCGGCCGGGGCCGGGCGGGGCTGGGTCCTCCGGACGAGGAACGGCGGTTGGCAGGCCCGCGCCGTCGTCGTCGCCACGGGCAAGCACACCGTCCCGCGCCGACCGTGCTGGCCGGGAATCGAGGAGTTCGGCGGTACGATCCTGCACTCGGTCGACTACCGCCGGGGCGAGGACTTCGCGGGGCTCCGCGCGCTCGTCGTCGGGATCGGGAACAGCGGTGCGGAGATCGCGGCCGACCTGGCCGAGGGGGGAGCGGCGCGGGTCGCCATCGCCGTCAGGACGCCGCCCCCGATCAGCTCACGCGAGATCCTCGGCATCCCCGTCCAGCTCTTCGGCATCCTCCTCGCACCGTTCCCCCCGAAGCTGATCGACCGGATCGGGGCGGTCTTGCGCCGGCTCTCCGTCGGCGACCTGAGGGCGTACGGGCTCGAGCGGGAAGCCTGGGGCCCGTTCACGGCGCGTCGCCCGCCCGTCATCGACGTCGGCTTCGTCGCGCAGCTCAAGTGCCGGCGGATCGACGCCCGTCCGGACGTCGCCCGCTTCACGCGCAGCGGGGTCGTCTTCACCGACGGGCGGGCCGAGGGGTTCGATGTCGTCGTCGCCGCGACGGGCTTCACGACAGGCCTCGACCGGCTCATCGAGGCCCCTGGTGGCCTCGACGAGCGAGCCATGCCGCGCTGTGCGGGGGGAGGGCGGAGCCCCGTCCCGGGCCTCTTCTTCATCGGCTTCAACGAGACGCCGCGTGGGGCGCTCTTCGAGGCCAACCGCGACGCCCGAGCGCTCGGGCCGAGCCTCGACCGGTATCTGCGCGGGGGACGCTGGTGAGCGGCCCCGGCCCGATCCCCGTCGCCCCGCGGCGTCCTCGGTCGTCGGACCGCCTCGACGTATGCGGCATACGCCTCGGCGAGCCTCCTTCCCTGCGTCCTAGCGGGGCTCGAGTCTCAAGCCGGTATCGTGCCACGGATGTCGGCATGTCTGGCTCGTAGGGGACGCGGGTGAGCGGCGACGCGCGCGTTCTGGCTTCCGGGGTCGGCCAGCCCGCCAGGTTCGTGCTCGTCGGCACGGCCGGCTATGGCGTGAACCTCGTGGCCTTCGCGGTGCTGTACGAGGCCGGCGCCCCGTACGTCCTCGCCTCGGTCGCCGCGTACCTGATCTCGAACGCCCTCATGTACCTCGGAAACCGCTACTTCACCTTCCGCCTGGCGCACGAGGGCTTCTGGGGCGCGTACGTCCGCTATGTCCTCGTCGGCCTCGTCGTCGCGGGGCTCACGGCCGGCGTTCTCACTGTCTTTGTCGATGTCGTCGGCCTGCATCCGACCCTCGGGCAGGCGCTGGCCCTTCTCGTCGTGACCCCGGCGGCGTTCGTGCTCTTCAAGCGCTGGACGTTCCGAACCCGAGGCGAATGACCCCGCGTTCCCCTCTCCCCCGCCGGGGGAGAGAAGGCGGCGTGGGTCGGGGCTTTCCCTCGCGCCCTACCAGCCGCCGCGGCCGCCGCCGGCGAGCTTGCCGAACTGCGGGGCGTCGGCCGAGATAGGACGGGATCTGCGGGGATTACCTGTCGGAGTCAGCGCCAGAGATCGGCCAGGTTCACGGCCAGCTCGGGCCAGTCCGGGTGAGCCAGTGCGGCGTCGCCCTCGCCGTGGGCCGCGAGCTCGTAGCCGCCGGCTTCGGTCCGGTAGCACTCGAGTCGCCGGGCCTCGGGGTCCACCAGCCAGTAGTGACGGACGCCCAGCGTCGCGTACCGCCGGGCCTTCACGGTCCGGTCCTGGTCGCGGGTCGAGGGGGACAGGACCTCGACGACGAGCACCGGGGCACCCTCGATCCCGCGTGCGGAGACCTGTCCCGGGTCGGTCACGACGACGAGGTCCGGCTGGACGACGTCACGATTCGTCAGGATGAGATCGATGGGCGCGTCGAACACCTCGCCCAACCCCCGACTCTCGAAGTAGGCCTCGAGCATCCGCTGGAGCCGCTTGGACACGCGCTGGTGCAGCGGGCTGGGCGCCGGCGTCACGTAGAGTTCCCCCTCGAGGATCTCGTAGCGGTTCCGGTCGGGCGGGATCCCCGCGTAGTCCTTGTAGTCGAGCTTCTGCTTGAGTCCCGTGATCATACCGGGATCATACGCCTGGCGCGAGGCGCCGAGCAAGCCGTCCCGCCCCTCGCACGCGACGGCCCGGGGTTCCGCGACCCGTACCGCCGATTCAAGAGAACCCACACGGTCGCCGGTGACGTGGATCTGCTCGCGGAGCGAGACCGAGTGCGGGGCTGTTCGTGCCGACGGTCGACCGGATGACCGCGGGCGGCATGGTCCTCCTCCCTACCAGCCGCCGCGGCCGCCGCCCTTGCCCGGGCCGAACTGCGGGGCGTCGGACGACTTCGGCTTCCGCCCGGCCAGCTCCTCGAGCGTCCGCGTCTTCTGGATTCCGGGTCGCCGCGAGAGGTCGGGGGACTTCGCGCTCGCGGGCGGCTTCCGGCCGAGCGCCTGGGCCATCGCGCGGACGTGGTGGGCGACCGCGCCGCAGCGGGAGCCGATGTAGTTGACCCCGAGGTCGCACGCCTTGAGGGCGAAGTCGGCCATCTCGGTTCGCCCGCCCCAGAAGAGATTCTCCGTGACGCTTTGGGCGAACTCGTCGGCTCCCTTCTGTTGCAGCGCGCGCCGCCCCGCGCTCCTCACGGTTTCCGCCGGCTTCGGCCCGTCGGCAGAGACGCTCCGAATCGGAATTTCCTCGCCCGCGCTGCCCGGGTCTGTCGCCCGCCCACCACCTTCGCTCTCGGCCTGCTCGCGCGCGGCTCGCCCCATGACAGAGGCCAAGGTTCTCGGCTGCGCTCCGCCCTCTGAGCCCTCCGACGGTCCGACGGCCACGATCAGGCCCAGATCAGGCCAGGACCCTTGACTCCGGCCGCTGAGGCGGGCGATCCTTGCTCCCGCCGCGGGCACAAGCGGGAAGGTTGACGGGGGTCGGGGGGGGGGCGGAAGAGCCTTTGAAGGGACTCCCCTCACGCGGATGGAGGACATAGGGAGGATGACACTCGATTGGTCTCGTTTCGAGAAGGGAACGCTCGGACCGGAGCGAGCATTCGAGGCCTTCTCTGAGCGGAGTCTTCCTCACCACGAGTTGCTCTTCAGTCATCACTACCTGGCGATGGATCTTCGAACAATGCTCGACGCATGCCGGGATATCGGCCTCGTGCCAATGTGGTGCGTGCGGGTATGGAGGGAGGCAACCCCAGCGCTGTGGATGGAGGGGCATCGCAAGGCACAGCCAAGTGGGCTGATTCACCGTAGCCGCGACGCCTCCTGGTTGCTCTTCTGGGACGAGCAGAGGCGGGATCTCGATGTTGTGCCTCAAACCGACGTTCTCAAGCCTTGGGCCGGTGAAGCCAGATGAGTTCGCGTGAGGCCGAGGCCGGGTTTCTGGGCGTCGGGCGCTTCCTTTATTGAACCAGAGACTGTAGGCCTGTTTGATTGAGTCCCGCATGAATAATGCATAGATTCGAAGGGACGTCCGGCACGATGACTCATGCGACCTCCTGGAACCTCCAAGCAACTGGAGAAGCGCCGTCGTCGCGCTTTTCAGATGTTGGAGCCAGGCCGGAGCCTCTCGGTCGTCGCGCGTCAGGTTGGGGCGGCCGTGAGTTCGGTCTTTCGGTGGTGGCAGGCGTACCAGCGGAAGGGCCCCCGGGGCCTGGACCCCAGACCCACCCCAGGACGTCCTGCACAACTGTCCACCCTCTCGCGTGTGCTACGCCCGCTCCACCCGAAGGTCCGGGCTCGCCTATACCTGGGGGGCGATGCGGGGCGGCGAGGCGCCGGGCCGACGCCGCAGTCGCAACAGGCGATCGCGCGGGGGCGCTCGCACAGGAGGTCCTGCTTGGCGAACTGCGCGGGAGAGCAACTCCAGGACGCGGTGGTGGCCGTCGTCACAGACCTACGCCCTCCATCCCGACGTGACGGCCTGACGTAGGAGCCGGGGGGCCCGGACACCGCGGCCGCGCCGCGGCAGGCGCCCCCGTCCCGGAACCCTCGATCGCACCCCAAGTGAGCCGCGACACCCTGATCCGGCTGGCGCTCAGCCTGGGCGCGGCCGCCCTCGAGGTCCTCGGGTTCGTGGGCTTCGGCCTCTTCCCCCTCACCTGGGTCGCCCTCGTCCCCGCGCTCCTCGCGGTCCGCGGCCAGCCCCCGAGGCGGGTGCTCGGCTACGGCCTCGTGTTCGGCACCGTCGCCAATCTGGGCGGCTACTACTGGGTGGCCTACATGCTGGCCGAGTTCGGCGGGATCCCGCGCCCCCTGGCCTGGCTCGGCGTCACCCTCCTCTGTGCCTACCAGGGCGGCGCGTTCGCGCTCCTCCTCTGGGGCGTGCGTCGCGCCGAGGACGACCTCGGCGTGGCGCCCCTCTGGACCCTGGCCGTCCTCTACCCGGCCGTCGAGCTCGCCTACCCGCTCCTCTTTCCCTACTCGATCGGCGCCTCCCAGTACCGCTTTACCGCGATCACCCAGATCGTGGAGGTGACGGGGCTCCTCGGGCTGACCGCGCTCGTCGGCCTCGTCAACGGCGCCGTCTACGAGCTGGTCGACGCCGGCCTCGCCGGGCGACGGCCGGCGGGGCGGCGCCTCGCGGTGACGGCCCTCCTCTTCGCCGGGGTTCTCGCCTACGGCCTGATCCGGATCCCCGCCGTCGAGCGCACAACGGCCGCGGCCCGCCGGATCAAGGTGGCGCTCGTGCAGACGAACCTCGGCGCCCGCGACAAGGATGCCGACCCGGCGCTGTTCGTCGCCCGCCACCAGGCCATGTCGCGGGCGGCCCTCGCTGCCCATCCCGACCTCGATCTCTTCGTCTGGCCGGAGACCGCCTACAACCGCTGGCTCCCCAAGGCGCGGCGGAACGTCCGCGATCTGGTCACGCAGGGGCTCGACCGGCCGATGATCTGGGGCGCCCTGACCTACCGGCGCCGCCCGGACGGCCGCGCCGACACCTTCAACACGGCCCTTGCCACCTCAGCGGCCGGCGACGTGCTGGGCAGCTACGACAAGATCGAGCTACTCCTGTTCGGCGAGCGGATTCCCCTGGTCGAGACGTTCCCGGTGCTCCGGGCCTGGTTCCCCCGCACCTCGACGTTCACCGCCGGCACGAGCCTCGACCACCTGCGCCTCGGCGAGCTGACGTTTCTGCCGATGATCTGCTACGAGGACATCCTGCCGCCGCTCGTCCGCCGGCTCTGGCGCGCCAGCGGCCCCGCCACCGCCCTCGTCAACCTCACCAACGACTCCTGGTACGGCGACTCCCACGAGCCGCTGATCCACCTGGCACTGGCCAGTTTCCGCTCGATCGAGACGCGACGGGCGCTGATCCGCGCCACCAACACCGGGATCAGCGCCCTCGTCGACCCGGTCGGCCGCATCACCGCGCGGACCGGCCAGTGGCGGCAGGAGACGCTGGTGGGCGAGGTGTCGGTGATCGAGGGCGGCGGCTCGACCGTCTACATGCGGGTCGGCGACCTGGTGGGCTGGCTCGCCTGGCCGGGGGTGCTGGCCGGCGCCATCGCCGCGCGGCGAGCTCGGGCGCGCGCGGCCACCCGGCCTGAGGCGCCGAAACGCCGAGGCTCGAGAGGATGAGGGCGAGGGTGACTGGTCAGGCACCACGCCTCCGCGAGGCGCTCGTTCCGGGGAATGGACGCAGTCCTCGTCGGTCGGTGGTGTCGACGGTGTCCCTACCAGCCGCCGCGGCCGCCGCCTTTGCCCGTGCCGAACGCCGGGGCGTCGGCCGATTTCGGCTTCTTGCCCCTCAACTCCTCCAGCGTCCGCGTCTTCTGGATCCCGGGGTGGCGTGAGAGGTCGGGCGACTTCGCGCTCGCGGGGGGCTTGCGCCCCAGCGCCTCGGCCATGGCGCGGACGTGGTGGGCGACCGCGCCGCAGCAGGAGCCGATGTAGTTGACCCCGAGGTCGCGGGCCTTCACGGTGTAGTCCGCCATCTCGGCCCGGGTGAGCGTCAGGGGGTCGAGGCCGAGCGGGAACTCGGGGAGCTGGGTGAAGTGGGGGATGTCGTCGCGCGTGCGGTAGCCGATCGGCTGCGCCGCGACGTAGCCCGAGACGGCCCGGCGCATCTCCGCGACCAGGGGCAGCATGTGGACGGGATCCCGCCCGCAGTTCGCCCCGACGATATCCCCGCCCTCGCCCGTGATGATCTTCGCGCACTCGCCGACCGGCGTCCCTTCCCCGCTGGCCGGCTGGCGGAGCGTGAACGTGATCATGGCCGGGTAGCCCGCGTCCTTGATCGCGCGGAGGCAGATCCGCGCTTCCTCGAGGAACGCGAACGTCTCGCCGATGAAGAAGTCCACGCCCTCCGAGGCTTGCACGTTGATCTGCTCGTCGAAGAGGCGCCGCACCCGGTCGCGGGAGGCCGGGTCCTTCGGATCGTACATCCAGGTGAGGCAGAGCGTCCCGGCGACGAGGGCCTGGGTCCCCGCGACCTCCTTCGCGATCCGCACCGCGGCCCGGTTGATCGCCTTCACCTTGTCGGCGTACCCGGCGGTCCCGAGCTTCTCCTTGCTCGCGTAGAAGGTCAGCGCCTGGAGGACATCGGCCCCCGCACGGAGGAACTCGCGGTGGAGCTGGCGCAGCGCCTCGGGATGCTCGATCGCGACCTCGGGCGTGTACGGGCCCGCCTGGACGTAGCCGCGCCGCTCCAGCTCGAGGATGTAGCCACCGTCCCCGAGGACCACGCCCTCCTTCAGCCGCTCCAGGATCCCCTTCTTCTTCGTCGTCTTCTTCTTCGTGACCATCCGTGCCTCCCGCATCTGGGGTTCCAGCCGCTCCACGCGAGCCGAAACCGCTCACATGTCCCGCGGCTCCCGGTAGTAGCTCAGCCACGTGCCCACGCCGCGCTCCCGCGCCTTCCGGTAGGCGAGGTGGCCCACCACGATGTCGCTGATGACGAAGCCCTTGTGCCAGAAGAGGATGCGCTCGGCGGGCGACTCCCGCCCCGGCTTGAGGCCCGCCACGACTTCGCCGATCTCCGCGTAGACGTGCTCGCTCCGGAGCTTCCCGGCCTGGACCAGGCCGGCGAACTGTCCGTAGGGCGACTGCCGGCACTGGGGCCAGTCGTCCACGACCATCTTGTCCACCGAGAAGGGCAGCGTCGGCTCGACGGAAAGGACGGCCCCGTAAGCCTGGATGTGCGCGCCCGGCTTCACCCACCGGTCCCTGACCAGGACCTCGGGCTCGAGTAGCCGCGAGGCGTCGATGATGATGTCGGCGTCGCGCACCGTGTCCTCCGTCGTCTCCTTCACCGCGACCGGCTTCCCCAGCCGCTCGGACATCTCTCGCGCGAAGCGCTGCCGCGACTCGGGGCGCTTGCTGGTCACGCGGATCTCGTCGAAGTCGAAGAGGCGGTCGAGCATGGCCACGTTGTACCAGGCGGTCCCCCGGGCGCCGATGTGGCCCAGCACCCGCGACGGCTTGTTCGCGAGATACTTCGCGCCCATCGCGGTGACCGCCCCCGTGCGCATCCAGGTGATCAGGGTCCCGTCGAGGATGGCGAACGGCGCCCCGGTCTCCGGCCGGTAGAGGGTGATCAGCGCCAGCTCGGAGGGCAGCCCGACCCGGTAGTTCTGCTGGAAGTCGCCGATGACCTTCACGCCGGCGACGTCGATCGGTCCGACGTATCCCTTGAGGACGTTGAAGAGCTTCTCGGGGTAGGCGAGCACGAGGTGGTCCTTGGACGGCATGATCACGTTCTTCTCGCCGTGAGCCTTCAGGCCCGCCTCGATCGCGTCCATGACCTCCTGCAGGCCGAGATCGAGCGCGTCGACGTCCTCCTTGGACAGGAAGAGGAGGTCTATGCCCGCCATGTCACCGTCCCGCGCGTGCCAGCATCGCCCGCGCCGCGCCGCGGGAGACCCGGGGGGACCGCCCTCCCCGCTACACCCAGGGCGAGTGGCTCTGCGAGGCGCCGAAGGTCCTCCCCTCGGCGAACCGGCTGAGCGCGAAGGGCCGGAGCTCGGGGACGTCGTCGCCCATGAGGAAGCGCGCGACGAGCTTGCCGACCCCCGTCATCTTGAAGCCGTGGTTTGAGTCCGCGATCAGGTAGACGTTCGGGAGCACCCAGTCGAAGATCGGCACGTTGTCCGGCGTGAACGCGCCGATCCCCCCGTTCCGCCGCTCGCGGAAGTGCGGGCGGCACCCCTTGAAGCGCGACATCGTCTGCCCCATCGCCGCGCAGAAGTAGTCGGCGAACCAGGGGTCCGCCTGGTACTCGTCGTTCGCGTGGCCGTAGGGGTCCACGACCGCCGTCGGCCCCAGCTTGACGGGCGTCGTCCCGCCCTGGATCCCGGGCCGGTCCATCCGCTCGCTGCCGTTCTTGAAGTAGACGTAGGTGAAGTCGCGGATCTCCTTCCCGGTCGCGGGGTCCCGGACGGGCTCGGGGGTCTCGACGTGCAGCACGGGCGGGTTCAGGCCGGCCGCCGTCAGGTACGGCTGGTCGTAGTAGACCTCGCCCTCGAGCAGCCGCCAGTAGGTCCACATGTCCTTCCGGACGACCGCGCCGTCGGGGTAGCGGCACTCGATCGCGTTCGGCTGGCCGAGCATCTGCCAGTGCCTGGGCGTCCACGCCCCGAGGCCCCAGATCACGACGTCGCAGCGGATCGGACCCCGGTTCGTCAGGACGGCGCGGACGCGGCCGCCCTGGACGTCGTACCCCGTGACCTCGACGCCGGAGAGGACCCGGACGCCGTGCTGGGCGCACTTCTGGGCGAGCCCGTTCACCGCCTGGCGGGTGCCCGCGTAGCCCGACACCTTTTCGTGGAGCGCGAGGCCGACGTAATCGGTGTTGAAGTCCGGCCAGATGCTCCGGACGAACCGACGCGCCTCCTCGCCGACGTGGAGGTCCGAGGGGTAGCCGGCGGCGTTCTGGCTCTTCCAGACGCGCTCGTAGGCCGGGACGTTCTTCTCCTCGTCCACCCCGACGTAGCCAACCTGCTGGAACCCCAAGGCGACGGGGTCGTACGTCCACACGTCCACGCTGTGGCGGATGATCGCGTGCAGCGGCTCCGTCATGTAGAGGTTCCGCACGCACCCGCACGCGATGCCGGAGGCGCCGGCCCCGACGCCCGTCTTGTCGAGGACGACGATGTCCGCGCCGGAGCCGCGGCTGCGCCGTTTGAGCTCCATTGCGAGATGCCAGCCGGTGCTCAGGCCGTGGATGCCGGCGCCGACGACGACGTGGGAGACGGAGGCAGGGATGTCGCTCATGGCGTTTCCTCATCTTTCCGATTCCCTCTCCCCTTTGGGGAGAGGGTCAGGGTGAGGGGTGCTTCCAGGCGCAGCCATTATACCCGCGTGGCCGCACGCGCGAGCGCCCCTTGAGCCGCAGGGCCCTTTCACGAGGGCGCGGCGCCCGGCGGGAGGCACAGGACTCGGTCCCCTGCGGTGCCCGCCGCCACCGCCTGGTACTTCGCCCAGAACGCGCGGTCCACCATCCGGCGGGCAGCCGGCGCGCCGGCCTGCCGGTATCGGCGGTACTGGCTGGGGCCGCCGTTGTAGGCCGCATAGGTCGCGCGCGCGGCGTTCTCGAGCCGCTCGCGTCCCTCCCGGACGCCGTACCGGGCCAGGAGGTGCAGGAGGATCTCCGCCCCCGCCCCGGCGTTGTACGCGGCGCTCCAGCGGAGCCTCTCCGGGTGGAAGAATCCACGCCAGATGCGGGCGTTGATCTGCATGATGCCGACATCCCCCGTCGCCGAGGCGAGGTACGTGACGCTCCCGGCCTTCCGCGTGAACTGCCGCCAGCAGCTCTCCTGCCAGGCGACCGCCTTGACGAGGTGGTGGTAGAGGTCGTCGAAGCGGTCGTCGAGCGCGTCGGGGTCGAACGAGCGTTCCGCGGCCAGGCTGAGCAGGCGCGCGACCGCCTCCCGGTAGGCGGGCACCTCCGCCGCGGTCGCCACCCAGCGGTCCAGGCGCCGGCCGAGGAGCACCCACTCGTGGTCCGGTTCCGCGGCGTGCGCCGCCCGCGGGCCGAGCCACTCCCAGCTCCGGGGCGGCCGCGGGCGCGTCCGCCGCGGCGGCGCGTCGGGATCTCGGAAGCGGAAGAGCTGCTGGAGCCGCGGGTCCAGGATGTCCGAGTACTCCAGCGGGTCACCCGTGGACTCGGGGTCGAGGATCCGGGCGAGACGCCGGAGACCGTCGGCCGAGATCTCGAGCCCGGCCGCCGGGGCCGCAGCCTCGACGGCGGCGAGCGCGTCCCCCGCCGCGAGGAAGAGTGTGTAGCGGAGCGCCCGGCCCTCGTCGCCGGGCAGGGCCGCGGTGCGGCGGACGATGGGGCGCAGGCCCTGCCAGACGCTGAGGAAGAGTTGCCGCACGGGGTCCACGCCGGGTTCGGGGCCGCGTCCGAGGACGTCCACGAGGTCGTGGCGCGCCGCGAGGAGCAGGTCGAGCAGCTCCTGGCGGGCGGCGGCGTCCGCTTGCACGACGCCGAGGTCCTTGACCGCGAAGACCAGGAAGCCGTCCCAGCGCTCGAGCGCGGCCTGCCACCGCGCGACCTGGGCCGGGGTGAGGGCGGGCTCCGGGGCGGGCGCCGTCGGGGGCGCGGGCGGGACATCGAGCGCCACGGTCACCGTGACCGCGTCCGGCTCGACGGCGACGCCGGCGGGGCGCAGGGTCTGGAGCGCGGCCAGGAGCGGCCCGGCAGCTCCCTGGCCGGCGAACAAGCCGAGCAGCGACCGCAGCTCGGCGACCGGCGCGCCGAGATCGAAGGTGAAGGCGGCCAGCTCGGCCTCCGCCCAGCCCTTGACCACGTTCCACACGCGGTCCGCGATCCTGCCCCGCTGGCGGCCGGCGTCGTCGAGGAGCCGCGTGTCGAGATCCCGGAGGCGGAGCTGCCAGTCCGGGCCGATCTCCGGTCGCGTCAGGATCTCCACGTGGCCGTCCCAGGCCACGTTCGCCCAGCAAAACCAAAGGAACGGGAAGCCCGCCTGCGCCGTCGCGGGGCCGGCGATCCGCAGCCGGCCCTCGGCGTGTTCGAGGAGAGGGTCGCGGAGCGCGAACGAGCCGCAGCCGTCGGCCGTCCGCCAGAGATCGAGCTGACCGCCGTGCTCGTGAAGGTGCTTCCGGAGAGCGGCCCGCAAGATCTCGTGGTCGACCGTGAAGGGGAAGCGGACCTCGAGCGCCGCCGCGGAGGCGGGAGCCAGGAGGAGGAGCCCCAGGGCAGCGGCGAGCATCCTCATCACGGTGTCGAGGATACCGGTGCGACCCGGCGGGTTCAACGGCCCTGGCGTGATGTGCCGCCCTCAGTGCGAGACGGCGGCGGCGGCCTTCTCGCCGACGAGCCGGTCCTCCTGGAAGCGCGTGATCGCGAACGACTTGATGAGGTCTGGGGTCTTCCCGGTCGCGATCAGCTCGGCCATCCGCCGCCCGGAGACCGGGCCCGCCTTGAAGCCGTAGGTCCCCCAGCCGACGTCCAGGTAGAAGCCCCGGAGGCCCGGCACCTCGCCCATGATCGGCGAGTAGTCCGGCGTCATGTCGCAGACGCCCGCCCACTGCCGGAGGACGCGCACGTGCGTGAGGCAGGGGAAGAGCTCGAGCGTGTGGTGCGCCGTGGCTTCGAGGAAGGGGAGGGTCGAGCGGAGGCTGTAGGAGGCGTAGGGGTCGATCTCGGAGCCGATGACGCACTCGCCGCGCGGGGTCTGGCTCACGTAGACGTGGAGGTTGGCCGAGACGATGACCTTGTCGAGGAACGGCTTGAGGGGTTCCGTGACGAAGGCCTGGAGCGGGTGGGTCGTGATGGGGAGCCGGAGGCCCACCATCGTCGCGATCGTCGAGCAGTAGCCCGCCGTCGCATTGAGCACCGCGCCGGTCTGGATCTCGCCGCGGGTCGTCCGGACGCCGGTCACCCGACCCTCCGCCACGTCGATCCCCGTCACCTCGGTGAACGGGTGGATGTGGACGCCGAATCGATCGGCCCCCCGCGCGTAGGCCCACACCACCGCGTCGTGGCGGATGATGCCGCCGGGCGGATGGTAGAGGGCGGCGAGGATCGGGTATCGGGGCCGGCCGGACAGGTCGAGCGCCGGGACGAGGCGCCGGATCTCGTCCGGCCAGATCACGCGGCTCTCGACTCCGCAGAGCTGGTTCACCTCGGCGCGGACGCGGAGGCCGCCGATCGCGCTGTCGGTGTGCGCGAGGGTGAGGTGGCCCTGCTGGGAGAAGAGCACGTTGTAGCCGAGCCGGGCGGACAACTCCTCGTAGAGCCGCACCGACTCGTGGTAGAAGTCGACGCCCTCCGGCGTCCGGTAGTTGGCGCGGATGATCGCCGTGTTCCGCCCGCTCGCCCCGGCGCCGAGGTACGACCGCTCGAGCACCGCCACGTCGCGGACCCCGCGCTCGCCGAGGTAGTAGGCGGTGGCGAGGCCGTGGACGCCCCCGCCGATGATGACGACATCGTAGCGGCCGCGGAGCGGGCGCTTCGTCCACATCCGCTCGGTCCGGAAGAGCCCGAGCATGGCTAGATCGCCCCCTCACCCCGACCCTCTCCCCCGGTGGGGGAGAGGGGGGCATCCAGGCGGGCGCGCGCCGCGGCGCCGACGAGGACGAGGCCGAGGTCCCGC
>CAYQDR010000002.1:107452-118574 GCA_964416315.1 uncultured bacterium
GGCATCCAGGCGGGCGCGCGCCGCGGCGCCGACGAGGACGAGGCCGAGGTCCCGCCCGGCGTCGGCGAGCGCCTCCCAGGCGTGGGCGCCGGACTCCCGCGGAACGAGCGCGCGGAAGGCCGGTGCCCGCACCCGGTCGAGCCGGATCAGGATGGCGCGCACGTGCGCCAGCTCGCCCTGGACGACGCCGAGCGGCGGGACGGCGCCATCGGCCAGGTCCAGCGGCGCGACCCGCGCGAGGAGGCTCGGGGCCGCCGGCCCGAGGACGTCCACCGCGGCGAAGCCGGAGGTGAGGTCGGTCACGTGGGCGCAGCCTGCGCTCGCCGCGGTCCGGGTGAGACGGTCACGCACGGCGTCCGTGTCCGCGAACGCCGTGAGGACGAGCAGCTCGTCGTCCGCGAGGCGGCAGGCCAGCGCCTCGGCGTCGCCCAGCGCGACGCGCGCCGCGCGGCCGGGCGCCGGGGGCTCGCCGCCAGCCATGCGCCGGAGCACGGCCGCCGCGCTCTCCCCGCGGACGTGGAGCTTGCCGGCGGCGCTCACGTCCGCGAGCCCGACCCCGGCCAGCACGCGCGCCACCTCGTCCTCGGGCGACGTGAAGGCGTCGGGGACCCGCCAGTCGCCCGCGTCCCGGAAGGTCGCGCCGTGGGTCAGGTGGGCGCGGTGGATGGCGGAGACGCGCACGGGACGACCGAGGTTCATCGTCACATCCGGAGCCGGGCGCCGTCGGGGTCGTAGAACGGGCGCGTCACGATCGTGGCCCGCCGCGTGGCGCCGTCCACGCGGACGTCGAAGGCGGCACCCTCCCGCGCGGCCTCGGCCGGGAGCCAGGCCAGGCCGATGGCGCGGCCGAGGTGCGGGCTCCACTTCGCGCTGGTCACGCGTCCGATCGGGCGGCCGTCCGCCACGACGGCCGCCCCCTCCGCGGGGACGGCCCCGGCGAGCTCGAAGCCGACGAGCTGCTGCCGGGGGCCCCGCGCGTGGACCAGGCGCAGGGCGTCGCGCCCCACGAAGTCGGGCTTGTCGAGCTTCACCGCCCAGGCGAGGTCCGCCTCGAGCGGGGTCGAGAGCGCGTCGGTGTCGTGGCCGACGATCGCGTGCTGCTTCTCGAGCCGGAGGACGCGCTGCGCCTCCACCCCGAACGGTCGGATGCCGAGCGGCGCCCCGGCCGCGCTCAGCGTGTCCCAGAGAAACTCCCCGTAGTCCGCCGGGAAGTGGATCTCGTACCCGAGCTCGCCGACGAAGCCGATCCGGAGGAGAACGCACGGGACGCCGGCCACGCGCCCGTCGCGGACCGCCAGATACGGGAACGCCTCGGGCGTGAGGTCGAGGTCCGCCAGCGGGGCGAGGAGATCCCGGGCGCGCGGCCCGGCGACGTTGATCGCGCCGAGGGCGCCGGTCACGTTGGCGACGTGGACGCACCGCCCGCTCCCGGCCAGCCACCAGTCGAACCACTGCTCGACCGCGTCCACGGCCCCGGTCGTGGTCGTGACCAGGAAGCGCTCCTCCCCGAGGCGCGCGACGGTGCCGTCGTCCAGCAGGATGCCGGCATCGTCGCAGAGGATCCGGTAGCGCACGCGACCCGGCTTGAGGTCGGCGACGCGGTTCGGGTGGAGCCAGTCGAGGAACCCGGCCGCGTCCCGCCCGGCGACCTCGAGCTTGCCGAGCGTGCTGACGTCGATGAGCGCGACGGCCTCGTGGACCGCCCGGCACTCCGCCTCCACGGAGCCGTAGTGGAGGGGCCGCTTCCACACCCCCATGTCCATGAGGGTCGCCCCCAGCGCGACGTGCCGGTCGTGCATCGGCGTCAGCTTGGCGGGCTCCTCGAGGCGGGCGGCGAGCGCGCCCAGGGGGACCGGCGCGAGGGGTGGCCGGGCCGTCGTGGTCCCGGTCTCGGCCACCGTGCGCCCGGTGAGCGCGGCGCAGAGGTCGATCGCGGACCGGTGGCACATCTTCCCCTGGCAGGGGCCCATCGTCACGGTCGTGTAGCGCTTGAGGGTCTCGAGGTGATCGAAGCCCTCGGCGATCGCCTGCCGGACGTCCTTCTCGGTGACGTCCTCGCAGAAGCAGACGAACGTCTTCGCCCCCGGCGTCGGCGCGCTCGCCGGCCGCGGGCCCACGCCGCCCGCCCGACGCGCGGCCTCCGCCGCGGCGGGCAGCGCGGCGACGCGCGTCGGCGTCGCGCGGGCGGCCGGACGCGCCGGGCCGTCCAGGGCGAGGACCGCCTGCGCGCCGGCCAGCCGCCCCGAGGCGAGGATCGCCTCGACGCCGTCGGCCCCTGCCACCTCGCCCGCGGCGAAGACGTCCGGGGGGAGCGTCGCCGGCGCGAGCCGGCCGCTCGCCGGGTCGGGGAGGAGCCGCCCGCCCGCCTGGCCGATCAGGCCGGCCGCGGGCTCGTAGCCGGTCGCCGGGCAGACGAGGTCGCACGCGACCTCCCGCGCTCCGCGGCCGTCCACCGCACCCCCGATCAGGGCCCGGCGCACGCCCCCGCGCCCGACCGCGCGGAGGACGCCCTGGCCGGAGAGGATCCCGACGCCCGCCGCGCGGAGCGCCGCGCTCGGCTCCGACTCCGGCACCGCCGGCCGCGCGTCGAGCACGGCCGCCAGCTCCACCCCGGCGGCCAGGAGGTCCAGCGCGACGGCGAGCCCGCGGTCGTCGCGCGCGGCTACGACCGCCCGCGCGCCCGGCCGCACGCCGTAGAGCGCGACGAGGCGCTGGGCCGCCGCGCCGAGCATCACGCCGGGGAGGTCGTTGCTCTCGAACACCGGCGGGTAGTCGAAGCCGCCGGTCGCGACGACGACCTGCCGCGCGCGCAGCCGCAGAAACCGCCGCCCCTGGAGGAGGCCGAGGAGCCCGCCCTCGTAGAGGCCGAACGCGGTGGCCTCGGTGAGGACGCGGATCCTTCCCTCGGCGGCCACGTCGCGGGCGAGGGCCGCGGCGACCTCCCAACCGGCCTGGCCGTGGAAGGCCCCCGCGCCCATCGGCCGCGTGCCGACGAGCAGGCGGCCGCCGAGCCGCGGCTGGTCGTCCACGAGGACCACGCCAGCGCCGGCGCGCGCGGCCTCGAGGGCGGCTGCCATCCCGGCGGCGCCGCCTCCTACCACGGCGACATCGGCGAAGGCGTGCTCGCGCTCGTAGTCGCCGGGGGGCGCGTCGGGCCACGTGATCTCGCCGAGCCCGGCGAGCCGCCGGAGGACGCCCTCGTAGACCGGCCAGAGCCGGCGCGGGCGGATGAAGGTCTTGTAGTAGAAGCCGACGGGGAGCACCCGGTGGAGGCGGTCGAAGACCGCGAGGACGTCCCACTCGAGCGAGGGCCAGGCGTGCTGGGGGCGCACGCGCATCCCGGCGCGCACCGGCTCCGTGCACGCGCGCACGTTCGGGATCCCGTCCACGTTCACGAGACAGTTCGGGCAGCGGCCGGCGCAGCAGAGGAGCCCCCGCGGCCGGTGGTACTTGAAGCTGCGGGAGAGAATGCGAACTCCCGCGGCGTGGAGCGCGCTGCCGACCGTGTCGCCGTCGAGGGCGGGGACCGGGCGGCCGCCGAACGTGAACGCCAGCGGGCGCGTCCCGTCGATGCGCTGGGCGGGATGCGGCGGGAGGCGGGTCGCGGCTGGGTCGGTCATTCGGGACCCCCTGCACCCCCGTCCCCTCCCACCCTTCGGGGGGAGGGGCGGCGCGCACATCGCTCGCAGTCGTGCCGGCGGGTTGACACAGGATGTCTCACTCAGCGCCCCGCTCGGTCGCCGCGGCAGGTGCCGGCGGCCAGAACGTCGCCGTGACCTCGTTGGTGCGCGTGTCGCGCACCGCGAGGAACCAGCGCCGACAGCCCATGCGGTGGTACCACCACTCCTGCTGTGGCCCTGCCGGGTTCTCACGCAGGTAGAGGTAGCTCACCCAGGTCTCGCGCGGCGAATCGGGCGCCGGCCGGCGCGACTGCGCGCCGCCCCAGCGGAACTCGTAGACGTCGCGCGGGCCGCAGCGCGGGCAGGGGAGGAGGAAGGACATGGCAGCCTTCTATCACCCCCGCGAAGGAACCGTCAATCGGGCGGCGTGGCCGATCCCCGTCGCATCGCGGCGTCCTCGGTCGTCGGCGCCCCTCAACGTACAGGGAGTACGCCTCGGAACGCCTCCTCCCTGCGTCCTAGCGCTGCTCGGGTCTCGGCCACGCCCCGAGACCTTATGCGATGGGACTTGGGTCATTCACCACAAGCTCGGCGCTTCAAGGCCCCGGCGTCAATCGGGGAGGGCTTCGCCGACCTCGAGGGCGTCGAGCAGGCGCGCGAGCGCGGGCGCGGCGCGCGCGGCGACGCCGCGCCGGTCGGCGCGCCGGGCCAGCTCGAGCAGCTCCTCCTGTCGGGCCGGCGGCTCGCTCTCGAGCCACGCGGCCGCGGCCCGCCGGATCGGCGGGCCGAGGAGGTCGAGCACGTCCCCGACCAGGCGCTGGGCCAGCGCGCGGCGGGCGTCGGCCGCCGTCCGGGTGCGCTCGGCCCCGTACGCCTCGACGAGCGCTCGTGCCAGGCGCAGGCTCGCGCCGCGCGCGTCGATCAGGTCGAGCCGCAGCGCGCCCCAGACGACCTCGGTCATCCCCCAGACCGTCGCGATGGCGGTGGAGAGGAGCGGCGTCGCCTCGAGGAGCAAGAGCCACCCGAGCGCCTCCCGCCAGGGCTCGGCGAGCGGGGCGTCCGGCCCCTCCGCGGGGCGCGCGACCGCGCCGGCGGGCCGCCGGAGGAGCGCGCCCCGCGCGTCGAGGACCAGGTGGTCCTCGAGCGGACGCCCGAGCGCCTCCACCCCGGCCACGAACGCGGGCCGGCCGTCGGGCTCGGTGCTCGCTCGGATCACGCGGTGCCCGCGGCGCCGGAGGCCCTGCCAGGTCACGCGGTGGTACACGCGGCCGTCCCAGAAGACCTTTTCGACGCCGTCCCGGAGTTGGACGTAGATGCCGTCGGGGAGGAAGAGCCGCTCGTGGGGCGCCGGCGTCCAGTCGAGCGGCACCTCGCGGCTCTCGCCGCGCGCGAACATCTCCTCCGCGCCCTCCGTGAAGGCGGCGACCGGATCGGTGGCGTGCGTCTCCACGCGGAACGACTCGCAGAGCGCCCAGAAGAGTTGCTCGGTCGGGAAGGGCCCCCGGTAGCGGAGTGTCACGGCCTGCTGGTCGCTCGCCAGCGCGGCGAGCACGTTCAGGATGCCCGTGCCCGCCCCCGGCGGGAGCCGCGTCGGGTCGGCGAGCGGCGGAATGGCGGCGATGCCGTCCCAGCTCACCGCGCCGCAGACCGTGAGCCGCTCCGGCGGCGTCCCCGAGCGGACGGGGGGACGGACGAGCCGGTCGGAGGCACCCCAGAGGGGATGCGCGCCCCCCGGGAGGATGCCGAGGAGGGTCCCGTCCATGTTCCGGAGCCAGGCCTCGCGGAGGGCGCCCTGGCGGTCGCGCTGGATCGCGAGCGTGACGCGCCCGCCGCGGTCCAGCTCGAGCAGGCGCTGGCGCGCGGACACGGTCAGCGGGCGCCAGAGGGGCGAGAACCCCGGTGTCGGCCAGGCGGGGGCCGGGATCGGCGCGAGGTACAGGACGACGGAGCCGTAGGGCCGGACCACGCCGAGGAGCCGGTCGCCTCGCATGATCGCCGTCTCCCCGGAGCGCTCGACCAGGGTCGCCTCGCCGAGCTCGCCCCGGAGCCGGGCGACCTGCTCGGGATCGCACGCCCAGGCGTCTGGGGAGGCGAGGGCCGCCAGGACCCGCCGGAGGTCGGGCGGGGCCGCATCGACGGGCATGCTACAACCCCAGGTAAGCTTCTTTGATGTAGGGGTCGTCCAGCAGCGCGCGGGCCGAGCCCGCGGTGACGATCCGCCCGGTCTCCAGGACGTAGCCGTGGTGGGCGATCCGGAGCGCCTGGTGGACGTTCTGCTCGACGAGGAGGACGGTGACCCCCTCCGCGTTGACGGCGACGATGGTCTGGAAGAGCTCGGCGGCGACCAGCGGCGCGAGCCCGAGCGAGGGCTCGTCGAGGAGAAGCAGGCGCGGGCGGGCCATGAGCGCGCGACCGATGGCGAGCATCTGCTGCTCGCCGCCTGACAGCGTGCCGGCGAGCTGGCCCTGCCGCTCGGCGAGCCGCGGGAACAGCCGCAGGACCCCCGCGAGGCTCTCTCCCATCCGGGCGCGGGCGCGCGGCGGGAAGGCGCCCAGTTCGAGGTTCTCCCGCACGGTCATCCCGGGCCAGAGCCGCCGGCCCTCGGGGATGTGGCTGATGCCGAGCGCCACGATCGCGTGGGGTGGGAGGCGGACGACGTCGCGCCCCTCGAAGCGGATCGCGCCGCTCCGCGGACGGACGAGGCCCGAGACGGCGCGCAGGGTCGTCGTCTTGCCGGCGCCGTTCGCTCCCAGGAGCGTGACGATCCGGCCTGCCGGCACCTCGAAGTCGAGGCTCCAGATCGCCTGGACGTCCCCGTACGCGACCTGGAGGCCGGTGACCTGGAGCATGCGTCGGGCGCACAGCATACGCCGCGCGTTCCGGCGCCGTCAAACGGCCAGGGCGTGGCGTGCGGCCCCCTGGTGGGTGCGGCGGGCGGTTTGACTTCGTCCGCGCGTGCCGACTAAAATGAGTCGATTGCGCGGGGAGTTGTGGAGCGCCGCCGGGCGACGAGCGGCCGATTCCCGCGCGATCCCGCGGCTCGCCAGAGCCCGGTGCGCTCGCCATCAGCTCTCGGAGAGGAGCCCGGCCGATGAAGATGCTCGTCCTGGTCAAGCAGGTGCCGGACACGGCCACCCAGGTCAAGATCGGCGCGGATCCGCGCGCCATCGACACGACGGGCATCACCTGGATCGTCTCCCCCTACGACGAGTTCGCGATCGAGGAAGCCCTCCGCATCAAGGAAAAGCGCGGGCAGGGCGAGGTCGTGGCGGTCACGCTGGGCCCGGACCGCGCGAAGGAAACCCTGCGCTCCTGCCTCGCCATGGGGGCGGACCGGGCGATCCACGTCAACGATCCCGCGCTGGAGGGCGGCGACACGCTGGCGGTCGCCCGCGCCCTCGCCGCCGTGATCCGGCTCGAGCAGCCGCAGCTCGTCCTCGCGGGCCGGCAGGCGATCGACGACGACACGGGGGCGGTCGGCGCGCAGGTGGCCGAGCTCCTGGGCTGGCCGTGTCTGTCCTGGGTCATGGAGGAGGCGGTCTCGCCGGACGGCGGGAAGGTCCGCGCGGGGCGCCAGGTGGAGGGCGGGCTCGAGGTGTTCGAGTTCCCGCTGCCGTGCGTGCTCACCGCCCAGAAGGGGATCAACGAGCCGCGCTACCCGACCCTCAAGGGAATCATGGGGGCGAAGAAGAAGGAGATCAAGGAGCTGAAGGCCGCGGACCTCGGCCTCGGTCAGGTCGAGCCGCAGCTCGAGGTCGTCACGCTGGAGGCGCCGCCGCCGCGCCCGCCGGGGCGGGTCCTGACCGGCGATGCGCGGGAGATGGCGCGTGAGCTGGTGCGCGCGCTCCGCGAAGACGCGAAAGCCATCTAGTGCCGTGCCGATAACCGTCGCATCTCGGCGTCCTCGGCCCTGCGCCCGCCTCAACGTATGCGGCATACGCCTCGGCGGGGTCGGGCCTGCGTCCTTGATCTGCTCGGTTCTGGGCCCGGCACCGTTCGAGATCTGAGGGAGACGCGGATGCCAGGCGCGTTGTGGTGTGTGGTCGAGGACGATCGCCAGGGGCGCCCGAAGAAGGTCACCGCCGAGCTGATCGGCGAGGCTCGCCGCTGGACAGGTGAGCTGCGGGCGCCGGTCGAGGTCCTCTGGCTGACGGACAAGGCGGAGGAGGACGGGCTCCGACAGCTCGCCGCGTGGGGCGCCGACCGGGTGTGGCTCTGGGAGGATGCCGCGCTCGCGCCGTACCGCGGCGAGGTCTGGACGCCGCTGGTGGCCGAGCTGGCCGGCCGGGAGGCGCCGCGCGCCATCTGGGGCGCGGTGACGAGCCGCCATCGCGAGTTCATGGCGCGTCTCGCGGCTCGGCTCGGGGCCGGGCTGTCGGCCGACTCGGTGGCCTTCAGCCTTCAAGACGGGCAGCTCGTCGCGACCCGCCCCGTCTACGCCGGGAAGCTCCTGGCCAAGGTGCGCTGGAAGGGGACGCCCTGGCTCGCGACGCTCCGGCCGAACGTGTTCCGCGCGGCCGAGCCCCAGGAGGGCCGCGCGCCGAAGGTCGAGCGGCTTTCGCTCGGCGCGGTGCAAGCTGCGAAGAGCTTCGTGGAGCGGCGCGAGGAGGCGCAGACCGGCCTGCCCGAGCTGACCGAGGCGGAGATCGTCGTCTCGGGCGGCCGGGGGCTGAAGGGCCCGGAGAACTTCGTCCTCCTCGAGGAGCTGGCGAAGGTGCTCGGGGCCGCGGTGGGCGCCTCGCGCGCGGCGGTGGACGCGGGGTGGCGCCCGCACCGGTTCCAGGTCGGGCAGACCGGGCGGACGATCTCGCCGAAGCTCTACATCGGCTGCGGGATCTCGGGGGCGATCCAGCACCTGGCCGGCATGCGCACCTCGAAGGTGATCTGCGCCGTGAACAAGGACCCCGAGGCCCCGATCTTCAGGATCGCCGACTTCGGCCTCGTCGGGGACCTCTTCGAGGTCGTCCCCCTGCTGACGGAAGAATTCAAGAAGCTGAAGGAGAAGGGGTGAGACCCGCCGGCGCGGGTCGGCCCACCGCGGGTGACGCCGGGCTCGGCGGGTGGCGCCGGGTGAGCCCCGCGGGGTCCCGGGCGGACGGGGGTCCCCTCACGGCGCTCCTTCCGCAATTCGCGAATTGCGGAAGGCGCGTGAGAAAGGGGCCCGGAGCCCGGGCGCGCGGGGCGAGCCCGGAGACAGGACCCGCCGGGCTGACGGGGATGCGCGACGTATGAAGCTCGAGCTGACCGACGAGCAGCAGATGATCCAGGCGCTCGCGCGGGACTTCGCTTCGCTGGAGGTGAAGCCCATCGCCGCCGAGTGCGACCGCGAGGCCCGCTTTCCCCACGCCACCGTCAAGCGCATGGGGGAGCTCGGCCTCATGGGGATCGTCATCCCCGAGAAGCTCGGCGGCAGCGGAGCCGACGTCCTCTCCTACGTCCTCGCGCTCGAGGAGGTCGCCGTGGCGTGCGCCTCCCACGCCGTGGTCATGTCCGTCAACAATTCTCTGGTCTGCGACCCGATCCACCAGTTCGGCACGCCGGAGCAGCACGAGCGGTTCCTCGTCCCCCTCGCCTCGGGCAAAGGGCTCGGCTGCTTCGCCCTCACCGAGCCCCAGGCGGGCTCCGACGCGACCAACCAGGCGACGCTCGTGCGCCGGAACGACGACCACTACGTGCTGAACGGCCGCAAGGTGTTCGTCACGAATGGCCGGGAGGCCACGGTGGCCCTCGTCTTTGCCCAGACCGACCCCGCGAAGGGACATCACGGCATCTCCGCCTTCCTCGTGGAGAAGGGGACGCCCGGCTTCCTCGTGCCCAAGGTCGAGGACAAGCTCGGCCTCCGCGCCTCCGACACGGCCGAGTTCGTCTTCGAGGAGTGCCGGGTGCCTGCGGCGAACCGGCTCGGGGCGGAGGGCGAGGGGTTCAGGGTCGCGATGCGGGGCATCACCGGGGGTCGGATCGGGATCGCGGCCCAGGCCGTCGGCATCGCCCGCGCGGCGCTCGAGGCTTCGGTGGCCTACGCCCGGGAGCGGAAGGCCTTCGGCGTCCCGATCGGCCAGCACCAGCAGATCCAGTGGATGCTCGCGGACATGGCGACGGCCGTGGACGCGGCGCGTCTGCTCACCTGGCGGGCCGCGACGCTCAAGGACCGCGGCCAGCCGTACACCTCGGCGGCCTCGATGGCGAAGCTCTACGCCTCGGAGATGGCGATGCGCGTGACCACCGACGCCATCCAGGTCCACGGCGGCTACGGCTACATCAAGGACTACCCGGTCGAGCGGTTCTTCCGGGACGCGAAGATCACCCAGATCTACGAGGGGACGTCGCAGATCCAGCGGCTGGTGATCGCGCGGTCCCTGCTCGAACTCAAGTAGCGGGGAGGCCAATGGACGAGCGCGAACGACAACGCATCGAGGAGGACAGGGCGCGCTGGGAGCGCGAGACGCTGAAGCCGTTCCTCGAGAAGACGCAGGAGCGCAAGGCCCGCTTCGAGACGATGGCCGGGCTGCCCGTGGAGCGCGTCTACACCCCGGCGGACCTCGGGGACTGGCGGTACGCGGAGCGGCTCGGGTTCCCGGGGCAGTTCCCGTTCACGCGCGGCGTGTATCCGACCATGTACCGCGGCCGGCTCTGGACGATGCGGATGTTCGCGGGCTTCGGCCGCCCGGAGGACACCAACCGGCGCTTCAAGTTCCTGCTCGAGCAGGGGCAGACGGGGCTCTCGACGGCCTTCGACATGCCGAGCCTCATGGGCTACGACGCCGACCACCCGCGGGCGGGGGGCGAGGTCGGACGGGAGGGCGTGACGGTCTCGACGCTCGCCGACATGGAGCGCCTCTTCGAGGGGATCCCGCTGGACCGCGTCACGACCTCGATGACGATCAACTGCACGGCCTCGATCATCCTCGCGATGTACCTTGCGGTGGCCGAGAGGCAGGGCGTTCCCTGGGCCAAGGTGGACGGCACGATCCAGAACGACATGCTCAAGGAGTTCAGCGCCCAGAAGGAGTGGATCAGCCCGCCGGAGTCGGCGGTCCGTATCGTCGTGGACATGATCGAGTTCTGCATGGACTCGGTGCCGAAGTTCCATCCGGTCTCGATCTCGGGCTACCACATCCGCGAGGCGGGCGCCACGGCGGTGCAGGAGCTGGCCTTCACCCTGGCCGACGGGATCGCCTACGTCGAGGCGTGCGTCGAGCGCGGGCTCGACCCGAACCGGTTCGCCTCGCAGCTCTCCTTCTTCTTCGACATCCACTCCGACTTCTTCGAGGAGATCGCCAAGCTCCGGGCCGCGCGGCGGATGTGGGCGACGATCATGCGGGAGCGCTTCCGGGTCACCGATCCGCGGGCGATGCTCCTCCGAACGCACACGCAGACGGCGGGCGTCTCGCTGACGGCCCAGCAGCCCCTGAACAACGTGGCGCGCGTCGCCCTCCAGGCGCTCGCGGCCGTGCTGGGCGGGGCCCAGTCGCTCCACACCAACTCCTACGACGAGACGTGGG
>CAYQDR010000003.1:0-110030 GCA_964416315.1 uncultured bacterium
ACTTGCACCGGCAAGAGCACAGCACCTTTCACGGCGCGCGCGGAAGTTGGGCTAAGGGGGCGGTTTCTTCGGGAGAGGGCTGGCCGGACCCGAACAGCCCGCTGTCGAGCGCGTAGCGGACGAGGTCAGCCCGGCTGCGCAGCCCGAGCTTCTCGACAAGCCGCGAGCGGTGTGTTTCCACCGTCCTGACGCTCAGGCCCAGCCGCTCGGCGATCTGCTGATTCGTGTACCCCTGCGCGACGAGGTCGAGCACCTCACGCTCCCGCGGACTCAAGGGACTCTCCGGTCCTCCCTCCTGGCCGCCGGCAGCCTTTCTGCCCGGGGAGCCCTGCACCACCATGACGGCGAGGTCCGGATCCAGCACCGTGTGCCCCCGATGGACTGCGCGGATCGCCGACAGCAGCTCGGAGTCCGCCGCGCTCTTCACGACGTACCCGGAGGCCCCGGCGGCGACCGCGGAGCGGAGGTACGCGGGGACGTCGTGCATGGTGAGCACCAGCACGCGCGTCTTTGGACACTCCTGCCGGATCCGCTCGATCGTCTTGATCCCGCCGCTCGGCATCGTGATGTCGACGAGCGCGACGTCCGGGCGCGTCTCCAAGGCCTTCTGGACCGCCTCCGCGCCGTCCGCCGCCTCGCCCGCGACGTCCATGTCCGGCTGGGCGCCGATCAGCATCCGGAGGCCGGCCCTCAGGACGGCGTGATCATCCGCGATAAGGATCCGAATGCCCCGCATCCCGATGCTCCACGAGAGGAATCCAGGCGTAGATGGTCGTCCCCTCCCCTGGCGCCGACTCGATCGTCACCGACCGGTTCAAGAGGATCGCGCGCTCGCGCATCCCGTGCAGGCCCAGACGCGTCCGGGAGCTGTCCGGCTTGAGCGCGGCCTCCGCGTCGAAGCCGCAGCCGTCATCCACCACGATCGCCTGGACCGACGCCGCGTGGCGCTGGACGACGATGCTCACGTTCTGAGCGCCCGCGTGCTTCGCGGCGTTCGTCAGGGCCTCCTGGACGATCCGATACAGCGCCGTCTCCACCGGCGCGGGCAGCCGGTCCGTGTCCAGGCCCCTCGCTTGCACGTGGGCCGCGATCCGCCACGACCGCGCATACTCGGCCGCATACTGCTCCAGGGCCGCCACGAGACCCAGCTCGTCCAGCGCCAGGGGGCGCAGCCCCCAGGCCAGCCGCCGCACTTCGTCGAGCGCCCGCGCTGTGATCAGGCGGAGCTCAGCCACTCGAGGCAGCGCCTCCTCGAGGCTCCGGGCATCCTGCACGGCGCGGAGCCCGACCAGCAGCGAGGTCAGCGACTGCCCGGTCTCGTCGTGAAGCTCCCGGGCAATCCGACGCTGCTCCTCCTCCTGGGCCGAGATCAACTGCTCGAGGAGGCGGGTGCGGGTCTCGGCGGCCCCCTGCCGCGTCGTGAGGTCGTGGGTGAGCGTGGCAAACCCGACGAGGGCGCCCTAACCATCCCGCAGCGCGGTGACGACCAGGTTGGCCCAAAACTGCGATCCGTCCTTGCGGACCCGCCAACACTCCCTTTCGTACCGCCCGCCAGCCGCCGCCGCGGCGAGGGCCTCGCGGGGAGCCTCCCGCTGGACGTCCTCGGGCGAGTAGAACATCGAGAAGTGCCGCCCGATGACGTCGTCGGCCGCGTAGCCCTTCAGGCGCTCGGCGCCCGCGTTCCAGCTCGCCACGCGCCAGTCGCGGTCCAGCATGTTCAGCGCGTACTCGCCGACTCCCTCCACCAGCAGCCGGAAAGCGCTCGGCCTCGTAGAGGCGAGCGTGATCGATGGCGAGGGCGGTGCGGTCGACGACCAGCCGCAGGAGCCAGGTCTCGTCCTCCGAGAAGGTCCGGGGGCGGAGGGTGCCGACGTGAACGACGCCGACCAATCGGCCTTCGACCACGAGGGGGGCCCCGAGGAGGGCGCGGAGCCCTTTCTCCCGGAGAACCGGGCTCGCAATCTCCACGCTGGAGAGGTCCTCGAGGATCATCGGCTTGCGCTGGACCGCGATGCGCCCCGCGACCCCTCGCCCCACCGGGATCCGGATACCGCGGGCGACTTCCTCTTCCAGGCCATACGCCGCCCGCACCGCCAGCTCCGATTCATCCTCGGTGAGGAGCAGGATCACCACGGTGTCCGCCGCGAGGGCCTCCCGGATCCGACCGATCAGCTCGCGAAGCAGGTCGTCGAGCCGCAGATGGGCGAGGGCCGTGTCGGTGACGCGCTGGAGGTCGCGAAGCCGCTGGGCCGTCGCCTCGACCTCCGTGCGTGCGGCCTGCTCGCTCGTGACAAGCGTCTCGGCGCGTCGCTGGGCCGCGTGCAGGGTAGCGCTGAGCCAGCTGATCACCAGCGCCTCGAGCACGAAGACGCCCAGCCGAACCACCGCGCCCAGCCCGCCCTCGGCGAGCGGTGACCGTGACGGCAAGACGACCGTGCCGGCCAGCGCCCCCAGGGCCGTCGCCAGGAGCCCCGGTCCGAGTCCGCCGTACCAGGCACTGAACATCACCGCACCCAAGAACAGGGGAAAGTCGCTCCCCTCGACGAGCGGGCCGAGCAGCCACGAGAGCAGCAACGCGAACGTGCTGACGAATGCGACGATGCCGTAGCGCTCGAGTGGGGACCGTGCCCACGGCGTCGCGCGTGGCACCTTCACGGTCGGGCCCCGACCGCGCGCTCGCGTCCCGGACGGGCGCGCCGTCGCCTCGGAGCCCTCCGTACCGCGGACGGCCCGGGCGCATCGGGCTGGGGACGGACGCAGGGAGCGCGGCCCATCCCCAACACCGCGCAGGCTGAACACAGCCCGTTTGCTGAGGTGCCGTCAAGCATTTCGCTGCGACCGTGGGCGAGGGCTTCTCGCCGAGGAATTCGTGCCATTCCAACTATTCGCGGCAAGTTGTTCGATACGCGGTGTCGCCACCAGCGAGGTCGGCCGCGTGACTCGACTTCGGCGCGACAAGGCGGAACCGCACTACAGCTTCACGCACCGGCAGGCGTAGTAGAGGCAGGAGTCGAGCGGGAGGAACGGCGGGAGGCGCAGATCCCGGACCACAGCAAAGCGCCGGCGGACGGCGGCCAGGATGCCCCGGTGGTCGGAGACGTGCTCGTCCTTGAGGCGCGTGTTGAGCGGGATGTAGGTGATCCAGAGCGCGATGTCCGTCAGGAGGTTCTCGATGGGGAACGCGAGGAACGCGACCCCGTCCGGCTTGAGGACCCGCGCGATCTCCGCGACAGCCGCGTCCAGCTCGCGGACGTGCTCGAGCACGCTGGTCGAGACGACGCAGTCGAACCGCCCGTCCTCGACCGGGATCTTCTGCACCGGGGCGTGCACGAGGTTCGCCCGGAGTCCCTCCTTCTCGAGCATGGCCTCCACCAGGTGGAAGTTGTCGTGGACGTCGATGCCGTAGAGCCGCTGGCAGCGCGTGGCGAGCTCCTTGAGGAAGACGCCGCTGCCGAACCCGACCTCCAGCAGCTCGCCGTACCGGTCGGCCCCCATGAGCTCCAGGACCATCTCGAGGCGCTTCCGGAAGATCCACCGGATGCCGAACTTGTAGTAAAAGTGGAGCGGGTCGGTCTCGTGGGTGCCGTGGATATGCTCGCGACGGGGAACTCGGAGCCGCGCGCCCATCGCTAGAAGAGGTTTTTGACGAGGGACCAGATGTAGATGTGCGACACCTTCCAGAGGTTGATGCGCGACTTCCCGTACCGCCGCTCGTACTCGTGGCTCGGGACCTCGGCGACGCGGTAGCCGAGCTTGAGGCACCGCATGAGCATCTCCTGCTCGATTGTCGTCAGGTTCTCCTTCACGCCGAGCTTCCGGGCCACGTCTACCCGGATCGCCCGGAAGCCGTTCTGGCTGTCGGTCAGCCGAACCCCGAACCGGTAGTTGATCGCCAGCAGGATGATGTGCCCCCCGGTGTTCCGGACGAAGTCGCCGAAGGTCCCGTAGGCTTCGTCGCTCCCGCCCCGTCCGCGGGAGCCGATCACGAGGTCCGCCTCGTCCCGGAGGATCGGCGCCAGGAGCTTCGGGATGTCGGTCGCCTCGTGCGAGCCGTCCGCGTCGAAGAAGACCAGGATGTCCCCCTTCGCCTTCTCGATCGCCATCCGAAGCCCGTCCCCCTTCCCCCGCCCGCCGTCCAGCTCGACCCGGGCGCCCAGCTCGAGCGCGAGCTTTCGCGTGTCGTCCGTCGAGTGGCCGTCCACCACGAGGATCTCGTCGGCGTAGGGACGGACGCCCTCGATGACCTCGTGAATCATCTGGCCCTCGTTCTTGGTCGGGATGACGACGGTGACCTTCACCACGCTCCCCAGTATATGTCCCGAGACCCAGCCGTCAAGGAGAAGCGTCCCTCAGCGCCGCGGCAGCTCGTAGAACGACACACGCGTCCTCCAGAGGATCCACTCGTCCAGGAGCCGCGCCCGGCTCATCGCCTCGGGGAAGCGACGCTGGTAGTAGCCGATCTCGTCGATGTACGCCATCACCGCGACGTGCGTCACGCCGAAGCGCGCGAGGGGGTCGCCCTGCCAGTTTCCGTAGCGGTCCCAGATGGCCAGTGACCGGTGGCGGTTCTCCAGGGTGAGGATCGGGGCGAAGATCCCGGCGATGACGGAGCCGGGCGGGAGCCGCTGGCCCAGTTCGCGCGAGATGGACACGAGCTTGTACGCGCGGTGGAGCTTCCAGTCGAAGTAGCTCCACCCCTCGATCACGGCGAAGGCGAGGACCAGGAGCACCGCGAGGGCGCGAGGCGCCCACCCGGGGACGCGCGCGGCCATGCGGGCCGCGCACGGGGCGAGCAAGCGGAAGCCAACGGCGCTCCCCGCGAGGGCGAGGGCGCCAGTGGCGAGCGCGAGATCCTTCTCCGTCAGGGGGTAGAGCGAGAGGTACGCCAGGGCGTTCTGCACGAGCGGCATCCGCGCGTAAGCATACCCGACCGCAGTCAGCCCGGCGAGGAACGCCGCCCCGCCGTACACCCAGACTGCGAGCGGCCCCGGGGCGGGCACCGCGACCGGGCGCGCGCGCCAGAGGCCGACGACGGCGGTGGTGGCGAGGATGACCATCGGCGGAATGAGCGAGACGTAGTAGCGGAGCGGCCGGTACTGCGAGATGGCGAGGTAGCCGAACCCGCCAGCGATCCACCAGACGGCGAGGAGCTGTGGGAACGGCACCGGCCCCGCGCGCCGGAGGAGGCGCAGGACCACCTGGCAGAAGACGAGGCCGCCGAGGAGGAGCAGGACGGGCGAACCCAGGAAGTAGACGACGAACGGGTTGTAGAAGACGTTCCGCAGGAGACGCGGGAGCGTCATGGGGAGGGCGTGGAGGCGCCACTCGTTCTGGAGCCGCCAGAGGATCTCGGCCCGGTAGGGGACGAGCCACACGGTGGCCAGGGCGGCGAGCGTGATGGCCGCGCCCGCGAGGAAGTACGCGACCGGCCGCCACGACCGCTCGCCGGAGCCCGGCTCGGTCCACCGGACGGCGTGGAGCGCCACGGCGAAGACCGCGGCGGGGAAGATGTACGTCATCTGCATCTTCACCGCCAGGGGCACGAGGCTCGCCGCGCCGGCGAGCGCGAAGTATCGCGGCTCGCGGACGCCGCGCTGCGCGAAGTAGAGCGTGAGGACCTGGAAGAACACCGCCGGGGTCTCCACGAGCCCGATGCGGTTGTACATGACGAACAGGTAGCTCCCGCCGAGGAGCGCGGTCGCGAGGAGGGCGCCGCCCCGTCCCAAGACTTCTCGGAGGCTCAGGTAGAACAGGAGGAGCGTGGCGAGGCTGAAGAGGACCGAGACCAGCCCCACCTGGGCGTACCCAACGCCCAGGAGGCGGAAGACGAGGTAGAAGCAAACGTTCGTCACGGGGCTCACGTACATGAAGTTGACCTCGTCCCACACCCACTCGCCGTAGAGGATCCGGTTCCGGGCGTTGTGGGCCCACTCCCCCGGGTCCGTCCACGCCCCGCCGCTCGGCCCCAGGTCGACCGGCGGGTCCGCGGCGAGGTGGAGGAGCCGCAGGTCGGCGAGGACGAGAGCGAGGACGAGGGCCCCGAACAGCCCCCGCGCGGCCTCCGCCGCGGCCGCGAGGGCCGACCCGCCGCGGGCCGCGAGGGCGTCGGCGGACAGTCCTGCCGGCCGGTGCCGCCACGCGAGCCACGCGTGCGCCGCCACGAAGAGGAAGGCCGACACCACCGCCAGCCCCACGCGCCGGGGCGACGTCGCCGCCGCCGTGAGGAGCAGGGGGAGGTGCGCGAGCGCGACGAGACGCCGGGCCGCTCCCGGCGCCATGCCCGCCCAGGCAGCGAGCGCCGCGGAAGCGAGCCGCCAGAGGAGCAGCCCGACGAGCGCGACGGTCAGGAGGACGAGCGCGACCTCCCAGCCGACGACCGGGGTCTTCCAGCGCCGGTGCTCCCACGCCTGGAAGCTCGCGGCCAGGACGAGCCCCGCGACGAGGACCAGCCCGGGAGGCCAGCGGTGCGCGCTCACGAGCGGCGCTCGATGCGCAAGGTGCCGACGACGACGCGGTCCCTGCGGTGCGCGAGCGCCGTCTCGCCGACGGCCAGGCGTCGGCCGCTCTTCGGGTCCCAGACGCCCAGGACAAGCTCGTACGGTCCGGGCTCCAAGTCCGCCGGCGGCGTGAGCTCGTAGCTCTCCCGCACCAGCTCGCCCTCTCCCCACCGGCTCGTCGGGAGCTTGCCGTCGAGGGGGGCGTGGTCGTGCTGGAAGCGCACCTGCCCGTCGCGCACGAAGTGGACGAAGACCGCGTAGTCGGTCGCGACGGCGCGCCGGGACTGCCAGTAGTAGGTGACGCGGACCGTCGCGCCCGGCATGACCGATGGCGGCTCCAACCGGTAACCCAGGAACCGGATCCCGTCCCCAAATGTCGCGGGCGCCGGGACCGGCGGGGCGAACTCCCGGGCCAGCGCGTCCTCCGCCCCGCGGGCCCGCGCGAGGTCGCCGGCCTCGCGCAGCGCCCGGGCCAGGCGGCGCGCGAGGTCGCTCCGCGCGTGTGGCGCAATCCGGTCCGCCTCCCGGTCGCGCTCGCGTGCATACTCCCCTGCGGCCTTTGCCCACAGCCCGAGCCGCTCGAACGCGAGGGCACGGGCGCCGACCGGCGCGGCCGCCCCCTCGAGCGGAACGCCGGTGCGGTCGTACAGCGCCGCGAGCCGCGCGTGGGCAACCTCGAGCTCCGGCGCGAGGCGCGTGAGCTGCCAGTACTCGCGCGCCGCCTCGGGCAGCCGGCCCGCCGCCTCGTGCCCCTCGGCGCGCCCGAGGGCCGCGCGGACGGCACCCGGGGTGGCACTGGCGCCCGCCGCGTCCGGGCCGTAGACGAACAGCTCGCCGACAGCCCAGTGCCACCACGGATCGCCGCCCGTCTGCTCGACCCGGACGTAACGGACCTCGCGGGACGCGAAGGCGCTCACGACGCGCTCGGGCGGGCCCATCCGCGGCTGGCCGCGATCCCAGTCGAGACTCCACGGGGTCGCGGGCACCGCCGCCGTCTCCTGCCAGGTGCGGCCATCCGCGGAGACCTCTACCCGGTAGCCGCGCGGGGAGCCGATGGACGGGCGGGGCGACAGCAGCGTCACCTTCTGGACGCGCACCGGGGCCCCGAGGTCCACCTGGACGAACTGACCCGGCCGCTGCGGCTCTCCGCTGAACCAGGCCGTGTCCACGTCGCGGTCTCGGATCAGGTCCGTCGGGGTCCGCGTGGCGCTGGCCGTCGCGCGCCAGCCGGCCGGAGCGAGGCTCGCGAGCGCCTCCACGCCCGGAGGCGGGCGGAAGTCGTGGAAGACCTCGTAGGGCCCGATCTCCGTCCGCTCGAAGGCGGCCCCGATCCCCCGGAGGCTCGCGGCAAACGGCCCGCCGGCACGCAGCGCGAAGAGGTACCCGACACGCGGGCCCGCGTCCACGAGCGCGGTGTACGGCGGATAGCGATCGCGGGAGGGCTGGGCGAAGATCACGGCTTCTCCCGCGTCGAAGGTCAGGCGCGGCGCGAGCCAGTAGGCGGTGGCGTAGACGCGCGTGAGATCACGCGCGCGGAGGAACTGGAAGAGTGCCTCGTCCTGGGCGCGGGCGGCCCGGAAGCCGGGCACCTCGCCCTTGGTAGACGGGTAGCTCACGGCGTTGCCGTAGAGGTGGAGCGCGAGCGGCAGGGCGAGCAGGACGGCGGCGAGCGGCCCCGAGGCCTCGCGGACCCGGGCGAAGAAGCCAGCGAGGAGCACGGGGAGCGTAGAGTAGAGCGGCAGGAGGTAGCGCTTCGTTCCCTCGGCCGTGATGAGCTCCGCCTGCCGGCTCACGGCGGTGAGGAGCGCGCCACTCGCGAAGAACAGGAGGAGCAGGCCCACGCCGGGCTCGACCCGCCGCTCCCGCCTGAGGCCGGAGAGACCGCGCCAGACGAGCCAGGCGAAGGCGAGGGCATAGAGCAGCATCACGGCCTCTGAGAGCCCGGGGACGAAGGTCGTGGCGGCGTGGGAGGAGCGCGCCCCGAGGATCGCGGGGAGGCCCTCCGTCGCGACCCGGAGGATCTGGCCCGGCGCCCGCCGGACGTCGCCGCCCTTGAAGAGGTTGAAGCTCCAGAAGGCGTGGCGGAGATTGAAGAGCCAGAAGGGCGCGCTCCCGAGGAGGAAGAACGCCAGGGCGACCCACGGCCCGCGCCGCCCGACCCACCGCCAGTCGCGGAGAAGCAGGAACAGCGCCGCCGGCAGGAGATAGAAGAGGCTCAGAAGGTTCACCCACCAGGCCACGCCGGCCATGAGCCCGAGCAATGCGAAACCCCGCACCTCCTCCCGGGGCCCCAGGGGTCGGCGCGCGAGGCGCAGGGCCAGGACCAGCACGAGGCTCCCCAGCAGCAGCGTGTCCATGTAGCCGTGCCGCGCCCAGGCCCCGAAGACGGCGAGGTAGGGCGGCGCCAGAGCCACGAGCGCGGCGCTGACCAGGCCCGCGTCCTCCCCCGCTGCCTCCCGGCCGAGCCGGTAGGTGACGAGGATGAACCCGAGGGAGAGGACGAGGGGGACCGCGTTGAGGACGAGCCGCGAGAGACCGAAGAGCGCGAACGCCACCGCGGTGAGGAACGCCTGCGGGGTCCCCACGTACGCGAGCCCCCACTGGAACACCGCGAACTCTCCCCTGAGGAGGTGGCGGGACTGCAGGCCGAGCACGGCCTGGTCGGAGTCGAGGAGGGGCGTGATGAGATACCCTGCCCGGACGAGCCCGCCCAGGATCACCAGCAGCAGCAGCCAGACTGCCCGGGACCTCATCGGGATGCGAGGAGGCGGAGCGTGACCACGCGCACCTGGTCGCCCACCCGGGGAAGCGCGGTCTGGCTCACCCGCAGGCGCTTGCCGCTCCGGGGGTTCCAGAGCCCGATCCGGACCTCGTACTCCCCGGGAGGCAAGTCCGGGGGCAGGCGCACGCCGTAGCTCTCGCGAATCCGCTCCCCCTCCGCCCACCGGCTCGTGGGGTAGCGGCCGTCGAGCGGCTCGTGGTCGTGCTGGAACCGGACCTTACCGTCGAGCACGAAGTGGACAAAGACCGTGAGGTCCTCGTCCGTGGGCCGAAGCGCCTGCCAGTAGTAGGCCAGCTCGACCGGCTCGCCAACCCGGGGCTCGTGCGGCATGAGCCCGTAGCCCAGGAGCTGGACGGCCTCGCCGAAGCGTACCTCGGCCCGCGTGGGCGGCGTGAACTCCGCGGCGAGTCGCCGCTCGACCTCCGCCGCGCGGTCGGCGGCTCCCTGCCGACGGTAGGCCTCGGCCAACCGGGCGAGGACTTCCGTGTGCTGGCGCTCCTCGGGGCGCTCCTCGAGGAGCTGCTCGTACTGCCGCGCCGCCCGGGCCCAGAGCTCGAGGGACTCGAAGAGCCGGGCCCGCCGACGCGGGTCGGAGCCTTCCACGGGGACCCCGGCCTTCTGGTACACCTCGAGGAGCCGCCAGTGCGCTTCCTCCCGCTCCGGGTCGAGCGCGACCGTCTGCTCGTACGCGGCCGCAGCGGCGGCGAGTCGCCCGGCCTGCTCGAGCTCCCCCGCCTGCGCGAAGCGTGCCGTCGCCGCCGGCGGCTCGCGGACGGGTCCCGGCGTGTAGACGAACAGCTCGGCGATGCCCCACCACTCCCGCGGCTGCTCGCCGGTCTGCGAGATCCGGATGAAGCGGACCGGGCGCGGCGCGAATCGGGCGACGATCCGCCCGGTCGGGTCCAGCCGCGGCTGCCCATGGCCCCAGCGGAGCGCGAACGCGAAGTCCGGCACCGACACGACCGTAGCCCACGCGGCACCGTCCCGGGAGACCTCGATCCGGTACCCGCGGGGTGCCCCGAATCGGTACCGGACGGGTAGCACGGTGACCCCCGCGACCGGCTGGACCTCCCCGAGATCCAGCCGGAACCACATCCCCGGCTGCATGGGCGCCCCGCTCAGCCAGGCCGTATCGGCGTCCCGGTCGAAGGCCCGAGTCGGATGCCGACCCGCGGGCTCGCTCGCGGCCCGCCAGCCGCGCGGCGGGAGGCTCGCGAGGCTCCCCGCGTGGGGCGGCGGCGCGAAGTCGTAGAACACGGAGAAGGCCCCGTGGTCCTGGCGCTGGTAGCGCGCCCCGGCCGCGTCGAGCGCGGAGCCGAGCTGCTGCGCGGCGATCCGCACCCCGGGCGCCCGCGCCAGGACGTAGGCGACTCGGGGGGAGGTGTCCACGCGCTCCCGGAACGGCGGGTAGCGCTCGTTGAGGGGGTCAGCGACGATGATCCGCTCGCCGGCCTCGAAGGTCAACCGCGGCGCCACCTGGAGCTCCGCGTAGGCCCGGTCGATCCCCTCACGCTGGAGAAGCGCAACGACCGGCTCGGGCTTCCACCAGTCGTGCCGGAGCCCCGCGTCGAAGGCTCGGACCGTCTTCCCGAGCGCAAGCGTGTTGTTGAGGAGCAGGAGCGCGAGGGCCGCCACCGCAAGGACGCGCGACCACCGCCACAGGGTCAGGAGGGCCATGGCGGTGAGGACGGGGAGCGACGAGTAGAGGGGGAAAAGGTAACGCTGGATCACGGGGTACGTGCTCGTCGAGAAGGCAGCGAGCTGGATGAGGGAAAACAGCAGGAGGAGCTGGATGCCCCGCCGCCGTGCCAGCGCGCCGGGGTCGTCGCCCCACGGCCGGCGGACCAGGTCCCAGACGAGGATGCCGAGGAGCGCGAGGTAGACGACGCCCGCGACCGGGGACAGGAGCGGCACCGGGTCCGTGAGGACGCCCCGGGCTCCGAGGATCTCCAGGACGGGCTCCCACATCTTCTGGACCCGCTCCGGGACGTCGCCCTGGACGCCCTTGCGGAAGAGGACGAAGGACCACAAGGCGTGCCGTAGGTTGAAGAGCCAGTACGGGAGGCTCCCGACGAGGAACGCGAGCGGCGCGCCCCAGAACCCTCGGGTGTGCCAGAGGGCCGGCCGGAACAGCAGGAGGAGCCCCGCGGCAGCGAGATAGGAGAGGATCATCGGGTTGACCCACCACCCCACGCCGGCCACGAGACCCAGGAGCAGGAGCTTCCGGTCCCGCCGCGTCCCCCCCGCCTGGTCCGTGACGGCGTCCAGCGCGAGGAGCAGGACCGCGCTTCCGATCACCACCACCTCCATGTAGCCCAGCATGGGGTAGTTGCCGTAGAGCGACAGGAACGGCGGCGCCACCGCGGTGAGGAGCGCGCTCGCGAGGGCGCCGGGCCACCCGGCCATCCGCCGCCCCAGGAGGAACGCGAGGACGACGAGGAGGCAGGAGAAGAGGAAGACGGCCACCTTCACGGTGAGCGGGGTCGCGCCGAGCAGGGTGTAGACGACCGCCGTCAGGAAGGACTCCACCGTCCCCTGGTAGGCGACCGAGTACATGAACACGGGGAACTCGCCGCGCAGGATGTGGAGCCCCATCAGCCCCGCGGTCGCCTCGTCCCCGTTGAGCCGGCGGGGCCAGCGGACCAGGAGGAACAGGCGGATCGCCACCCCGGCGAGCAGCACCAGCGCCAGCGCGCCGTACCGCCACGCGCCCGTCGGCCCCCCGCTCCGCTCGGGCTGCGCCACGTCCATCACGAGGACGGTCGCGCTCCGAGGACCCGGACACGGGTCAGCCGGACCGCGTTGCCGATCCGCGGCAGCGCGCTGTCAGTCACCTTGGCGCGCTTCCCGGTCCGCGGATTCCAGAGCCCGACCAGGATCTCGTAGTCGCCGGGCGGGAGGTCGGCGGGGAGCTGCACCTCGTAGCGCTCCCGCACCCGCTCGCGGCCCTTCCAGCGGCTGGTGGGGTAGGCGCCGTGCAGCGGCTCGTGGTCGTTCTCGCCACGCAGGACGTGGAGGCCGATCAAGCCCGCCGTCGACTCGTCGATGTTGAGCCGCCGGGGCCACTGGAGCAGGAAGGCGAGGCGCACGGCCACGCCGAGGAGCAGGACGAGCGCCGCCGCGGCCCGGCGCGCCGCCGGTCCGGCGAGAAGGGTCCGGCTCACGGGGTGCGGGTCCACGTGGCGCCTTCCCGAATCCAGCCCTCGATGACGTCGGCGAGACTCCCCAGCGTCACCGGATCCCGCTCCTCCGCCCGCTGCTGGATCCCGAAGTAGTGCTCCGCGCCGGGGATGGTCACGTACGCCGTCGTCGCCTTCATCCGCCGGGCGACGTCGCGCAGGAAGCGGAGGTCGGCGGGATCCTCCCGCTCCCCGTCCACGAGGAGGACGGGCTGGCGGAACGGATGGTCGACGTAGCTGTCGATGATGATCGGGACGATCACCGGCTCCGCCAGCTCCAGCGGGAACTGCTCCTCCCGGAGCCCCATCTCCCCGATCATCCGGTCCCGGATGTGTCGCCGCCCGGCGGGTGAGCCGAGGATCAGCTCGTGCGCTCGCCGGCCCGGGGAGATGGCCACGACCCGCCCGACCCGCGCGTCGCGGGCCGCGGCGGCGAGGGCCACTCCCCCGCCGAAGGAGTGTCCCACCACCGTGATCGCCTTCACCCCGAGCCGCCGCTCGAGGTAGTCCACCGCCGCCACGAGGTCGCTGGAAAAGTCCAGGTCGCTGGCGGCGGCGACCCGCGGGGGGTCCTGGGATTCCCCGTAGCCGCGGAGGTCCGGGTTCAGCACGACGAACCCCTTCTCCGCCAGCCGGCGGGCCAGGGCGAGGTAGAGGCCGTGCTTCCGGCCGAGCGGGCTCGCCCCGTGGGCGAGGATGATCGCCGAGCCCCCGCCGGCGCGGGGCAGGAACAGATCGGCCCGGAGCGTGAGCGCGCCGCTCGGAAAGCTCACCCTCTCGACCCGGTAGTCCACGCCGAGCCCGAAGAGGGGGCGCCAGGACGGCCCGGCCACGCCCGCCGGGTCGCCGTCGGGGTAGGCGCGGCGGAGCGCCGCGCCCCGGGTGAGCCCCACCCAGAACACGGCCACGCCCCGCCGCGAGCCGTCCGGCGCCGTCCGGCGGGCCGGGCTCACGATCTCGAGCGGGACCACGTCCCCGATGAAGGGCCCGGGCGGGAGCGCGAACTCGACCGTGCGCGCCCCCCCGGTGAGGAGCACCTCTCCCACGCGCCGGCCGTCGAGGAAGAACACGGCGGTCTGCGGCGCGCGCTCGGGATCGCCCTTGAGACGCGCCGCCAGCCGCCGCCACGGCTGGGCCGTCCGCGGGGGGGGAACGAGGATCCGGCCCGCCCCGTCCGTCCACCGCCACGTCGCCCCGTCCGCGCCGACCTCCGGGGGCGCGAACCCCTCGGCGAAGAGGTCGTCATCAAGGAGCGACTCGACGGAAAACTCCCGCCCCAGGGGGCGCACGCGCGCCAGGAAGTGTGGCGGCAGGTGCGGCAGCGGCTGCGCCGACGCGAGCCGGAGGCGCGAAGTCGGAGGGGTGACGGATGCCGCCGGTAGGATCAGGTGGTTCGTCCCCGGGCGGAGTCGAACCGCGAGCGGGTGGCCGTTCACGGACAGCCGGATCTCCTGCCCCGGGTCGGGACGCCAGAGCGGTCCGGCGTCCAGCGTCACGAGGTGGTCCGCCCGGGAAGGCGTCAGGAGCGGGACCTCCACCGCGCGCTGCCGCTCGCGCTCGTAGATGAGGACCTCGTAAAGGTGCGGCTGGGAATACCAGTAGGCGTGGCTCAGGATCAGCTCGGGGGTGTAGAACCGGAGCCGGATCCGCTTGACCAGCCGGTAGGGCAACTCGCCGCGGAAGACCTTCTGCAGGCGCTCGGCGTCCTTGCGGGTCCCCCCGTAGATCTCCCGGGGCTCCGGGAAGCGCCCCGTCAGCCAGGACGGCAGGAAGTGCTTGTATCGGTATCGCCCGTAGCCCCTGGCGGAGAGCACCAGGTAGTTGCCCTCCCACTCCGCGATCGTCGGATACTCTGGCGGCACCTCGGCCACGAAGACGGAGAGCGTGACGCCGGCCGGGACGTTGGCCCGAAGCCACCGCCCCGCTCTCTCGAGCGGGTCGTCGACGAAATAGGCCTGGACCGACGCCACGTGAACGGCCGAGTAGAGCGCGATCGCCGCGACGAGCGCGCCCCGGACCGCCTGGGCGGAGACGGGTCCGAGGGCCGTGACGGGAAGCCGGACAACGCCGTAAGCGCCGAGCATTGCGAGGAAGGGGGTCAGGACGGTAACGTGCCGCGGCGCCCACAGGGCGACCGTCGAGGCCTGGAGGAAGGCCACCGCTGGCGCGAGCACGATTGGGAGGTCGTGATCCGCGAGGACTTCGCGCCACCCGCGCCAGATCGCCCGCTTCTCCCGGGCGAAGGCGAGGAGCCCATAGCCAGCCAGGACGAAGACCGGGAGTCCCACGCCGACGAGGAGCGCGGTGAGGTAGACGACGGGCAAGAAGATCTTCCGCCAGCCGAGATCGCCCCACACCATGACGTTCGTCAGGAGCGTCCACGCGCCCCGGAGGTTGACCGAGAGCCCGCTGAAGACGAGAAAGGACGTCGCCACGCCGACGAGGACCAGGAGTCCCTTCCAGATCCGCCCCCGCGAGCGGGCGACCCAGAACACCAGCGGAACCAGGCTCGTCGCCTGGTAGCGCATGGCGCCCGCCGCCCCCGAGCAGACAGCCGAGAGGAGCGCGGCCCTCCGGCTCTCGCGGGCGAGCGCCGTGTGGGCCGTGGCCAGGGCCGCCCAGAACCAGAACGTGGCCGCGCTGTCCGGGATCCCGATGTGGCTGTACGTGACGTGGAGGTTGGCGAGCGAGAGGAAGAAGGCGCTCAAGAGGGCGATCCGGTCGTCCCGGAAGACGGCCCGGGCCAGGCGGTAGACGACGAGGAGAGTCAGGACGCCGTAGGCGAGGCTCACGATCCGGCCGAGCAGGAGGTCGTACCGCTCCCCCCGCGCGACCCCGGGCACGCCCGCAGCCGCGAGGAGCCGGCTCAGGAGCCCGACGTTGACCGAAAGCCCGCGGGGGTACGCCGTTTCCTCGTGGCGGCCGAGCGTGTACTCGGGCTCGTCCGGGTGAAGGACGAGAATCTGGGACCCGAAGGCGCCGTACCCCCAGAACAGGCCAGGCACCCGCGTCGCGATCCCGAGAAGGAGGATCAGGCCCAGGACGGCGGCACGTCGCGAGGGCGCCAGCTGCATCGGCGTGCTAGGAGGAACGGGCCCGGCCGTCGGGGCCCACCGGCTGGACCGCCGCCGGGTCGCGGAGCGCCTCCCACACGGACAGCTCCGCGATCGACCATGCGCCGCCGCCGGCCGCACGGAGGAGCGTGACCCGGAGGGCGCGCGCGCGTACCGCCGGGAAGCGGAGCTGGATCCGGCCGCTCGCGTCTACGCGCAGCCGCGCCCCGTCCCACGCGAGCCCCTGCCAGGACGCCGTCAGGGCGAACGCCAGTTGCCAGCGCTCGCCATCGCCGGAGGTTTCGATCCGGAGGCTCCGAGGCGCCTCGCGCGGCGCGCCGGGCAGGAGCGCGAGCTGGCCGATCGTCCGGACTTCTCCGAGGTCCACCTGGAAGTAGACGGGCGGCGCCTCGACCCCGGTCCCCCAGTGCGTGCGCGGGTCGCCGTCGATGGCCCGCGCGGCTTCCGCGGGGGCGTGGCTCGCGGTGGCCTGCCAGCTTGCCCGCGGCAGCTCCACGAGCGGCGGGCCCGCGGGTGGGACGAAAGCGTCGAAGACGTAGTAGCCGGCGAACTCCCGCGTCCGGTACCCCCCCCCCACGGCGCTCAGGTTCTCCTCGAGTGCCTGGGCCGCGGCGCGCCCCCTGACCACGTAAGCATAGCGCGGGGCCGCGTCGACCATCCCCGTGTAGGGCGGATAGAAGCTCGGGATCGGCTCCGCGAAGATGATCCGCTCCCCGGCGTCGAAGGTGAGCCGGTAGGCCTCCCAGAAGTCAAGGACGTAGACGCGAGTCAGGCCGTCCGATTCGAGCCAGCCGAAGAACTGAGCGTCGCGCGCCCGCCGCCAGGCGTAGAGCTCGAGCTTCTTCGGGTCCAGCGCCTCGGCCCGCGCTACGCTCCCCGTGACGTTCGCGAGGAGCAGCCCGCCCAGCGCCGCCGCGAACAGCGCGCGATTCCGGCGCCGAAGGGCGGCGAGGAAGCCCGCCATGATGACGGGCAGCGCCGAGTAGAGCGGCAGGAGGTACCGGGTGCCGCCGCCCCGGTTGTACGCGAGCACGATCACCGCGGACGTCGTGAGGAGGAAGAGGAGCAGGAGCCGGCTCCCCGCGCTCTTCCAGCGGTAGACGAGGTACAGAAAGGCCAGGGCATGGAGGCCCAGGACGGCGAGCCGGATCGAGAGGTCGAGCGCCTCCTCCCGGGTCGTCACGCCGAGGACGTACGGGAGCTTGGCGCCGAGGTAGCGGGCGAGGGAGCGGCCCAGGGCCTCGCGGGCCCCGTGGGCGAAAATGGCCTCGAAGGTCGAGGGGCCCCGGAGGCTGGACGCCCAGAGCGGCAGGCTCCCGACGACGAAGGCCGGCAGCACCGCCCAGAGTGCGCGGTCCACCACGAGCCGCGGCTGACTCAGGAGGAGGAACAGTGCGCTGGCCGCGAGGTAGTGGATGCTCTGCGGGCTCTGGTACCAGGCGACGCCGGCGAAGAAGCCGAGGAGCCAGAGCGCGCGCCGCCGCCGCGGCCCCGGCTCCCTCGGGACACGGAGCGCGAGGCAGAGGACGAGGCTCCCCAGGAGGAGGTTCTCGATGTAGTTCGAGCGCGCGGTGACGCTGTGGGTGACGAGGAAGGGCGCGGGGAGGGCCGCGAGGCCGAGCGCCAGGAGCCCCACCTCGTCGTCGAAAGCTTCGCGGGCGAGCCGATAGGTGACGAGGAGGAAGGCGAGGGAGAAGAGGAACGGACTCAGCGCCAGCGTGAGCCGGGACGGGCCGAAGAGGAAGAAGAGGAGCGCCGCGAGGTGCGCCTCCATGGTCCCGGCGAACGGCTGGCCCCAGAAGAAGATCGGGAACTCGCCCTGGAGGACGTGCCGGGCCATGAGCCCGACGATGGCCTGGTCGGAGTCCAGGGCCGGCGTCAGGAGATAGAGGCCGCGGAGCGCCGCCCCGAGGAGGAGCAGCACCCCGAGCCAGAGCGCCGCCCGCGTGCGCGTGGTCACGGGGCCCTACCGCCGGAGGGCGTAGAGGACGCCGCCCAGCGCCCCGTAGGCCAGCACCATCCCGAACCCGAGCCAGGCGAAGGCGATCGCCCCGGCGACGGGAATCCCGAACTCCGAGAAGAACAGGACGTAGACGCCCTCGCGCACGCCGATCCCGTTGATCGAGACGGGGAGCATGAGGACGAAGGTCGCGACCGGCACGACCAGGAAGAAGAAGCTGAACGGGAGCGTGAGCCCGAGGGCCCGGGCGATCAGGTAGAAGTGGACGACCACCGTGACCTGGAGCAGGAACGCCAGCGCCATCGCGGCGAGGAGACTCCCCCGCGCCCCCCCGAAGAGGGCCAGGGCGCGCTCCACGCGGCCGAGGAGCTCCCAGGGTCGCCCGCCGCCCGCGACCCGCCGCGCGAGCCGGAGGAGCGGGTCCCGGAGGCGCGGCGACCAGACGAGGCAGAGGGGGCCGAGCGTCACCGCGATCATGGCCGCGACCACCCCGGTGAGCCGCACCCCGGCCACGCGCTGGATGCTCCAGAGGAGGCCCCCGAGGGCGAGGATCGCCAGGGCGAGGACGCCGGTCAGCCGCTCGATCACCACGGCGAGGAGGGAGGCTTCCGCCGCCTGGGTGTACTTCGCGGTGTCGTAGACTCGGACCACGTCCCCACCCACCGTGGTCGGGAGGAGCTGGTTGAAGAAGGTCCCGACGAGATACGAGCCGAGAAGCAGCCGTAGCGGCACGTCGATCTGCTGGGTCAGCAGGAGCAGCTGCCAGCGGATCGCGCTGATCAGGTAGCCGGGGACGTGGAGCGCGAAGGCGACCGTGAGCCAGAGGGGATCCGCGGCGCGGACGGTGGCCCAGATGGCCCCGAGATCCGTCCGCCAGAGCAGGTAGCCGAGGAGGACCGCGCTGACCGTCGCCCGGGCGAGGCGAAGGATGCTCTGCTTCATCCCCTCACCCGCCCCTCTCCCCCGGTGGGGGAGAGGGTGACTCGTCCGGGGTGCGCTTGCGGATCACCCGCGCGGGGACGCCCGCCGCGACCGAGAACGGCGGGACGTCACGCGTGACGACCGCGCCGGCGCCGACGATGGCGTCGTGGCCGATCGTCACGCCGTCCAGCACGGTGACGCGCGCCCCCAGCCACACACCCGGCTCGATGGTGATCCCGCCGCGCGAGACGGAGGGCTGCCGGATGACGGGGATGTCAGTCCGGCTGAAGTCGTGGTTCCCGCCGGCGACGAGGTAGCAGTGGGCGGCGAAGAGACAGTCGTCGCCGATCCGGACCCGGCTCTCGGAGAGGATCACGCACCCCACCCCGAGGTTGACCCCGTCGCCCAGCTCGATCGAGCCGCCCTTGCAGGAGAGGATCGTCCCACGCCCGAGGAAGACGCCGCTGCCAATCGTCATCCCCTGCTCCGGCGACCCCTTCGCGTCCAGGACGCAGCCGTCGTCGATCACCACGTCGGACCCGAGCCGGACGAGGCTTGGGTGCCGGAGCGTGATCCCCTTCCCGAACACGACGTTCCGCCCCGCGCGGGCGAGGAGGCAGGGATAGAAGAGCCGCCGGAGGCCGAGCCCCGCGACCCCGGGGAGATCGCCGAGGAGGCTCGTCACGAGCTCGAAGCGCAGGAGCCGCCAGAGACCACGCTCGCCGACGACCAGGTCCTGGTACTTGCGGAGCGGCGAGACGCCGGGATCCGTCAGGTACTCGCCCAGGGCAGTCTGCCGCCGGCGGGCGCCGGACGCCGTCTCGGCCGGGGGGTCAGGCGAGGAGGCCGTGCTCACGGTACCAGGCGATCGTGCGCGCGAGCCCGTCCCGGAGCCGGGTCGCCGGCTCGAAGCCGAGCTCCTCGCGGGCCTTCGCGATGCTGAAGAGCTGGTCCTTCAGGAAGAACTCGAGCTGGCGCCGGTAGAGCGGCGGGCGGCGGAGGAGGAGGCTCGACGCCGCCTCGCTCGCCGCCGCGCCCAGCCACGCGACCCAGGCCGGGATCCGGAGCCGCGGGGGCGGGACGCCGAGGAGGTCGGCGATCAGCCCGACGAGCGCGGCGAGGGACACGGGCTCGGGCCCTGCGAGAAGATACGTCTGCCCGACCGCCTTCGGCGTCGTCGCGCACCGGAGGAGCCCATCCACGACGTCGTCGACGTACACGGGGTGGACCCAGGTCCGCCCGGAGCCGACCCGGGCGAAACGGCGCCGCTGGATCGCGGCGAACAGGCGCAGCGTCCGCCCGTCACCCGGTCCGTACACCCACGCGGGTCGCGCCACCACGACGGGCACCCCCTCCTCGGCGTGCGCGCGCCGCGCGCGGCGCTCGGCCTCGTGCTTCGTCCGCCCGTAGGGGTTGCCAGGGAGACACTCGGCCGTCTCGTCGGCGGGCAGGCGCGCGAGCGTTCCCATCACGCCCACGCTCGAGACGTGGACGAACGCACCGAGCGGCAGGCCGCGGCACGCCGCCAGGAGGTTCTCCGTCGCCTCGACGTTCGCGCGCCGGAGTCCCGCGTCCCCATCCGCGCCCGGCTGGATCTGGCCGGCGAGGTGGAAGACGACGTCCGCCCCGGCGAGCGCCCGGGCGAGGTCGCCGGGGGCGGCCAGGTCGCGCTCGACCAGCTCGGCGCCGAGTCGCGCGAGCTCCGCCCCCCGCTCGGGTGCGCGCACGAGGGCGCGGACCGTCGCCCCCTGCGCGAGGAGCCGCCGGGTCAGATGCCCGCCGATGAAGCCGGTGGCACCCGTCACGAACGCCCGCATCGCCGCCCCCGGGGCCGGCGGCGCCCGTCAGGGCGCACCGGAGCCCCGGCGCGCTACGACGGGGCCTTCCGCGCGTGCAGCAGGAAGCAACACCCCTCCGCGAAGAGGCCGGGCCGGTCGAGCAGCGCGAGGAGCCAGAAGAACGGGTACACCGCGGAGTAGAGACGGAAGGCGAGCCGGTGCTTGTCGAAGGCCCCGCGCGTGGCCGGCGAGATGGCGCCATGGTCCGCGAGGTCGTCCTCCCGGCTCCGGCGCGCGAGGACCCGGAGGTAGACGACGTTCAGGGCCAGCTCCACCAGCTCCGTGAAGAACCGCGAGTACGTCAGGATCGTGGCCACCCGGAACCCCAGCTTCTCGACCTTGGCGCGAAGCTCCGGGACCGTGTAGCCGTGCCGGACGTGCCCGTAGAGGTCGGGGGTCATCCCCGCCAGCTCCTTGAGGCGGTTGATCACGAGCCGCTCGTCCGAGCGGGGGACCGTGACGTAGAGCGAGCCGTCGGGAGCGAGGACACGGCGGAGCTCCCGGAGGAACGCGTCGTCGTCCTCCACGTGCTCGAGGAAGTCCACGACCGCCACGCACTGAAAGGTCCTGTCCCGGAACGGGAGGCGCAGCGGCTCGATCTGGACGACGCCCTCGCCGACCAGATCGCGCGTCTCGCGCACGTGGACCGTCTCCGTGTCCACGCTGACCCAGCGCCCGCCGCGGCGCCGGAGATGGTAGCTCGTGACCCCGCGGTCACACCCGACCTCGAGGCAGAGCGCGCCGTCGAACGAGGGGAGCGTGCGATCGAGGACGCGGAGCTTCTCGGACTTCTTGAGGGACTTACGGGAGAGTCGGACCTGCCAGGGGACGTCGGCCATCCACGCGATGCTCACGCTACTGTGTGTAACCGAGGACGTTCTCCTTCAGGAAGTCCTTCATGTTCGTCGTGGGCACGCCGATTACCTCGGAGGGGGGCTTCGCCCCCCTTTCTTTCGGGGGGCCGAACCTCCCCCCTTCGATTGCGCGGGCTAAGCCCGCGCTCGAAGCGCTTCGTTCCAGAGCGTTGCGATCACGCACGGGGCAAAACGCTCTCTCAAGACTACTGCGTGTAGCCAAGCACGTTCTCCTTCAGGAAGTCCTTCATGTTCGTCGTGGGCACGCCGAGGAAGGTCGGGCGCCAGAGCATGTCGCACTGGTTACAGGGCGTCAGGCACCCGACGTCCTGCGCCCGCATCTTCTTCCGCAGCTCGACCATCGCCGGCCCGTTCCAGATCTCCCGGAGGCTCTGGCGCTTGACGTCGCCCATGTAGAGCTCGCCGTACCAGTCCTGCGGGCAGGGCGCGACCGTGCCATCCCAGAAGATGACCATCGAGTACCAGGGAAAGGTGCACGGCGAGTAGCGCCGCGGCTTGCCCTGGAGCCGCGGGTCGCCCGGGGCGTAGGTTCCCGCCCAGTTGTGCGGGCGCTTCACGACGAAACGATCCAGGGGCAGGCCTGCGAAGCGCGCCCGGAAGCCCCGCTCGCGCTCCCGGTCCTCGGGGGTCGGCGGGCCCGCCGAGAAGTCGATCGTCTCGAAGATCGCGTAGGGCGTCGCCTTCCCGAGGCGCCGCTTGACCTCCAGGAAGCGGAGGATGTTCCCCAGGGTCCGGTCGAACTTCCCCTTGACCCGGATCTTCTCGTAGCTCTCCCGGTCGTAGCCGTCGAAGGAAAAGGAGATGAGGTCGAGGCCCGCCTCGACGAGCTCGGTGGCCTTCTTCTCGTCGAGCAGGGTCCCGTTGGTGTGGAGCCGCGTGTAGATGCCGGCGTCCTTCGCGTAGCGCACCATGTCGGCGAGGCGCGGGTGGATCGTGGACTCGCCCCGGTGGTGGAGGTTCACGTCGTAGACGAACTCCTTCGCCTCGTCGATGATCCTCTGGAAGAGGCCGAAGTCCATGTACCCCTTCGCGAACGCGCGCGGCTCGCTCTGGGGGCACATGACGCACCGGAGGTTGCAGACGTCGGTCGGCTCGATCCAGAGGCGAAGCGGGAGGTGGCCGCAGGTCTCCTGACCCGTGACGTAGCTCCTGTAGGTCCGGCCGAGGCGGACGAGGTGCCCCAGCGGTGGCATCGTCTACTCTAGTCTCCCCAGCAACACCCCGCTCCCCCTCAGGGGGGAGGCAGGCCCGACCCGTTCGCCGAAGGGCGAACGGCCTGGCTTTGCCAGGAGGGCCGCCCGGCGCAGCCGCGCCGGTCTGAACACACGGGGGCGCAGCCCCCCTCCGAGCAAATCAGGCGTGGGTGACCTCGTGGCCTTGCTTGTACATGGTCGAGCAGGTGAGCGGCTCGCCGGTGGCGCTCGACGGCGGCCGCCGCTGCTTCCCGAGCATTCGCTGGGCCTTCATCTTGCAGAACACGACGAACATGATCGAGTAGCGCTTGACGTCCGCCCACGACTGGATGCTCGCCAGCACCTTCGGCACCTTCTTGAGCTGGCGCCAGATCGAGAACCGCCGGCTCTCCGCGTAGCGGAAGATCAGCTCGGAGATCTGCCACCAGGTGAGCCGGTCCTGGTAGAGCGGCACGTGCCCCTGCGCCGCCGGCAGGTAGATGACGCGCTTGTCGCGCTTCCGGGTCCACGAGAAGTCTCGCGGGTGCTTCCCCTCCTCGATCGCCCGCTTCTCGAGCGCGATGCCGGGGTAGAGGTGCAGGATCGCGACCCCGCACTGGGCCCGATCCCGGAGAGCCTCGATGACCTCGATCGTCTCCTGCGCTTCCGCCCAGGTCTCGGTCGGGTGGCTGAAGATGAACCCGGGGCTCGCGATGATCCCGTACTCGTTGCACCAGTCGATGACGTCGAAGGCCTGCTTGAGGGTCGCCCGCTTGGTGATGATGTCCTTGCAGATCCGCTCGTTCGCGGACTCGATCCCGAACCCGAGGTTGTAGCAGCCCGCTTCGACCATCTTGGCGAAGAGCTCCTTCGTCATGATGTCGACGCGCACCTCGGCGTACCAGCGGACGCCGAGCTTCCGCTCGATCATGAGGTTCATCAGCTCGAACGCCCGCTGCCGCTTGTAGTTGAAGGTGTCGTCGTAGAACCAGACCGCTTTGACCCCGTAGCGGTCGATGAGGTGCTCGATCTCCGTGACGACGTTCTCGGGGGTGAGCCCCCGGACGTTCGTCCCCCAGTTCGCGGGCGTCGCGCAGAAGTTGCAGGTGAACGGGCATCCCCGGCTCGTCATCAGGTTCGCCGCGGACAGCTCGCCCACGCCCGGGATGTCCATCTTGAAGTTGTACTTCTCGAACGGCTCGAGGTGCCGCGCCGGCAGCGGCAGCGCATTCAGGTCGGGAAGCAGGGCCCGTGGCCGGTTGTGGACGATCTGCCCGTTCTGGCGGAACGAGAGCCCGTCCACCTTCCGGAGGTCGTCCTTCGCCTCGAGGCACCGGACCAGGTCGAGCATCATCATCTCGCCCTCGCCCACGCAGACGCCGTCCACGGAGGGCAGATGCGAGAGGGTGTCCTGCGCCGTGTTCTTGAAGTGGGGGCCGCCCATCAGGACGAACGTCCGCGGGTAGGCCTTCTTGGCGACCTTGGCCAGCTTGAAGGCGAGGAACCGGTTCTCGGTCGTGGTCGTGATCCCGACGATGTCGGGCCTGTCCGTCTCGATCTTCTGCGCGATCTCCCGCCACGTGAGCTCGAGCACGTGGGTCGGGGTCACGTCCACCTCATAGCCCTGCTGCTCGAGGACGGCCGCCATGTAGAGGACGCCGAGCGCCGGCATGAGCGTGCCGTGGGACCAGCGCTCCGCGAAGTATCCCCCGGGCGGCACGAAGAAGCTCACTCGCATCGGGATCAGTTCCTCCTGTTCACGATCGGTACAGCCGGGACCAGAGCTGGAAGACCATGAGCGCCCACAGCCGGTGGGCGTGGTTCTCCCGGCCGTCGAGGTGCTCCGTCACCAGCCGATTCACGGAGGGCCACTGGAAATAGCCGTCCCGCCGGATCTCCGCCTCCGCCAGGAGGTCCGCCATGAGCGGCCGGAGCTCGCCGCGGAGCCAGCTCTTCATCGGGATCGTGAAGCCTTCCTTGCGCTTTCGAAGGATCTCCGGCGGGAGCCGGTCCGCCATCGCGCGCTTGAAGATGGACTTCCGGGTGAGCCCGCGGAGCTTCAGCCGGCTCGGGATCCGGGCGACGCGCTCGACGAAGACGTGGTCGAGGAGCGGCACCCGGGCCTCGAGGGAGTTCGCCATGCTCATCCGGTCGACCTTGGTCAGGATGTCGTCCGGCAGGTAGGTCTTCAGGTCCACGTAGAGCTGGCGCGCGAGCCGGTCCCGGGTCGGGGCGCGTTCGAACAGCTCGACGATCCGCCGGAAGGGATCGTAGCCCCGGAGGGTGTCCCGGAAGCCGTCGGTGTAGAGGGCCTGCTTCTCCGCCTGGCCGAGGAACGCGAGCCAGCGGACGTGCTCGAGCCCCTCGGGGAACGCCGTCCCCTCGACGAAGCGCCGGGCGACGTTGACGACGCCTCGGCGGGCCGCCGTCGGGGGGACCGCGCGGATCGCGCGCTGGAGGCCGGCCCGGAGCGCCCGCGGAAGGCGCCCGTAGAGCCGCGACCCCCGGTCGGCGAGGTACCAGTCGTAGCCGGCGAACAGCTCGTCCCCTCCGTCTCCGCCGAGTGCGACCGTGACCTTCCGGCGCGCCAGCCGCGAGACCAGGTAGGTCGGGAAGATGGAGGTGTCCGCGAACGGCTCGTCGAGGTGCTGGACCAACCGGGTCGCCAGTTGCACCGCATCCGGCTCGACCAGCTCCTCCTCGTGATCCGTCCCGAAGCGCCGGGCCACCAGCCGGGCCCAGGGGAGCTCGTCGTACCGGCGATCGCGGAAGCCGATGGAGAACGTCTTCACGCCGCCGGTCGCGTGGCGGCTCATGAACGCGACGACCGAGCTGGAGTCGATCCCGCCCGAGAGGAGCACGCCGAGGGGCACGTCCGACAGGAGGTGGATCCGGACGGACTCCGAAAGGGTCTCCACGATCTCCCGGCAGTAGTGGGCCTCGTCCCGCCCTTCCTCGACCTCCCCCGGCAGGTCCCAGTACGGCCGGACCCGCACGCCGCCCCGATCGCAGACGAGGAGGTGCCCGGGCGGCAGCTTCCGGATCCCCTTGAAGATCGTCTTGTCCCCGCCGATGTGCTCGAACGTGAGGTAGTCGTCGAGCGCCTCGGGGTCCAGGACCCGCGGAACATCGGGGACCTCGAGGAGGGCCTTCAGCTCGGAGCCGAACACGAGCTGGCGGCCGTCCGCGAAGTAGTAGAGCGGCTTGATCCCGATCCGATCCCGCGCGAGGAGGAGGCGGCCGCGCCCGGCGTCCCAGAGCGCGAAGGCGAACATCCCGCGCAGGTGGTCCACGCACGCCTCACCCCACTCCTCGTAGGCGTGGACCACCGTCTCGGTGTCGCTCCGGGTAGCGAGGCGGTGGCCGCGGGTCGTGAGCTCGGCCCGCAGCTCGGGGTAGTTGTAGATCTCGCCGTTGAAGACGACCCACGCCGAGCGGTCCTCGTTCGGGATCGGCTGGTGCCCGGTCTCCAGGTCGATGATCCGGAGCCGCCTGACCCCGAGCCCGACGTGGTGGTCCGTGTAGGTCCCCTCGTCGTCGGGCCCGCGATGGACGAGCCGCTCGCACATCCGCTTGAGGACGCGGGAGTCGACCGGCGTCTCGCGGTCGAAGAAGTAGAGGCCGGCGATCCCGCACATCTCGCCTAACCCCTCCCCGCCACTTCGGCGAACGACTCGTACGCTCCACGGACCTTCCGGAGGTACGCGGCGTGGCTGAACTCCGCCTCGGCGAAGGCGCGCGCCCGGCGCGCGAGGCGCTCCGCGAGGGGCTTGTCGGCCAGCACGCCCGAGATCCCCGCGGCCAGCCCCTCCGGGGTCGGGTCGGCGAGCACGGCGACCTCGGGGGTGAGGACCTGGGTGTGGGCGAGGATCCGGGTCGCGACGATCGGCCGGCCCGAGGCGAGGTAGGAATAGATCTTCAGCGGCGTGTTGAGCCCGGCAGTCCGCGGGGAGACGAGCACGTCGGCCGCCTGGAAGTACGCCGGCATCTCGCTCAGCGGACGCTGGCCGGTGAAGGTGACGGCGTCGGCCACCCCCATGCCCTGCGCCAGCTCCCGCATCGGACGGATCTGGCGCTCCTGCCCGCCCACCAGAACAAACCGAGCATCCTCCGCCACCTCCAGGACGCGAGAGACACTTCGAAGCAGGAGATCCACGCCCTGGTACGCCTCGAAGGTCCCCGTGTAGAGGGTCACCCGCCGCCCTTCGAGGCCCCACCGCCGCCGGATCTCCGCGACAACGTGGCCCGGAACGGTCTGCCCTTCGAAGAGCATGGGGTTTTCGATGGTCAGGACCGGCCGCGTCGGGTCGATCCCCCTGACCACGTCCTCCAGGCTCGGGCAGATACAGATGATAAGGTCAGAGGCCCTGACGGCCCAGCGCTCCAAAATCCCCCAAATTCTAACGACGGTTCGCGAGCTTGTAAAGCTAAAATTCTCAAACTGTTGCGGCAGACTCGAGTGCATGTCGTAGAGATGCGGCAGCCGGGCGAGTCGCCGGAGGAGGGCGCCGAGGAACGCGGCCTCCTCGTGGGTGTGGATCGCCTGGTAGCGCCCCCCCCAGAGCCGGACGAGGGCCCGGAGGAAGAGCAGCAGGTCCAGCGGGATCTTCGGCCAGGAGGGCCCGACCTTGACCCGGCGGAGCCCCGGGAGCCGCGGGGAGCGGATGATCCGGACACCCGGGACCTCGAGCGGCTCGCCGTAGGGGTAGGTGACGAGGTCCACCTCGTGGCCGAGCTGGACCAGGGCCTGCAGTCGGTGCAAGACGGAGAGCGGCGTGCCCCGGGGCTCGAAGAACGGCTCGGGGGCGATCATGAGGATCTTCACGGGTCCACCCTCAGGAGAGACCCGCGTAGCGAAGACGGCGTCGCCACCGGTCCGAGACCCGAGCAGATCAAGGACGCAGGGAGGAGGCGCCCCGAGGCGTACTCTCTGTACGTTGAGGGGCGCCGACGACCCCACCGGAGGGGCGGGACGCCCGCGAGGCCGCAGGCCGAGCGCGTCCCGGGGAGCTGGAGGACGCAGAGATGCGACTGGGATCGGGCCGGGACCCTCACCGCTGCCCTCCCGCGGGGCCGACGGCGACCCGATCGACCCAGAGCCCGGCGCCGGCGCGGTGCTCGACCCGGAACTCGAGGACGGCCGGCCGGTCCACCGTGAACTCGAGCGCGATCTCCTCGTAGCGGCCGGCGGCGAGGGCCGTCCCGCTGAGGACCCGGGCGGCGAGGAGGGCGCGGCCCCGGTCGGCGCTCACCTCGAGGGACGCGAGCTCCGCTGCGCCCGCCTCGCCCGGGTCCCGTTTGAGCCGGAAGCGGGCCTCGTAGCGGCCCGGCGGATAGCGCCGGTAGGGCCCGAAGGCGGGGTAGGCCGGGATCTGCCGGGGGGCCGAGTAGACGGCGAGGCCACCGGAGGCGGTCGGATCGGCGCGCACCACGCCGGTCTGGCGGAGCAGCTCCTCGGCCTCGTACGCCGGCGCCGGGGCGAGCCGGTCCCGGAACGCCACCCAGACGCGGTCCGCGCGGAGCGCACCCCGCCCCGGGTAGAAGACGCGAAACTCCACCCGGCTCGGTGTCTCGATCGCCCAGGACAGATCGAACTCCTGGTAGCCCCCTCGGGGGGCGAAGTCGGCGGCAGTCAGCTCGCGCCGGCCGAGGATCCGGCGCCCGCGCTCGGTGCTCACGTCGATGACGGCCGCCGGCTCCGCGGCCCCCCCGCCCTCTGCCTGGAGTCGGAAGGCGGCGACGTAGGCGCCGGTCGGGTACGCCGGGAGGACCCCGAGGGCCACGTAGCCCGCGCCATCCCGGCCCGCGTCGGCGAGGACCGCGCGCCCGTTCGAGGCCTCCGGATCGCCGACCTCGCGGCCGGTGCGCCGGGCGAGCTCCTCGACCTCGTGGAGGCTCCCGATCGGCGAGGAGCGGTCGAAGCGCGGCGGCGACCCCTCCGGCGTCGCGCGGACCTCGAAGAGGGCGAGATCGCCCGCGCGCCCCCGGAGCCGGAGGAAGGGCGAGCCCTCCAGGTTCCGCGTCGTCAGGGCCCCCGGAAACGGGCTCACCTTCCAGAAGAAGAGGTCCTCGTGGACTAGCATGAACCGCACCCGCAGCGCCCGCAAGAGCTCGTGCTCGCGCTCGCGGATCTCGCCGAGGTTGAGGGTCACCAGCCGGTCGAAGATCCCCTCGACGTAGCTCCGCGAGACCAGGGGGTTGTAGCCGTTGACCATCCGGGCGCGCGTCACGGTGACGTAGAACTCGTAGACCGAGGACTGGTGGGAGTCCCCGGGGAAGAGGGGGATCGCGAGGAACCGGCCGTCGCCTACTTCGGCCGCTACCGTGCGGTAGAGCGGGTTCGCCGGATCGAGGAGCGAGACGCCGACCGCGCGGAACGGCGCGTACTCGAGGGCGACCCCCAGCGCCACGGCACCGAGCGCGGCCTTCCCCCACGTCTTCCCCGTCGGCAGGGCGCGGAGCGCGTAGCCCACCAGGACGGCGACGGCGACGAACGTGACGACCATCAGCCGCGCGGGGCTCCGCGGGTAGTTGAAGTAGGGGAGGTAGCCGTAGAGCAGCCGGTAGAGCGGGAGGTAGGGGTCGAGGCTCGGGCCGAGCGAGAGGAGCGTGGCCAGGAGGAACGCGGCCCCGTAGACCACGCGTGCGGCGCCCGCTCGCGCCGCGCCCCGGAGGAGCCCCCAGAGCCCGAGCCCGCCGGCCACGAGCCCGAGGTAGATCGCGCGCTCGTCGTCGAGGTTGCGCGGTGCCACGAGGTCCCCGAGCCGCGGCGCGTTGCGCGCGATCAGGGCGTAGGGCCGGCCGCCCGTCACCGTGAGCGCGCCCCCCATGACGCTGGCTTTGAGGAAGAGGACGTAGCCGACCGCCGCGAGCCCGGCCAGCGCGACCGGTCCGAGGACGGGGACGAGCCGCCCGAGCTCGGCGCGCCGCGCGCGCGCCACGTCGACGAGCGCCGGCAGCTGGCCCGCGGCGACGCCGACGAGCGCGAGCGCCGTGAGGGCCTGGCCCAGCCGCGGGATCTCGGCGATCCCGTGCAGCGCGTAGAGGGAAAGCAGGAACAGCGGCAGGAGCGTGAGACCGCTCCGCCGGAGCGCGTCCGCCGGGTCCCGGGCGCCCCCCGACAAGTGGAGGACGGCGGAGAAGGCGAAGAGGCCCAGGACGAACGCGATCCCGGCGGCGGCCGCCAGGAGGGCGACCGCCGGCCCGAGCCCCCGGCGCGCGACGACGACGGCCGCCACCACCCCCACCGTCGCCACCGCGAGCAGCGGGAGCGCCGCCAGGCGCCCGGACCACGGGGCGTCCGTGAGCGTCCTGAGGCCGTCGCGCCAGGGGAGGCCGAGGGCCTCGATCCCCCGCGCCGTCCAGTACCCCGCCGCGAGGAGCAGGAGGTAGTAGAGGAGGTGGAAGTCGGTGAGCGCGAGGGTGAGGAGGCAGAGACCGGCGAGGACGCCGAAGGTCACGCCGCGCCGCCGGAGCCCCTGCTCCCAGCAGTAGAGGGTCAGCGGAAACAGGAAGAAGAGAAAGCCGTTCGAGTGCCCGCCGAGGAGCTGCCCGAGCCGGAACGGCGCCAGGGCGAAGACGAGCGCCGCCACGAGGGCGGCGCCACGGTGCGCGGTGTAGAGGCGCACGAGGAGGTACATGGCGAGCCCGGCCAGCGGGAAGCTGAGGATGACCAGGCTGTTGTACGCGACGACGTCGCCGAACGGCGCGAAGAGGACGAACAGAAGGGAGAACGGGAACTGGTAGAACCCGTAGCGCTGGGGCGGGAGGACCGGCGTGACGTCGAACTCGTAAGGATTGGTGAAGAGCGGCGAGCCGCCGGCGAGGTTGTCCTTCATCAGCCAGAACCAGTAGTAGAGCTGGAGCCCGTCCCCGGGCTCCATCCGCTTGACCTCGGCGCCGTAGGCGGGGAACCGGACGTACGGGATGCCGGTCGAGAAGTACCGGACCAGCGGATACGTGTACAGGAGCCCCAGGACCGTGAAGAGCAGCACGACCCCGGCGAGCTCCCGTCCCGGGCCGAGCCGCAGGATCAGGCGCACCGCCGCTCCGACACCACGCTCACAGGTTTACCCTCTGACAAACGGCGCGCCCGAGCCAGGCGACGGACCCGGGCCGAGACCCGAGCAGATCAAGAACGCAGGCGCGAAGCGGGCCGAGGCGTATGCCGCATACGTTGAGGTCCGCTGAGCGCCGAGGACGCAGAGATGCGGCGGGGATCGGCACGGGCCGGCTCATGCCTCTTCGATGAAGCGCCGATGCCACAGGGCCAGCGTGACCAGGGCCCAGAGGGTCGCGCGGTGGTCCGCGCGCCGGGCGAGATGCTCGGCCATCATCCAGTTGACGCCATCCCGGTCGAAGTGCGCGCGGATGAGGCCGGAGCCGTTGAGGAGCCGGATCGTCCAGTCGCGCAACTCGTGGCGGAGCCACCGCTCGGGCGGGAGCGCGGGGCGCGGCCGGGGCCCGCCGTCGAGGCGCGGCGGGAGGAGGCCGCCGAGCGCGCGCCGCCAGAGCCTCCGCCGCGGCCGGCCGGCGCCTCGGAGGCGGGCCGGGATCCTCGCGACGAGCTCGACGAGCGCGTGGTCGAGGAGCGGCGCGCGCACGTCGAGCCCGTGGGCGACGGAGAGGTGGTCCAGCGCCACCAGCGTCGAGTCCGGCAGCACGAGGCGGGCGTCCACGAAGGCGTCCCGGTCCCGCGGCTCCGCAGACTCGCACCGGCCGAGGAGGTCCCGCATCGGCTGCAACCGCTCCGGGTCCTCCGCGCGCAGCGCGGCCTCGCGGAAGACCCCGCCGTCGGCCGCCGCGGGGCCCGCGCCGGGCCCGGTCGCGCGCCCCTCCACGCCGCCATCCTCGAGGAGCCGGCGCAGGATGCGCCGCGGCCCCGGGAGCGGCCCGGGCCCGCGGCGCCACGCGGCCAGCCGTGCGGCCAGCGCCCGGGGCAGGAGCCGCTCGAGGCCCGACGCCGCCGGCGCGAGATCCCTTCCGGCTCCCGGAATCGGCGCCACGTCGGCCGACAGGCACACGGCCACTTCGCGGCGCGCCTCGCGACAGAGGAGGAAGAGCGGGAGCGCGTCGGCGTCGGCGAGCGGCTCATCGAGGTACCCCGCCACCTCCTCGAGGAGGGCCGGTGTGGGCGGAGGGGCCGGGATCTCGCGGTGGTCCGTCCTGTAGTGGCGCGCGGCCGCCCGCGCCGCATCCCGGTCGGCGGCGGTCGCGTCGTCGCTCGCCACGACGAACGTCGGGAGCGGCCCCGCCGCGGCCTCTCGGGCGAGGGCCAGGAGCACCGTGGACTCGAGGGTCCCGGAGAGGAAGATGCCGGGGGTGCCCGTCGCGGGCATCCACGCGCGGACGGCTGCGCGGGCGCCGTCGCGCAGCGTCCGGGCAAGGTCGGCGTCGGGGGGCGGACCGGCGAAGCGGAGCTCCCAGTACCGCCTGAGCTCCACGCGTCCCTCGCGGACCGTGAGGAGCGCGCCGGGAGGCAGCTTGGCGACTCCCCGGAGGATCGTGGCCGGGCCGGGCACGAACCCGTAGCCGACGTAGTGGTAGGCGGCGTGGAGATCGAGGGCGCGCGGCATGTCCGGGTGCTCGAGGAGCGCCCGGATCGCGGAGGCGAAGAGCAGGCGGTCGCGACCCTCGGCGTAGTAGAGCGGCCTCACGCCGATCCGGTCCCGCGCGAGGAGGAGCTGCCGCCGCGACGCGTCCCAGAGCGCGAACGCGAAGGCGCCGTGGAGCCGCTCGACGCACCCCGGGCCCCACGCCTCGTACGCGCGCACGACGACCTCGCCGGCATCCCGGCCGCGGAAGGTGTGGCCGAGGGCCTCGAGCTCCCGGCGGAGCCCCTCGCCGTTCAGGATCTCGCCGTCCCAGACGAGCCGGACCGAGCCGTCCTCGTTCGCGAGCGGCAGGGGGTCGCCGCCGGCGCTCCGCGCCCGGCGGCCGACGAGCCCGACCGGACCCTCACGCCACACGCCCCCCGGGTCGGGCGCGCGCGGCTCGAGCCGCTTCCCCATGGCGTCGAGGACGTGCCCGGCGACGGGGCGGCCGGCCCGCAGCTCCAGGATCCCTGCGATCGCGCTCACGGTCGCGCCTCGGGCCCCGCGCGCGCGACGAAGAGCGGATCCCGGCGCAGGCCCAGCCGGTGGAGGAGGTATCGGACGAGCGTCCAGAGGGTCCCGAGCCCGTACGTCACGCTCCGGCGGAAGTTGATCGTGGAGGCCTCCGCCATGTACCGGACCGGCACCGGCACGTCGCCGAGCCGGAACCCGAAGCAGACCGCCTGCACGAGGAACTGCGAGTCGAAGACGAAGTCGTCGGAGTTGGCGTGGTACGGGATCGTCTCGAGGACCCGGCGGGAGTAGGCCCGGAATCCGGAGTGGAACTCGCCGAGGTTCTGGCCGAGGACCACGTTCTCGACGAGGGTGAGCAGCCGGTTCGCGAGGTACTTGTACACGGGCATCCCGCAGGCCAGCGCCTCCCGCCGCGTCCGGATGCGGTTGCCCAGGATCACGTCGCAGACCCCCGCCTCGATGAACCCCGTCAGGAACGGGGTCAGCCGGCTGTCGTATTGGTAGTCCGGGTGGATCATCACGACGATGTCGGCGCCGCGCCGGCGCGCCTCGTCGTAGCACGTCTTCTGGTTCGCCCCGTAGCCTCGGTTCTCGGGGTGGACGACCACGGTCAGCCCGAGGGCGCGGGCGATCTCGACGGTGCGATCGCGGCTCCTGTCGTCCACGACGACGACCTCGTCGACGCTCCCCGCCGGGATGTCCCGGTAGGTCTGCTCGAGCGTCGTGGCCGCGTTGTAGGCGGGCATGACGGCGATGACCGTCCGGTCGCCCATGGCTCAGCCGCCATCCCTCATGGCGCCCCGATCGTACCGTAAGCGCCCGGCGCCCCGCAAAAGGCGCGTCCCGCCCGGCGGATCTCCTCCGCGAATCCCGCCTGGAGCGCGACCTGGAATAGTGAAGTCGCGGCCGGGGGTTGGCATCCGCCCACGGCCTGCGCGTGCCGCTGGTATAATGCCGCCGGTGGACACGAAGCAGCCGGTACGCCTGTCGGTCGTCATCCCCGTCTACAACGAGCGGTTCACGCTCCCCGAGATCCTCGACCGCGTCCAGGCCGTCGCCATCCCCAAGGAGATCCTCGTCGTGGACGACGGCTCGACGGACGGGACGCGGGAGTTCCTCCACCGCCTCGAGGCCGACCTGGCGGAGGCCCGCCGGGCCGGGGCCTTCGACGAGAAGAACGAGATCCGCATCCTCTTCCAGGCGCGGAACCAGGGCAAGGGCGCCGCGCTCCGCCGGGGGTTCGCCGAGGCCACGGGCGACGTGGTCCTCGTCCAGGACGCGGACCTCGAGTACGACCCCCGCGAGTACCCGAGGCTCCTCGCCCCGATCCTCGAGGGGAAGGCGGACGCGGTCTACGGCTCCCGCTTCACAGGCTTCCCGCGGCGCGTCCTCTACTTCTGGCACCACGTCGCCAACAAGTTCCTCACGCTCGTCTCGAACGCGGTCACGAACCTGAACCTGACCGACATGGAGACCGGCTACAAGGTCTTCCGGGCGGACCTCATCAAGAGCATCCCGATCCGCTCCAACCGGTTCGGCGTCGAGCCGGAGCTCACGGCGAAGCTCGCGAAGATGCGCGCGCGGATCTACGAGGTCCCTATCTCGTACGCGGGGCGCGGGTACTGGGAGGGCAAGAAGATCCGCTGGACCGATGGGGTCGTCGCCCTCTGGACCATCTTCAAGTATGCCCTCCTGGACGACCAGGACAACGTGGACCCGGGGTACCAGACGCTGCTCCGCCTGAGCCGTGCGGAGCGCTACAACCACTGGATGTTCCAGCAGATCGCCCCGCACGTCGGACAGCGCATCCTCGAAATCGGGGCCGGCATCGGGACCCTGACGCGCTACCTCGTCGGCCGCGAGCTCGTGGTCGCCACCGACGTGAACCCCCGGTACCTGCGCATCCTCGCGAGCACGTTCGAGCGGCACACGCACGTCCAGGCCCTGCCGCTCGATCTCACGGAGTTCGATCCCGCGGTGTTCGCGCCCCACCGGCTCGACACGGTCGTCTGCCTCAACGTCCTCGAGCACGTCGAGGACGACCGGCGCGCCCTCCGGCGCCTCCACGAGGTGCTGGCCCCCGGGGGCCGGCTCCTCCTGCTCGTGCCCGCGCACCGCCGCCTCTACGGGGCGATCGACCGCGCGATCCACCACTACCGGCGGTACGAGCGGGCCGAGCTCGTCGAGCGCGTCCGGGAGGCCGGCTTCGAGGTCGAGCACACCCGGTTCTTCAACCGGCTCGGGGTGCTGGGCTGGTACCTGAACAGCGTCCTGCTCCAGCGGACGCGGGTGCCCGGATTCCAGCTCCGGCTGCAGAACCTCCTGGTGCCCCTCCTCCGGGCCGAGGCCGCGCTTCCGCTGCCCCTCGGGCTGTCGCTCATCGCGGTCGGCCGGAAGCCCTGACGCGTCGCATGCGCTGGAAGGCGTGGCTCGGCGTCGCGGTGAGCCTCGCGCTCCTCTACGTCGCCGCCCGCGGCGTCCGCCTCGACGAGCTACGGGGCTCACTGGCCGACGTGCGGGCGGGCTGGCTCCTGCCGGTGCTCGCCAGCATCTTCGTCCGGTTCTGGCTCACGGCCGTGCGCTGGCAGGTGCTCCTGCGTCCCGTCAAGCCGATCGGCCTCCACCGCCTCTTCGGCGTGACGATGATCGGCTTCATGGCCAACAACGTCCTCCCCGCCCGCATGGGCGAGTTCGTCCGCGCGTACGCGCTCGGAAAGTCGGAGTCGCTGTCCAGTTCGCTCTCCTTCGCGACCATCGTCCTCGAGCGGGTCTTCGACGGCTTCACGCTGCTCCTGTTCCTCGTCGGTGGGGTGATGTTCCTCCGCCCCGAGCCGTGGCTCGTCTGGTCGGCGGTCGCCTCCTTCTGCCTCTACCTCGGCGTGCTCGTCGCCCTGCTCTGGCTCCGCGCGGGACGCGGCCTCGGCGTGCTCCTCGCCCCGGTCCCGGCCCGCCTGCGGCCGCGGCTCGCGGGCCTCCTCGACTCGTTCGCCCTCGGCCTGGACGTCCTCGGGGACCCGCGGGCGCTCGGGACCGTCGCCGCGCTCTCCCTGCTGATCTGGCTGATCAACGTCGCGGGCGTGCAGGCGATGTTCGTCGCGTTCTCGCTCGACCTCCCGCCCCACGCCGCGTTCCTCATGCTGGCCATCGTCGCGGTCGCCCTCGTGCTGCCGTCCACGCCGGGGTACGTGGGCACCTTCCAGCTGGGGACGGTCCTGGCCCTCGCGCTGTTCTCGGTACCCAGGGAGACCGCGCTCTCGCTCTCGATCGTCTACCACGCGGTCAACTACGTCCCGATCACCGCGGTGGGGCTCGTGTACCTCGGCGCCATGAACCTGACGCTGGGGGAGCTCCGCGCCGCGGGGGAGAAGGCGTCGTGACCACCGGGCGGGTCGAGGACCGCCGGGGCGACGCCGGCATGATCTCGGTCGTCGTGCCCGTCTACAACGAGGAGGACAACGTCGGGCCGCTCCTCGACGGCGTCCGCGACGCCCTCGAAGGGCTCGGCCGGCCCTACGAGCTGATCGTCGTGGACGACGGCTCCACGGACGGGACGGCCGCGCGGCTCCGCGACGCGGTGACCCGGCTCCCCGCCCTCCGGGTGGTCCGGCTCCGGTCGAACTTCGGCCAGTCGGCGGCGCTCGCGGCGGGGTTCGACCTCGCGCGGGGTGAGCTGGTCGTGACGATGGACGGCGACCGCCAGAACGACCCCGCCGACATCCCGCGGCTCCTGGACAAGCTCAAGGAGGGCTACGACGTCGTCAGCGGCTGGCGGCGGGAGCGGCAGGACCCGTTCTGGTCCCGGCGGCTCCCCTCCCGGGTCGCGAACGGCCTGATCTCCTGGATCACCGGCGTCCACCTCCACGACTACGGATGCGGACTGAAGGTCTACCGGCGGGAGATCCTGCGGGACATCGCCCTCTACGGGGAGATGCACCGGTTCCTCCCCGCCCTGGCGCGCTGGGTCGGGGCGACGATCGGCGAGCTCCCGGTCGGGCACTGGCCGCGGCGGAGCGGCGTGTCGAAGTACGGCCTCGGCCGGACCGTTCGTGTCCTGCTCGATCTCCTGACGGTCAAGTTCCTGATGAGCTACGGGACCCGCCCGATCCAGATCTTCGGGCTGCTCGGCCTCTGCCTGGGCAGCGCCGGCGCGCTGCTGGGCGCGTACCTGACCTACCAGCGCATGTTCCAGAACATCGGGCTCGCGAACCGCCCGATCCTGCTCCTCGCCGTCCTGCTCGTCCTCGTCGGCTTCCAGTTCATCAGCATCGGGCTCCTCGGGGAGATGCTCGTGCGCACCTACCACGAATCCCAGCGGAAGCCCGTCTACATCATCCGCGAGATCATCTCCCGGGAGGCGACCTCATGACCCGGAACCCCCAGGGCCGCGCGTGGGCCCGGATCGGCCTCATCTTCGTGCGAACGAGCGCGGCTACCAGGTCATGGCGGGCATCTGGTTCGACGCGATGCGGCGCGCGATTCCGACCGGACCGGCGGCGGAGAGGGCCAGGGGCGGCGGGACGACCCGGTCCACGAAGTCGGGGAAGCCGGCGGCGCGCCGGTGAGCGGCCCGGGCCGTTCCCTGTCGCGGCGCGGCGCGGGGAGGCTGGCGGCCGCGCTCACCCTCTTGGCCGCGCTCGGGAGCGCCGGATGCGGCGGCGGGAGCTCGACCTCGTCCGGGTCGAGCGCCGCGACGCCGGCAGACTTCGACTTCGGGGCGAACAACCCCTTGCTCGCGGATGCCTTCGGCGACAGCATCACGGAGGGGAACGGCGGGAGCTACCCGAGCATCCTCCAGAGCATGTTGCGGGGGGGCGACCCCAACTGGCGCGTGAACAACCGCGGGCTCGGCGGGGAGCGCGTCGAACAGGGCGCCGCGCGGCTGCCGGGGGTCCTGGGGGCGGACCACCCGGGGTCCGTCCTCATCCTGGAGGGCACGAACAACGCGGGCGTCGCGGATGATCCCGCCTTCATCGTCGCCAACCTCCAGCAGATGGTGCAGACGGCGCGCGGGAACCAGACCATCCCCGTCCTCGCGACCATCCCGCCCAACTTCCGCTCGTTCAGCAACCCCGCGATCGTCCAGGGCGTCATCGACGAGGCCAACGCGATGATCCGCTCGATGGCGCGCGCCGAGCGCGTGGTGCTCGCGGAGATCCACGACGGGATGAACGACCCGAGCCTCTTCGGGGACGCGGAGGGCGACCCGCTCCACCCGAACGCGCAGGGGTACGCGGTGATGGCGGGCATTTGGTTCGACGCGCTCCAGCGCGCGCTCCCCGGCGGGCCGCCGAAGGCGCGGCGGGCATCGGGGCCGCGCGCGACGGCACGGTGAGCGACGCGATGCCCCTCCAGGCCGTCACGCTCCGGGAGATCGAGGCGATCTTCGGCGTCACGGACGCGCTCGGCATCTCGCGCGAGGCGCTCGTGATCCCGCTCACTCCCGGGCGCCCCGGTCGCGTGCGCCGGCTGCCGAGCGGCAAGCTCGAGATCGTCGTGGACGCCGAGCGGCCGCTCGCGGAGTGGCTCCAGGAGCTGCCGGCCCTGATCAAGGCAGCGTCGCCCTAGACCATTCGGAGGGGGCCTCGACGGCCCCCTCCGAGACCTCCCCCAGGAGGCGGCGGCAAAGACGCCGCTCGGAGCGGAACACATGAGCCGCGCGGTTTTGCTCAAGCGAGTCGCCCGGTTTACCGGGACAGACCCCTAGCCGCTGACCCGGGAGCCGGGTGGCTTCCCGCCGACGCCGTCCGCCCGCTTCGACCCAGCTCCCGCTGAGCCCGAGCCCGCACCCCGCCGAGCGACTCGCCTGGACCGGGCCTTTTCAGCCGAGCCTCGAGGCGCGGTGGCTCGAGGCGCTCGGGCGCTTCCGCGCCCGGGATCCCCTCCGCGCCGTCTGGCTCCTCGTCCCGTCGCGCTTCCTCGGCCTGCACCTCGTCCGCCTCGCGGCGCACGCCGGCGGCGCCGTCAACGTGCACGTGCTGACGTTCACCGACCTCGCGGAGCGGATTCTCGGCGAGGGCCGGCGCCGCTTACCGCCGGCGGGCGACCTGCTCGTCCTGAGACAGGGGCTCCGCGAGGCCGTGCCGGACGACGGCTACTTCGCCGCCGTGCGGGAGGCGCGCCGCTTCCCGCCGGCGCTCGCCGCCACGCTCGCCGAGCTGCGCACCGCCGGGGTCCGGCCGGAGGACCTCGAGGCAGCCGCGGCCGTCGCCGAGCCGGCGAGCGGGCGAAAGCTCCGCGAGCTCGCCGGGATCGTCCGGCGGGCCGACGCCACCGTCGCCGCGGCCGGCTTCGCGCATCCCACGGACCTCCTCTGGGCCGCCGCCGCGCGCGCCGCCGAGGCGCCCGCCCTCGCGGGCCCGGTGGGCCTCGGCGTCTACGGCTTCACGGAGTGGAACGCGGTCGAGCGTGCCCTGCTCCGGGCCGTGACCGCGTGGCTCGACACGGTCTGTTTCGTCCCGGCCGAGCCCGGGCCGCCCTTCGAGCCGATCGAGGGGCTCCTCGCCTGGCTCGAGGCGGAGGGCTTCCGCGTCGCCCGCGCCGAGGGTCCGCCACCGGTCGGGCCCCGGGCGCTGGCCGCTCGACTCTTTCACGAGTGGCCCGCCGCGACCGGGACGGACGCGACGCCCGACACGTCCAGCCTCGAGGTCGTCGCCGCCCCCGGCGAGGAACGCGAGGTGCGCGAGATCGCCCGCCGGATGCTCGCGGCCGCGGCCGCCGGCGTGGCCTTCGAGGCGATGGGCCTCCTCGTCCGCCACCCGGAGCTCTACCGGAGCGCGATCCGGGACGCGTTCGGGGCCGCCGGCATCCCGTACACGTGGGGCGTCGCGCCGCGGCTCGGCGACACCCGCGCGGGACGGGGCGTGCGACTCCTTCTCGCCGCGCGCCAGGCGGACCTCTCCCGCGCCGCCGTCGTCGAGTTCCTGGCGACGGCGCGCCTCCGGGAGCCGGAGGAGGTCGAGCCGGCCGAGTGGGACCGGCTCTCGCGCGAGGCCCGGATCGTCGGCGGCGGAGCCGACTGGCGTCGCGGCCTCGGCTGGCTTCGCCACCGGACGCGCGAGCGCGGCGCCGCGCCGGCCAGGGGCGCGGACGAGGAGGACGCACCGCTCCCCGCGCCCGAGGCCGCCGCCGTCGAGGCCCTCGGGCGCGTCGTCGGCACGCTGCTCGAGACTGTCGGTCGGCTCCCGGACACGGCGCCGGCCGCCACGTTCGCCCGGCGGCTCCTCCAGGCGTTCCTCCGGCTCTGCGAGCGGGACCAAGAAGGGAGCGACGTCCCGGAGGCCGCAGGCCCCAGAAGCGAGCGGCGGCCCGGAGGCCGCAGGCCGAAGGCGCCGCGAGCAGATGGACAATGTCGCGACCAGATGACAGACGGGGAGCAGGTCGCCGCCCTCCTCGCCGGGTTCGAGGCGCTGGCGCCGCTCGAGACTCCGCTCAGCCTCGAGGAATTCGGCGAGCTCCTCGACGCGGCGCTCGCCGCACCGGCAGAGCCCGGGCCCGAGGCGCGGCAGGGCAAGGTGTTCGTCGGCGAACTCCACCAGGCGCTCGGCCTCCCGTTCCGCCTCTGCGCGATCCCGGGCCTCGTCGAGCAGGGCTTCCCCGCGCCGCCCCGCGGGGACCCGATCCTCGGCGACGACGAGCGCCGGCTCCTCCACGCGCAGGTCGCGGCCGGCCGGCCGGGGCTCTCCCTCGCCCGCGACCGGACGGCCGAGGAGCGGCTGGCCTTCCGCCTGGCGGCGGCGGCCGCGACCGACCGCCTGGTGCTCACCTACCCCCGCGTGGACGTCCAGTCGGGCCGCCCGCGCGTGCCGTCCGCCTTCCTCCTCAGGCTCGCGGAGGCGGCGACGGGGACGGCGTACGACTTCTCCCGGTTCGAGACCGAGTTCCCGCCGCTCCGCCGGGTCCCCCTCGTCCCCGCGCCCCCCGACGCCGTCGCCGCCCCCATCGACCGGCGCGAGTGGCTCCTCGCTCAGGCGACCCGGGCGCGCGCCGCCGGGACGGTGGGACGCGCCGCGGGTCTCGCGCTCCTGCCGCGGGCCGCGCGGGGCCGCGCGGCGCTCGAGGCCCGGGAGCAGGACGAGCGGGCGAGCGCGTGGGACGGGTTGCTCCCGGCGGACCTCCTGCCCGTGCTCACCGCGTGGCACCGCCCGGCAGCCGAGCCCGTGGCGGCGACGCCGCTCGAGGCCTGGGCGACGTGCCCCTTCCGCTACTACCTCGCGCACGTCCTCGGCATCCGCCCGCCGCGCGAGCCCGAGCGTCTCCCGACGCTCCGCCCGGCGGACCGCGGGCGCCTCCTCCACGCGGTCCTCGCCGACGTCTACGCCGCCTGCGGCGAGGCGGGCCTGCTCCCCCTCCGGCCGGAGACCGTGGCCGAGGCGCGCCGCCACCTCGAGGTCGCGCTCGAGCGCGCCGAGGCCCGCTTCCCCGACACCGGTCTCGCCCCGTTCTGGCGCGGCGAGCGCGCGCGGCTCCTCCTGGATCTCGCCGCCCACGTCGAGGCGGAGGCGCGGGAGGCCGGCGCGTGGGTCCCGACCGGCTTCGAGGTCGCGTTCGGCACGGGCGAGGCCGAACCCGCAGTCGCGTACACGCTCGCGGATCGCCGCGCGATCGCCTTCCGCGGGCGGCTCGACCGCCTCGACCTCTCCCCCGACGGGACCCGCGCCCGGGTCATCGACTACAAGGGCGGCCGGGGGCGCGGGCTCGCGAGCGCGCGGCTCGCGCGCGGGACCGCGCTCCAGCTACCCATCTACCGGCTCGCGGCGGAGGCCATCTCCCGCGCCCGCGGCCTCGAGGCCCGGGTCGAGGAGGCGCAGTACTACTTCCTCACCCGGCGCGGCGGCCGCCGGCGTGTGCGCTTCACGGCGGCCGACTGGACGGCGCGCCGCGCCGACTTCGACACGGCGCTCGCGACGATCCTGGACGGGATCGCGGCCGGCTGCTTCGTCCAGAACCCCTCGGTCGCGACCTGCCGCGCGTGCGACTACCAGCCCGCGTGCGGGGCCGAGCGGGAGCGGATCGAGTGGGTCGCGCGGAAGCGCGGCGACCCCGCCCGCGCCGCCCACGCCCGCCTCGAGGAAATCGAGTGAGACGCCGGGAGGCCGCGCCTCCCCTCCCCCCGAAGGCCACCGGAGGGACGGGACATCGCGAGGGCGCATGCCCGAGCCGTCCCGGCGAACTGGTCGAGAGGGGGCGGGGGTGCGGGGGGTCTTGAATGATGCTCCCTGACGCGGCCGCCCGCGAGCGCGCCGAGACCGACCTCGACACCCCGCTCCTCGTCGAGGCCTCCGCCGGCAGCGGGAAGACGACGCTCCTCGTCGCGCGCATCCTGGCGTGGGTCTGCAGCGGGCGCGCGCGCCTGCCCGAGATCGTCGCGATCACGTTCACCGAGAAGGCGGCCGCCGACCTCCGCCTCCGCATCCGCGAGGCGATCGAGGGCGCGCGGCGCGGAGCCGACGGGGAGACGCGCGCGAAGCTCGACGCGGCGCTGGCCGCCCTCGAGCTGGCCCCGATCCGCACGATCCACGGCTTCTGCGCGGACCTCCTGCGGGAGCGGCCGGTCGAGGCGGGCGTGGACCCCGGGTTCGCCGTCGCGGACCCCCTGACCGCCGCGCTCCTCTTCGACGAGACGTGGGAGCGGTGGCTCGACGGCGCCGTCGCCGACGCCCCGCCCGCGCTCGCGGAGGCGGTCGCCCTCGGCATCCCCGTCGAGACCCTCCAGGACCTGGGGCGCACCCTCGCCGCCGAGCGGGACCTCCTGGCGGGCCTCCCGGCGCCGGTCCCCGAGGCCTTCGGCGAGCTGAACCGCGACGTCCGGGCGCGCCTCGCGGGCCTCCTCGCCGACGCGCCCGAGGCGGCCCGCGCGGCGCAGGACACGCTGGTCGGCTATCTCGAGGAGCTCGTCGCGTGGGTGCGCCAGACCGACCCCCTGCCGGAAGCCGAGCAGATCACCGCCCTCCTGACCGAGCTGCCCTTCCGGTCCGCGCCGAAGCTCGGTACCCAGCGCGCCTGGGGGCGCGAGCGCCTCGCGGAGACCCGCACGGCGCTCGCCGGGCTGGCCGCGCGCGTTACGGAGGCACGCGCCCTCCGCCTCCACAACCTCACCGCGACGCTCGCGCGCTGGCTCGCCGGGTTCGTCCGCGCCCACGAGACCCGGATGCGGCGGCTCGGGCTCCTCGACTTCCACGACCTCCTCGCCGTCACGCGCGACCTCCTGCGCGACCGGCCCGACGTCCGGCGGGACTTCCAGCGACGGTTCCGGACGATCCTCGTGGACGAGTTCCAGGACACCGACCCCCTCCAGCTCGAGATCGCCTTCTTCCTCGCCGAGGACCCCGCCGGGCCGCCCGCGACGACGTGGGACGCCGTGCGACTCGGGCGGGGGCGGGTCTTCCTCGTGGGCGATCCGAAGCAGTCCATCTACCGCTTCCGCCGCGCCGACATCGAGACGTACGACCGGGCCCGGGCCCTCCTCCTCGCGCAGGGGGACGTGCTTCCGCTGGAGACGAACTTCCGCTCGGTCCGCCGCCTCCTCGCCGCCGTCAACCACACGTTCGACGGCCAGATGCAGCCGCCCGAGGACGGCCGCTACCAGCCGCCGTACGTGCCGCTCGCGCCGGCGCCCGACGCCCCGGAGGGCGAGGGGCCGCTCCTCCTCGAGTGGCCGCCCGAGCGTGTCCCGCAGGGGCGGCTCGACGAGCGCCGGGCGCGGGAGGCCGCCGCGCTCGCCGGCCTCGTCGCGCGCGCCGTGGGCACGGGCGCCTGGACGGTCCGCGACCGCCGGACTCAGGGGCCCCGCCCGGCGAGCTACCGCGACGTCGTCTGCCTCTTCCGGACCCTCACGGGCGCCACGATCTACGAGGACGCCTTCCGCGCCGCCGGGGTTCCCTACCGCACCGTGGGCGGCCGCCACTTCTACGGGCGCTCCGAGGTCGGCTGGGCGGTGGCGGCGCTCGAGGCGATCGAAGACCCCTACGACCCGGTCGCCCTGGTCGCTGTCCTCCGCTCCCCCTTCTTCGGACTCCCCGACGGCGCGTTGCTCGCCCACGCCGGCGCGGGCGGCGGCTTCTCCTACCTCGCGCCGCTGCCCGCGGATGCGCCCCCGGCGGTCGCCGAGGCCTGGGCGATCCTGCGGGACCTCCACGCCCGCCGGGTCCGCGAGAGCCCCGCGGCCGTCGTCGAGGCCCTCTACGCGGAGACCGAGGTGCTGGCGACGTACGCGCTCGACCCCCACGGCGACCAGCGGGTGGCGAACCTGCTCCGGATCCTCGACACGGCGCGGGCGCTCGAGGGGACGGGCCGGCAGACATTCCGCGCGCTCGTCGCGTGGCTCCGGACGCAGCGGGCGGGCGGCTACGAGGAGAGCGAATCCACCGTGGCGGAGGAGGACGACGAGGTCGTCCGGCTCATGACCGTCCACTCGGCCAAAGGGCTCGAGTTCCCCGTCGTGATCCTGCCCGACCTCGAGTGGGACCGCGGCCCCGGCACGCCGCGCCTCCTCGTGGACCGCCGGGGGGACGCGCCGGCCCTCGCCGGCTCGCTCGGCGCCGTGGACGACGTCGGCGTCGAGACGCAGAACTATGCCGAGCTGCTCCAGCGCGAGACGCGCCGGGCGGAGGCCGAGCACCTGAGGCTCTTCTACGTCGCGACGACGCGCCCGCGCGACCACCTGGTGCTGCCGCTTCTCTTCGGCGCGGAGCCCCGCGGCTTCGCGGCCTTCTGCGCGCCCCTCCTCGACGACTGGGGACCGGCCCGGCGGCTCGTCGTGGACCCGGCGGCGCCCCTCCCCGGCCCGCCGCCACCGGCGGCGGTGCCCGAGCTCCTGCCGCGCGAGGCCTGGACGGCCGCGCGCGAGGCCGTCCTCGCCCGGGGGAGCCGGACGGAGCCCGTCGTCCACCCGGGCAGCCGCCCGGGCGGGCGCGCCGAGCGCGGCGACGGCGTGCGGCTCGGGGCCCTCGCCCACGCCGCGCTCGCGCTCGCCGACCTCGCCGCGCCGGATCCGGCGGTCGCCGTGGTCCGCGCCGCCGCCCGACTCGGGGAGTCGGGCGAGCCCGTCGCCCTGGCGCGCCGGCTCGTCGCCCACGCCCTCGCGTCGCCCGTGTACCGGCGGGCGGCGCGGGCCCGGCGCGCGTGGCATGAGGTGCCGGTGGCGGCGGTGGTGGACGGCCAGCTCGTCGAGGGGGTCGTGGACCTGGTCTTCGAGGAGGCCGGGGGCCTGGTGGTCGTGGAGGTCAAGCTCGCCCCGGCCGACGACGCCGCCCGCGCCCAGCTCGCGGCGTACGGCCGGGCGCTCGCCGCCGCCGGCCACCGCGTCGCGGAGGCCTGGCTCGTCGCCGTGAGCGCCCACGGCGCCGAGGCGGTCCGCGTGGACCTCGATGAACGGGCTCAGACACAGCTGAAACTGCCCCGACCGTGATCCCCACGACGTCACTTCGCGCCGGGCCCGCGCCGACCCCTGTGCTACCCTGGGGATCGGCATGGTCCAGGCGAGCGGCATGGGAGGTGGAAGGGTGGACGCGCGTCGCGCGGCGGATCGGTGACCTCCAGGCGCGGATCCTCCTGACCGTCTTCCTACACGCTGTTCTGAGCGGACTGGAAGCCGGCCTTGGACCGAGCGAAGACGAACGCTCCACCCCCGGCCACTCCCCGCCGGAGGCCCGGATAGTGCGCCGTCCGCGGCTGAGCAGCACCGGCGTGGAGACGCTTCGCACACCCGGCGGGCTCCGACGTCTCGCGGGGCTGTCTCCTACGGCCTGTCGCGTCGGGTGCCTCGTGCTCGCCCTGGCGGCGTTCGCGACGGCCGCGTTCGAGCGCAGGATCGTCTTTGATCTGCGACCCGACGACTACGTCACCTCCTTTGGGCGGTTCACCTGGAGGGCGCCGGACGCGGACGTCGATCCCGCGGCGGTCGGCGCCACGATCCCGTACGTGCTGCCGGGACCGAGCGATCGCTGGGCCGGGAGCAGGGCGCACGCGCTCCGCTTCACCCTCGCGGAGCCAGCGGCGAGCCGGCTCCGGCTCGAGCTCCACACCCTTGAAACCCACGAGGGCCTGCCGCCGCGCCTGGCCATTCTGACCGACGGCGTCACGCGGCGGATCCAGACCAGGCCAGGCACGGGGTTGCCGCCCCCGCACAAAGAGCGGGGCACGCGCCACCGGTACCGGGTCGGGATCCCGGCTGCCCCGCGGTCGGGCCCCTGGTCCCTCACCCTCACCAACGAGGCCGGTTCCTGGGTGATGTGGAAGCGGATTCGGCTCCTGAACGAGGCAAGGACGCTCGAAGCCGCCCACCTCTCGCTGCCGGGGCCGCCGCCGACGAGTCTGGCGCTGCTGGCCGGGAGCTTCGTGGTCCTGCTGCCCGGCACGCTGGGGCGCCGGCGCCCCCGGAACGGGACCGCTGCGCTCCGGCACGCCAGCGGACCGGTGGCCGCGCTGCTCGTGACGTGGCTTGCCTGGGAGCTCGCCCGGCAGGGCGCGGTGCCCTTGCAGCCTCGCTGGCTGTCCCTGGCGCTCCCGTGGCTCTTCCTCGCAGTCTTCGCCGGGCTGAGCCGCCTGGGGCCGCCCCCATCACGCTGGCCTCGCGCCGTGGCACTGGCGGCGCTCGACCTCGTGATCGCGCTCCTGACGATCCACCTGGCCCTCTTCCTCGCCGGCGGCAACCGGGTCACGGTGCTCGGAATGACCTGGGAGGCATCGAGCCCGGGCGCGGCGACCCTCGCGCTGGCGGCCCTCGTCCTCCTCCTGAGCCTCATCCTGGCGTTCTCCGTGGCCAGAGACATCAGGGAAGGTGCCCTGAATGGCACTCTCGTCGTCCTGGGCTGCCTCATGGCCGCGATCCTGGGGGAAGTGATCGCCCGGGTTGCCCTCGAACCACCGCCCAAGGTGTATTTCGAGGAAGGACGCATCTCGCTTCCCGATGGGGAGAAGACCCTGCTCGTGGACACGCCACGGGGACGCCGTCACCGTCCCAACATCGAAGTGGTCATCGAAGACCCTCCCTCGAGCCCGAATACCAAAGTGGTCTACAAGACCAATTCCCTCGGGTATCGGGATCGGGAGATCGGCCCCAAGCGGGGACCCCGGATTCTCTTCCTGGGGGATTCCATCACCTTCGGCTTGTGGCTGAACGACGAGCTGACCTTCGTTCGTCTGGTGGAGAAGCTGGCTCGGGAGAACGGGAAAGTGTGGGAAACCGTCAATGCGGCGGTCCAGGGCCTTGGCATGGATGCCGAGTTGGCCGTCTTGAACGAGACCGGACTGTCCATCGAGCCCGATGTGGTGGTCCTGGGGTATTACCTGAACGATTTTCAGGAATCTCCCGGGATCTATGCCATCCGGCTGCCGGGCCCGCTGAAGCGCAGCTGGCTGGCCTACAGGGTGGTCAACCTCGTCGCGGCCCTGCCACTGGTCTCCCAGGCCGAAGCCAGTGGCGCCATGTTGAAATCGCCCGAGCTTCAGGCGTGGCGAAAGGAATTCGAGGCCAACTCGCCGTTCATTCCGAGGGATCGAGAACCCGATCCCATCGCCGCTCGGTTCAACCAGGCTGTGCTCAAGAGCTTCGACGACTGGGGCGGCGCCTTCAGCCCCCGCGTCTGGGAAAAGCAGAAGCTCCTCGTGGAGGAATTCGCGCGGCTGGCCCGAGCCCACCGGTTCCAGCCGGTGATCGTCGCGTTTCCCGTTCGCCACCAGGTCGAAGCCGGGCCTCTCTTTGATGAGCCCCAGCGGCGCCTGGGCGGCATCGCGGCGGACCTTCGGATCCCTTACCTCGATCTGTTGCCGCTGCTCCGGGCGGAGTACCAAAAGAACAACAAGGACGCCGGGAAGCTCTTTTTTGACCAGTGCCACCTCACGCCCTACGGCAGCCAGATCACGGCGCGGGCGATCTACCAGGTCCTCGAGGGATGGATCGGAAGGCGCGAGAAGGCAGGATGAGGGAGGCCACGATGCCCTGCCTCGCGGCCGGACCCCGGAGCCCGGATACACCCCGGCCGCATTGATTTCCCCGGGCGGGCCGCCGTATCCTACCTTCCACCGGCGGCGGCCCGCCGCGTGAGCCCGAGCCCGAGCCCGGAGGCGATCCATGAGCAAGCCGCTGATCCAGTCCAGCGTCCTCTACCGCGACCTCCAGCGCGACTACCCCGTGATCGTCCGCGGGGAGGGCGTCTACCTCTGGGACGCCGGCGGCAAGCGCTACCTCGACGGCTCGGGCGGCGCCTCCGCCGTCACCTCGATCGGCCACGGGGTCCGGGAGGTCGCCGACGCGATGGCCGCCCAGGCGCGCAAGGTGGCCTTCGTCCCGATGCACCTGTTCACGAGCGAGCCCCTCCCCGCCCTGGCCGAGGCGATCGCGAAGTTCGCCCCGGGCGACCTGAACAAGGTCTGGCTCGTCTCCGGGGGCTCCGAGGCGACGGAGAACGCGGCCAAGCTCGCGCGGCAGTACTGGCTCGAGCGCGGCAAGCCCGGGAAGGCGATCGTCATCGGCCGCTGGCAGTCGTTCCACGGGAACCTCTTTGGGTCGCTCGGCTTCGGCGGCCACACGATTCGCCGCCGGAAGTACCTGCCGATGCTCCAGGAGGGGAACCACCTCCCGCCGATGTACTGCTACCGCTGCCACTTCAAGCTGACCTACCCGGCGTGCGACACCTACTGCGCCGACTACCTCGAGCGCCTGGTCCGCATGCAGGGGCCGGAGAACGTGGCCGCCTTCATCGCCGAGCCGGTGGTCGGGGCGACGCTCGGCGCGGTGCCGCCGGTCCCCGAGTACTTCCCGAAGATCCGCGAGATCTGCGACCGGTACGAGATCCTGTTCATCGCCGACGAGGTGATGACCGGGTTCGGGCGCACCGGGGCGAACTTCGCCGTGGACCACTGGGGCGTCGTCCCCGACATGATCGCGACCGCCAAGGGGATCTCGGGCGGCTACATCGCGCTCGGCGCCGTCATCGTGCGGGACGAGATCATCGCCGCGTTCGAGCGGAACAACTCGAACTTCGTCGGCGGCCACACCTACACCGGCCACCCCGTGGCCGCCGCGGCCGGCCTCGCGGTGCTCCGCTACATCCACGAGCACGACCTCGTCCGGAACGCCCGGGAGGTCGGCGCCCACCTCCTCCGCGGGCTCCAGGGGCTCCTGCCGAAGCACCCGATCGTCGGCGACGTCCGGGGGCTGGGCCTCATGGTCGGGCTCGAGTTCGTCGCGGACCGGACGACGCGCGCCCCCTTCCCGGCGGAGCGCGAGGTCGCGCGGGCGATCGCGCTGGAGGCGCTCGACCGGGGTCTCGTGACCTACCCGGGGACGGGTTCGGTGGACGGCGTCCTGGGCGACCACATGAAGCTCACGCCGCCGCTCATCCTCACGCGGGAGCAGGCGGACGAGATCGTGAGCGCCCTGGACGCGGCGATCGGCGCGGTCGAGGCCCGGCTTTAGGCCGCCGCTGAAGATGCGAGGACAGGGTTGACGCGTCCGCGCGCTCCTGAACGAAGCGCTCCGAGCGCGGGCTTTGCCCGCGCAATCGATCCTGGGGGGAGGTTCGGCCCCCCGAAACAAAGGGGGGCGTAGCCCCCCTCCGAGGGAAGATGGTCTGCCCGAAGTGCCAGAAGACGATCCCGGACGAGAGCATCTTCTGCCTGGGCTGCGGCACGCGGCTCCGCTCGGTCGCCCCGGGCGACGGGGGCGTCACGGTTCGCCCGGCGGCGCCCGCCGCGCCAGGGCCCGCCGCCGCGCGCGCCGGGGCGCCCGGCGGCGCCCGGCCTGTCCCGGCGGCGCCTCCCGGCGCCGCGCCGGGCCCTGCGACCGCGGCCCCCGCGCCGCCGAAGCCGGCCCCGGGGACGAAGCAGGCGTACGCGCTCTCCTTCCGGTCGATCGTGGACGAGCGCCTGCGCTACCGCGTGGCGCGCTGGGTCTGCGAGCGGGCGCCCGCGCACGATCTCAGCGAGGTGCAGGAGGGGCTCCTGCGGGGCGACTTCGCGACCTTTCTCGCGCTGACGGAGGAGGACGCGGAGGTCGCCCGCCAGAAGATCCGGCAGATCGGCGTCCACCCGGCGATGGTGCACTTCGCGCCGGCCACGATGGCGGAGATGCTCCTGCCCGAGCGGCCGTTGAAGAAGCAGGGGGCCGGGCTCTCGACCGGCCAGATGTTCATGATCGCGGGCCTGATCGTCGCCATCCTGCTCGTCTTCGGCGCGGCCTCGTACTACTGGTACCAGTCTCGGACGGCGATCCACTACGAGCCGCCCAAGCTGCCGAGGATCGGAGGACAGCCCTGACCGAACGTCTCCCGTCGCGCCAGGGCTACGCGGGCGGGCGGAGGCGGGCCTGGAGGGCGGTGATCCGCTGACGGCGCTCGTCCGGCGTGAGCCGCCTGGGCTCGTGTCGGAGGCCCCACACGGGCTCGCGCGGCGCCGGATCGTCCGGGAGCCGCGGGATCACGTGCCAGTGGATGTGGGCGATCTGGTTGCCGAGGAGCTCGTAGTTGACCTTCCGGGCGCCCAGCGTCGCGGCCAGGGCCTCGGCGACGGCGCTCACCTCCTCGACGAGCCGCCCGCGCTCCTCCCGAGTGAGCTGGAACAGCTCCGTCGCGTGGCGTTTCAGCACCAGCAGCGTCCAGCCGGGGAAGAACTGGTCGTCGTGGAGGTAGGCGACGGCGAGCCCGAGATCGGCGATCCGCTGCTCCGGCGCCGGCCACGCGCCGCTACAGGCCGGGCAGTCCAGCGTGCTCACCGGGATCACCCCCCTTCCCCGCCAGTCTGGCGCTTCGGCTAGAATAGACGCGAAGGGCCGGCCGTGCCAGACGCCTACGGCGAGTTCGAAGCGACGACCCTCTTCTGCCCGCGGTGCCGGCGCCCCGTCACCGTGCGGAAGAAGCTCCTCCTCGTCCTCCCCACGGGGAACAAGTACGACTACATCTGCCAGGAGTGCGGCGCCCCGGTCGGTGGCAAGCTTGACCACGACCCGACGGCGTTTCACCAGACGTCCCGGGCCGCCGTCGCCGCGGTCCGCCGCGAGCCGCCCCGCCCGCGCCGCCCCCGGCCTCTCCGGCCCACCCCCTGACACGGAGGGACAGCCATGCCGAAGACCACCCAGATCACCCTGACCCTGGCCTCGAAGCCCGGCGTGCTCGCCCAGATCGCCGGCACCCTCGCCCGGGCCGGCGTCAACATCACCGCCGTGTGCGCCGCGGAGGGGAGCGGCGGACGCGGGAAGATCCGGTTGCTCGTGGACAACCCGCAGCGCGCCGTGGAGGCGCTCCGGGCCGCGAAGTTCCGGCCCGGCCAGGAGGAGGCGGTCACCCTGACCCTCGACAACCGGCCCGGCGCCCTCGCCGAGGTCGCCGAGAAGCTCGGCCGCGCCCGGGTCAACGTCAAGTGCGCCTACGCGACGACGCAGGGCGCTGGGCCCGCGCTCGTCGTCCTCTCCGTCGCGAACGCGGCGAAGGCCCAGGCGGCCCTCGGCGGGTGAGGCCGCCCGGGCCCGCGGGGGCGGAGGTCGTCGGCGCCCGGGCCTACCACGACGCGACCAAGCACTCGTGGGAGAGCGTTCGCTCGGGGGGGCGCTCCCTCGACTGGGCGAACCGGCCGTTCCCCTTCAAGGTCTACCCGGACGCCCCGGCGGTCCCGCTCCCGCGCGAGGTCGGGGCCCCGGCCCTGCCCGCGCTGGACGCCGTCGCGCGCGTCCGCGCGGCGCCCGGCCACGGCCGCCTCGACCTCCCCGCCCTCGCGCAGCTCCTCTTCTTCAGCGCGGGGCTGACCAAGAAGCGGGTCTACCCGGACGGCGAGGCGTTCCACTTCCGCGCGGCGGCCTCGACCGGCGCCCTTTACGAGGTCGAGGTCTACGTCGTCGCGGGCGCGGTGGCGGGGCTCGAGCCCGGCGTCTACCACTTCTGCCCCGGCGACTTCACGCTCCGCCGGCTCCGCGGTGGCGACTGGCGCAGGATGCTCGCGGAAGCGGCGAGTCGGCCGGACGGCGTGCGCGGGGCTCCGGCGACGCTGGTCCTCTCCGCGATCTACTGGCGGAACACCTGGAAGTACGAGGCGCGGGCCTACCGCCACTTCTTCTGGGACTCGGGCACGCTCCTCGCGAACCTCCTCGCCGCGGCGGCGGCCGCGGATCTCCCGGCCTCGATCCTCCTCGCCTTCGCCGACGCCGAGGTGAACCGCCTCCTCGGGCTCGACGACGCCCGCGAGGCCAGCCTCGCCCTGGTCCCGCTCGGCGAGGGGGCGCCGGTCCCGCCGGCGGCACCGCCCCTCGAGCCCCTGGATCTCCGAACGGTCCCGCTGTCCGCGCGCGAGGTGGACTACCCGCTGGTGCGCCGGGCCTACCACGGCTCGACGCTCGACTCCGGGACAGTGGCGCGCGCGTGGGCGGGCCCGCTCGGTCCTCGCGCTGACCGCGAGCCGCCCGACCGCCCGCTCGAGCCCGCCCCGGCGCCCGCGCGGGCGCCGCTCGGCGAGGTGATCCTCCGCCGTGGCTCGACTCGCGTCTTCGCGCGGGAGCCGATCGGCGTCGCCGACCTCGCGACGATCCTCGACGCCGCCGTCCGCGACCTCCCGCTCGACGGCGGCGGCCCGGGGGCGCCGCTCGTCGACTGCTACCTGCTCGTCCACGCGGTCGACGGCCTCCCGTCCGGCGCCTACCGCCTCGACCCGGTCCGCCGCGGGCTCCGCACGCTGCGGGCGGGCGAGTTCCGCAACGAGGGCGGCTACCTCTGCCTCGAGCAGGCCATCGGGGCGGACGCGAGCGCGGTCGTCTTCTTCCTCTCGGACCTCCGACCCGTGCTCGAGCGCTACGGCAACCGCGGCTACCGCGCCGTCAACCTGGCGGCCGGCTTGCTCGGCGGGCGGATGTACCTCGCAGCCTACGCGCTCGGCCTCGGCGCGTCCGGCCTGACGTTCTACGACGACGACGTCGTCCGCTTCTTCTCCCCGGACGCCGCCGGCAGGGACGCGATCTTCGTGACGGCGCTCGGCCGCGCGCGGCGGGGCCGGCGGCGGTCCGCTCTCCCCCAGGCCGAAGGGACGCTGCAGCCCCTCCGCCCGGGTGAGTCCTGATGCGCCGGGGCCTCCCTGCCCTCCTCCTCGCGCTGGCGCTCGGTCCCGGCGCAGCCGTCGCGGCCGCGGAGACGGTGCCCTCGCCCGAGGAGCGGCAGCGTCTCACGCGGGGCGAGGTGGTCTTCCGCGCGGGCGCCGCGCCCCGCAACGGCGCCGTGGTCCCCGGCGCGCGGGGTGGCGTGGCCTTCGTCCGGGTCCCGACGGGGCCGGAGCCGATCTGGACGATCCTGACCATGCCGCGGCGCTACCCCGAGATTTTCTCGGGCCTCCGGACGGTGGGGGTGCTCGAGGAGCAGTCGGGGATGTGGCTGCTCCGGACCGACGGCAAGTTCGGCCCGTTCACCTTCCGCTACCACACCCGCTACGAGATCCGCGCCGACGCGCGCACGACCACGTGGCGCCTGGACCCCACGCGGGAGAACGACGTCTTCGAGGACACCTGGGGCTCGTGGCAGCTCGTCGCCGAGGACGGCGCCACGCTGATCGTCTACGCGATCGGGTCGATCCCCTCGACCTGGCAGCCGCTGGCGGGGTACTTCGAGCGGCGCGGGATCATCGAGGCGCTCGGCGCGCTGCGGGAGGCCGCGATCCGCCGGGGGGCATCGCCGGACGGGCCGGCCCAGCCGTGATCAGCGTCGTCATCCCCGCGCGAAACGAGGCGATGTGCCTCGGCGAGACGCTCACCCACCTGGCGGCGTGCACGCCGCCGGGCGCGGGCGAGGTCATCGTGGCGGTCGGCGGCTCGACGGACGGCACGGCCGCGATCGCGCGCCGCCGGGCGCGCCTGATCCTCGCCAGCGACGCGAGCCGCGCCGGGCTCCTCAACGCCGGGGCCCGCGCCGCCCGGGGCGCCGCCCTCCTGTTCCTGCACGCCGACACGCTGCCGCCGGCGGACTACGTGGCCGCGATCGACGCCACCCTCGGCGACCCGGGGGTCGTCGGGGGCGCGTTCGATTTCGAGTTCCGCGAGGGCCGCCGGCAGCTCCGCGCGATCGCCGCCCTGAATCGCGTGCGCTGCCGCCTGACCGGCAACTTCTACGGCGACCAGGGCATCTTCGTGCGGCGCGAGGTGTTCGAGCGGATCGGCGGCTTCCCGCGACGGCGCCTCTTCGAGGACCTCGTCTTCTCCCAGGCGATGCGGCGGGAGGGGCGCACGGTCCTCCTGCGGGGCCGGCGCGTCCGGTCCTCCGGCCGCCGCTTCCTCCAGCCCGACTGGGCGCGCGCCGTGGCGCTGATCACCTGGCTCCTTCTGCTCCACACGCTCGGCCGCGACACCGAGGGCTACGCGGCCCGCTACCACGCGGCACGCGCCACCGGTGGGACGGGATGAGCGCCCCGCGGGACCGCGTACCGCCCGGTCAGGTCGTGACGGCGAAGGGGCCGGTCCTCACCTACGGGCCGGCGCCGGCGGTGAGCGCGGCCCGCTGGCGCGTCCGGATCTTCGGATTTCGCGGCTGACGCGCTGCCGGTGGGGCGCCCGGGGGAGCGGAGCGGCTCTGGGCCGAGCGGAGGCGCCCGCCACGCGCGAAGGGCCGGAAGCCGCGCGCGTGCGGCGCCGTCCCGGTTCCCGATCCCGAGAGAGGCCGGCGCCTGCTCAAAGAAGTTGCCGGCGCCGCGGCTTCGTTTCACACTGGCGACATGCCGGTTGGAGGCGGAACGGTGGCCGGGCGCTGGGCATCGGATCGCGTTCGTGCATGCTGAAAGCGGTGGTCGGGGCCACCGCCACGATTGCCGCGCTCCTGGTGGGCGAGCTGACCCTGCGCGCCGCCCGCTTCGAGTTTCACCTCTACCCGCGGGTCGAGTTCGGCTGGCCTGACCCGGAGGAGCTGGAGGAGCACTATGAGGACGACCCGGATCTGTTCTGGGTCCCCGAGGACTACGCCGAGAGGCTGGAGATGGCCAGAAAGGCGCCTCCCGGCGTCGTCTTCATGGGTGACTCCGTCACCGAGTTCGGGACGTATCCGCAGCAGACGATCCAGCTCCTGCACACACGGCGTCCAGCGCTGGCGAGCGGCGTCTCGCTCGGGGTCGGCGGGTGGTCATCCGAGCAGGGGCTGGCTCAGCTGACGCGCGACGTCCTTGCCCTCAAGCCGAAGGTCATCACCATCTATTACGGCTGGAACGACCACTGGATTGCGCTCGGCCCGCCCGATCCCGAGTTGCGCCGCCTCACCTCGGTCGCCGACCGGTTGAGGCTGGTCCAGCTTGTGAAAAAGACCAGGATGGTGCTGGCGGCAGATCCCGCGCGACCGAATCGGGTGAGCCTCAGTCGCTATCGCTCGAACCTCGAGACGATGGCGCGGCTCGGTGCGGCGGCCGGGGCCCGGGTGATCCTCCTCACCGCGCCGTCGAATCATGTGCGGGGGCGGGAGCCGGAGTATCTCGCGCTGCGTCACCTCCGGCGACTGGATGAGCTGGTGCCTCTCCATCAGGCCTATGTCGAGGCGACACGCGCCGCGGCGGCGGCCACGCCCGCGACGCTATGCGATATTGCCGCCGACCTCGAGAGCGACGCGGTGGTGCGGTCCTCCTACTTCCGGGCCGATGGCATCCATCTCGCCGAGGCAGGCGACCGGCGCGTGGCCGAGCTGCTGGCCGAGTGCATCGAGCGCGCGTTCGCGGAGTAGGGCCAGGCTGCCCACCGAGGATCGAGCCCCTCTCGGCTCACCCCGGGCCGTGATTTGGGTGTCGGAGCCGCGAGCTCGACCGCGATCGCCCGCAATTCCCAGAGTTGCGGAAGACGACTGAGAAACGGGCCCGGAGCCCGGGCCTACTCCCACATCGCGTCGAAGATGGAGCCGGCGAGCGTCGGGAAGACGTAGTGCATCGCGGCGAGATCCTGGCGCGTGAGCCCCCCGCGCATGGCGGCCGAAGCGACGTGGATCAGGTCCTCGGCCCCCGGACCGAGAATGTGGGCCCCAAGGAGCCGCCCGGTCGACGCCTCGGCCACCACCTTGACGAGGCCCTCGGTTTCCTCCCGCACCGCCGCCGCGGTGCTGTCCTCGAAGGGGACCCGGCTTACTGAGACCTCGAGCCCCTGCCGCCGCGCCTCGGCCTCCGTGAGCCCGACCTGCCCGATCGCCGGGATCGTGAAGACGGCCGTGGGGAACCACCGGAGGTCCACCGCGCGCTGGTTGCCTCGGAGCGCGTTCTCCGCGACGAGGCGGCCCTCGTACCAGGCGACGGGGGTGTGCTGGTGCTGGCCCGTGACGTCGCCCGCGGCGTACACATGCGCGGCCGTGGGTGACTGGCGGAACTCGTTGACCTTCACCCCGCCCCGCTCCACCGCCACGCCGGCGGCCTCGAGGCCGAGGCCGGCGGTGTTCGGGGGGCGGCCGGTCGCCACCAGGACGACGTCGCCCGGGAACCGCTCGGCGCGCCCCCCGACCTCCGCCTCGACCGTGCGGTCGGCGCCGATCCGCGTGACGCGCGCCCCCGTCCGGACCTCGAGCCCGGCGTCCCGGGCGATCGCGAGCAGCGCCTCGCGGATCTCGTCGTCCAGGGCCGGCAGGACGTGCGGCCCCGACTGGAGCACGGTGACGCGCGTCCCGGCCCGCGCAAAGGCGAAGCCGAGCTCCATCCCGATGTAGCCGCCGCCGACCACCACCATCCGCGCCGGCAGGGTGGCGTGGTCGAGCAACTCGTCGCTCGTCATGGCGTGCTCGATCCCGGGGATCGGCGGCCGGGCCGGGGAGGAGCCGGTCGCGATGATGACGCGCTCGGCCGTGACCCGGCGCCCGGCGACGTCGAGCTCGCGCGGCCCGCGGAACGTCGCGCGGCCGCGGAGAACCGCGATCCCCTGCCGCTCGAAGCCCGTGTCCTTCCCGGCCGACCACTCCGCCACCAGGCGGTTCTTCCGCGCGATGATGGCACCCCAATCGAGCCCCAGCCCCGCCGTCCCCGTCACGCCCAGCCCGGCCGCGCGGCGCGCCCGCCAGGCCAGCTCCACGGTGCTGACCAGCACCTTTTTCGGGATTCAGCCGCGCCCGAGGCAGGTTCCCGCGAAGCCGTCCGCCTCCACGAGCGCCGTCCGGGCGCCGAGCCCGACGGCCGTCCGGGCGGCGAAGCCCCCCGCCGTTCCCGCGCCGATCACCAGGAGATCGTAGTCCACACGGACCTCCTCTCCGCGAGTGACCCCGACTGCCGTCCTCTCAGCCTCGTCCCTCCACGGGCACGAGGGCCCAGGCGCCGAACTCGTAGGTGACGCGCTGCCGCACTCCGTGGCACTCGATCAGGTCACCGGGCCGCACGTCGTCCGGCAGATGCACGACGTGCTCCCCCACCGCACAGCTCGCCGTCTTGACCGGGCTGACCGTCCACACGCCGTCCGTCACGCTCGCCCGGAGCGTGAGCCCGGCTCAGTTGGGTCAGTCGAAGACCCCGCCGTTGGCGATCCCGTCCGGGATCGCGATCTGCTGGCCTCAGCCCGGGCACCAGGCGGTCGGCATCCGCCTACGCGAGCCCGAGCAGCCGCTCGAGCCTGCCCCGGTCGAAGCCCACCACGGCCTCGCCGTCGATGACGGTGACCGGCGTGGCGCGGTAACCGAGCGCCTGGAGCTCCGCCAGGGCGGCTGGGTCCTGACGGATGTTCCGGTCGGTGAACACGACGCCTTTCTGAGAAAGAAACTCTTTCTCCGCCTGGCAGGCCCCTCAGCCAGGCTGCGTGTAGACGACGACCGACTTGGCCATCACGCCCTCCGTTCGCTCACGCGGCGTTCCCCGCCAGGAGGCCGCCGAAGATCCGGCGGCCGAGCTTGAACGCTTCGCCCACCGTGGCGCCGGCCCCGGGCACGTCGGGGTGCGCGTCGTGCCAGGCCCGCAGGTGCTCTTCCGACCGGAAGAAGTTGAGCGTCGTTCAGAGCGAGGTGAAAACCTTCCGGTCGATCTCCCCCCGCTTCCCGACCCAGACCATGACCCCGTCGGCACCCGGACCCGGTCCCTCCGCGTCGGCCTCGAACTCGAGGGGCCCCCCGCAGTGGTGGCAGCGCGAGCGGATCTCCATGCACTGGCCCAGCATCGCCGCCACTCCGAGCGCGTCGATGGCGCAGCACGCGTACCGGCGCCGGCCGCCCGGGAGCACCACCGCGAACGCCGTCGGCACGGCGGCGAAGGGGTAGGCGAGCTCCACCCGCCCCTCGCGGACAAGGATCAGGTCCCGCTCGTCCAGGCCCGCGACCTCCTCCAGCAGGCCATCGCGGGGTCGATCCGGAAACCAGGCCACGATCTCATCGATCGGGATCGCTCCCTCCCGCTCGACAAACCGCCGGAGGATGCGCTGGAAGACCGCGTCCAGGCGCTCGGCCCGGCGGGTGGCCCAGCGCGCCTCGAGCTCCGGATCTACCAGCTCCTCGGCGGTCTTGATCTCCAGCGCCACCCGAGGCCTCATGCGGCTGGACGGGGGGAGCCGCCCACCCCATTGGATTCGGCGACCGGGGGCCGCGATTCGCCCGCCGTCCGGGGCGTCCCGCGGTCCGGCTCCCCCCAGGCCCGCAACCCGCGGAGCAGCGAGCCGGCGAAGACGACCGTCATGACCGCGAAGGCCGCCGCCGCGTGCTCCCGGAGGACGGCGGCCAGGGCCGTGCCGCCCAACAGGGCGAGCGCCAGCGGAAGGTGGCACGGGCACGTGACGGCGGCCACCCCGAGCAGGAGGTACGCCTTCCGTGGCCGCCCCGCCTCCGGTACGCCCCGGGTCATCGCCCGCATCGCACGCTCACGAACCCGGCAGCCGCCGCGCTTTGAAGCCCGCCGCTGCGATCGCCTCGACCATGCGCTCGATGGTAACCGAGGCGGGGTCGTACGTCACCCACGCCTTCGCCTGCTCGAAGCTCACCTCGGCGTGCTGGATGCCCGGGAGCCCTGCCAGGGCTCGCTCGACCACGGTGGGTCAGGACCCTCAGGTCATCCCGTCCACCTGCAGGATCACGCGCGCCGCGACGACCGCGCCATGGCCGCCGGACGGACTCGGCCCGGTCCCCGCCTCGTGCTCCATCGCCGCGATTCCGCCCCACGACGCGATGAGCCGTGCCGTTCGGTCAGGGAACGCCGTCAGGACGACGGCAGCGGCGAGCACAACCGTCGAGATCCCCAGGAGCACTCCGTTGACACGGCCGCCGGCCATGGCGCATCCGAGCCGCTGGCAGCGCCGCCGTTCCCGCAGGTGGAGGTACCAGCCGAGGCCCGTCCCGAGGACCCCCGCGGGGATGAAGACGTACGTGTACCGCATCGTCACCGCCATGAATGCCCCACTCCCCAGGCCGAGCACGACGACCGCGAGGGGGAAGAGGCAGCAGAGCGAGGCAACCGACGCGGACGCCATCGCCACGATGCTCGACCTCACGTCTGCGAGCTTCACGGCCGCACCTGGTCCACCGTCGCGAGGCGTGCGAGCCAGAGGCCGGCGAAGGCCCAGAGCACCGCCCCGAGCCCCAGCCCCGAGACGAAGGCCACCTGGAGGGTGGGCGCGAACTCGCGGCACTGGATGATCACGTAGGGCGCCAGAATCCCGAGGAACAGCACGCCCGCTTCGACCGCCCGGACCGCGGTCCCGTGCCGCAACAGCCACACGCCCAGCGCGACCGGTATCCCGTACGCAGCCCCGGCGACGAGATACGGCAGCGCATCGACGTCGGACCCCTGGAGCGCCTGCCGACACCAGGCGACCAGGAGGGGATACGGCACGAGCAGCGACAGCACGAGCGAAGCCGCGATCCCGATCAAGGCAGCCTGGGCGGCTGCGGCCCACCCGCGAAGCGCCAGGACGGACTCCCGGAGGGCGCGGCGGCGTACCTCGCGCAGCACCCGGGTCCTCACCGCGGCCGGGGGCGGCGCCGCCCCAGGCCAGCGGTCCAGGAGCGCCCAGGTCCCCCGGAGCGCCTCCAGCTCGGCGCGGCAATCCGCGCACGTCTCGAGATGCGACGCCACGTCCCCGGCCGGGGAGTCCTCCGCACCCCCAAGGCCGACGTCAAGCAGCCGGTCCCTGACCCCATCGCACTCCATGGCACGCCCCTCTGCCCTGGGAAACGAAAGGCGACGCGCTCCGTTACAGCTCGCCGAGCAGATCGCGGAGCCGGCGAAGGGCCCGGTGGAGGGTGACCCGCACCGCGCCCGGGGACGCCCCGATGATCTCCGCGACCTCCTCGGCGCTCAATCCGCCGAACCGGCAGAGGAGGACGACCTCGCGGTGGGAGGGGGGAAGCTCCAGCATCGCCGCCTGGAATCGCTCGCTGAGCTCGCCCGCCTCGGCCCGCTCCAGCGGCGTCGCGCTCGGATCGGCCAGCGTCTCGGCGAGCTCGCCGCCCTCCAGCACTCGCGCTCCGCTCCGTCGCCGGAACTCGTCCACGACCAGGTTTCGGGCGATGGTGAAGAGCCAGGTCCTGAACGCGGCGCTGGGACGCCAGCCCTCGCGGTGTGCGAACACCCGGAGAAACGTCTCCTGGAGGAGGTCCTCCGCCTTCCGCCGCTCGCCGAGGGACCGGAGCAGGAAGGTGAACACCCTTCGATGGTGCCGGTCGTAGAGCGCCTCGAAGGCTGTCGGGCTCCCCGCCCGCACCTCGTCCATGAGCACTTCGTCCGAGCGAGTCTCGCGCGGCATGGCGAATCGGGGCGAAACGTCTTGAGTATACGCAGCGGCCAACCCCACGTCCGCGGGCGGAGATCGTCGCCGAGAATCCCTGGGCGCCCCGGACCCCTCAGAAGGCGTGAAGGGCAGACAGGACGAAGGAGGTCACGTCATGAGCAACGTCCGCGCAGCCGAAGCCGTGTGGAAGCTGACCAGCGACGGGAGCGTGCTGGACTACGGACCGGATCTCTCGCACCTGCTCGTCCGCGTCATGCGGGCGCTCGCCCGGGGCCGTCCGGTCGCTGCCCGGGAAGCGGATCGCATCCGCGCCGCCCTCGGCATCACTCGAGACGAGGCGGAGCGCTTCCTGAGCGGGGTAGCCGAGCGGAACGCCGACGGTGACGTCGTCGGGATCCTCGGGCTGACGCTGACCGAGACGCGTCACCGCTTCGCCGTCAACGGCGCGAGGATGTCCACGTGGTGCGCCGAGGACACGTTGTTCCTGCCCGCCATACTGAACGAGACGGCCACAGTCGAGTCCACGTCCCCGGTCAGCAGCCAAACGATCCGGCTGACCGTGAGCCCGGACGGAGTGGAGGAGGTCAGCCCGGCCAGCGCGGTCGTCTCGCTGGTCGTCGTCGAGCCGGATCGGGCGGACATGAGCTCGGTCGAGGCGATCTGGACCACGTTCTGCCACCACATCCACTACTTCGCATCGACGGAGGAAGCCGAGCAGTGGGCCGGCGGCAGGGACGACATCGAAATCGTCCCGGTCCACGAGGCGTTCGAGCTCGGCCGGCGGGTCTCGTCGAGGTTTCTCGCCTACGCGGAGTGAGGGGCGGGAGCCAGTCTACCGGCCGAGCGACCGGGCGAGTCCTTCCAGGTCGGCGACCTCGAGGTCGGGGACGAGGCCGAGCTCCTCGAGCGGCGCGCGGGCTCGGTTCACCCAGACGACGGGGAAGCCATAGGCCTTGGCCCCCGCCACATCCCAGCAGTTCGAGGAGACGAAGCCCAGCGACTCCTTCGGCAGCCCAAGCCGCGCCGGGCCGAGCGCGTAGACCGCCGGGGCGGGCTTGAAGATCCGCGCGGCGTCCACGCTGATCACCGCGGGGAGGTGGCGGCCCAGCCCCGTGTGCTCGACGGCGGCCTCCAGCATCCGCGGTGCCCCGTTGGAGAGGATCGCGCACGGCAGGTCCCCGAGCCGGGCGAGGACGCCGCGCACCTCGGGGAAGGGCTCGAGCCGGAGATACGCCTCCATGAGGCGCCGGCGCTGGGCCGGGGTCAACTCGAGCCCGAGGCGCCGGCAGGCGAAGACGAGGGCGGCCTCGGTCACCGCCCAGAAGTCCTCGTACCGTCCCATGAGGCTGCGGAGCCACGTGTACTCGAGCTGCTTCGCCCGCCAGAGGTTCGAGAGCGCTTGGGGGTCGCTCGTCACCGCGCCGCAGGCCTCGATGACCGAGTGGACGTCGAAGAGCGTCCCGTACGCGTCGAAGAGCAACCCCTGGACCTGCATCGTCCGCCTCCTCGGGGCGATCGCGCCTTGCGGGCGGATCGCCGAGTCCGTACACTGAGGGCGCCATGCCGCGGACCGTGACCGCCGTGAGCGTGCGGCACCGACTCCTCGCGCTGCTCCTGGCCCCCGCGCTCCTCGCCGCCTGCGCGGCGCTCCTGCCGCTCCGCGAGCCGCCTCCCGGCGCCTCGGGCGACCCGACCGCCGGCGCGACCACGCGCGCCGAGGCGATCGCGCGGCTCGGACCGCCCATGGAAGTGCGCGCCTCGGACCTCGGAGAAGTGCTGGTGTACCGGCGCCTGAGCGTCGTGGACGCGAACCCGAACCGCTACTACGGCCAGGACCGCGGCGCCCGCCGCGACCGCTACGAGCGGATCCTCCTCTACCTCGACCGCGATGGCCGGATCGTCAGGTGGGCGACGGAACCGGAGTGAACCTCGGAGGGGGGCTCCGCCCCCCTCCGACGATCTAGCGGGAGCTGGTCCGGGTCGTCGGCACGCGGCCCCGCCACCGGTGCGTCGCGCCGCGCGGCTCCGGCACCGGCTCGCCGAAGCCGAACCGGAGGAGCCGCCGCGCGTCGAGGAAGGACAGCCCCCGGGTCTCGGCCCCGAGGATGATCAACAGCAGCCGGTGCCCGGCCTTCCCGGCCGCCACCGCGAGGTTGTAGCCGGCCTCGAGGCTGTAGCCGGTCTTCAGCGCCGTCACGCCCCCCGGGTCCCGGAAGAGCGGCACGCGGCGCCGGTAGACCCGCCCGCGCCACGCAAACTCGTCCTCGCCGAGGAGTTCGCGGCTGTCCGGGAAGTCGGTCAGGAGCCGCTCCGCGAGCTCGGCCATATCGCGGGCCGTGGAGCGCTGCGCCGGGTCCGGCAGTCCGTGCGGGTTCGCGAAGACGCTCTGGCCGAGGCCCATGCGCCGGGCCGTGGCGTTCATGCGGACGACGAATGCCTCCTCGCTCCCCGCGACGTGCTCGGCCACCGCGGTGGCCGCATCGTTCGCCGACGCGATCGCCACGCCCGCCAGGAGGACGTCGAACGGGACGACCCGGCCGGTCACGAGCCCCATGCGGAAGGGTGGCGTGTACGCCGCGTTCGGGCTCACGATCACCGGGTCCCCGAGGCGCACCTTGCCCGCGCGGAGATCCTCGTGGGCGAGGTAGAGCGTCATCAGCTTGACGAGGCTGGCCGGAGCGCGATCGCTCTCCGCGTTCTTCGCGTAGAGGACGCGCCCCGTGTCGAGGTCCACGAGCAGTCCGGCCTCGGCCGTGACCGCAGGGGGCGGCGGCTCGGCGCCGATCGCCGGGGAGACGGCGAGGAGGATCAGGCCCAGGCCCGCAGCCAGGACGCGGCGGACAGGCTCAGCCCGCGGGACCGGCAATGCGCAGCTCGGCAGGAACGGGGAGGTCTCGGACACGGAGGTAGAGGTTCAGGCGGGCCTTGGCGGCGGGAGAGAGCCCCGGCGGCTCGGTGTCACCCCACCTGAGCCAGCCGTCCAGGCACGAGCCGATCGCGCCGTGACCGCGGGCGAGCGGACAGCGGTGCTCGAGGCAGCGTCCCCCGCTGATCGCGCACACCGGAATGCCGGCCACGTCCTCTCCCCTCGCGATGTCGGAGCCCGCGATACGACGGCGCGGTCCCCGCCATTGTAGGCGGAGAGCCCTCCAAATCAAGAAAAATGGCTCAGCGGAGGGCGTTCTTGAGGGCGCGGGAGGGGCGGAAGCGGGCGACCCGGGCCGCCTGGATCGTCATGGGCTGCCCGGTCCGGGGGTTTCGCCCCTTGCGGCCCTTCCGGCGCGTCACGGTGAACGTGCCGAACCCGACGAGGGTGACGGCCTCGCCCCGGCGGAGGCTCGTCCGGATGCCCGCGAGGCAGCCGTCGAGGGCCCTCTGTGCCGCAGCCTTGGTCAGCCCGGAGGCGGCCGCCATCCTCGCGACGAGGTCTGCTTTCGTCATCGGTGCCCTCCCGACCGTCCGAGGGAATGGCCTGGCGGCTGCGGTGTCCGGGGACCGCTCCGGGCACGAAGGCGGCCGCACTCTAGCAGAGGGCGCGACGGGGCGTCAAGGCGCGCCGGGGCCTCGTGCTAAGGTATGGGCGATGCGACGGCGCCTCCTGGCACTCGGGGCCGCCCTCGTCCTCCTCGGCGGCCCGCGGGCCGGCGGGACCGAGCTCGACGAGGCCCCGGTCCCGGTGGTGACGCTCGAGGCCCTGCCCCTCGACGTCCCCACGGCGAGCCTGCCCGAGGCCGCCCGCGCCCGGGCCGAAGGCGTCCTGGCACGGACCATCTTCGCCCAGCGCGTGAGCGGGATCCGCCACCGGAGCCGCGAGGCCGTCTTCCACTTCCTGGTCGAGCACCCGGACTTCGCCGCGACGATCGTCCGCGCGCTCCGGCTCGGCGAATACCGGGTGATCCCGGTGGAGGACGGCTACTGGGGGGACGACAACCGCGGCGCGAGCGGCGTGATCCGCGTTCTCTACTCCGACGAGGGGCGGCGCCTCTTCCACCTCGCCGGGCGCTACGACCGGCGGTTCCTCCCCACGATCGAGGGGGAGATCCTCCTCCTGCTCGAGTACCGCCACGAGGAGGACGGAGGGGGCGGGAGCGTCGTCGAGTCGAGCCTCACCGGTCACCTCAGGCTCGACACTCCGCTCGCGGGCGCCCTTGCGCAGACCGTCGCCGCCCTCTCGCGGCCGATGGTCGAGCGGACCGTCGAGCGGAAGGTCCGCCGGTTCTTCAACATGGTGGCCCGCTTGAGCCGATGGGCCCACGACGAGCCGGACCAGCTCGCCGCCGTCCTGGACGGGCACCCGGAGGTCCCGGACGGACCCCTGCTCGCCCGATTCCGAGCGATCCTCCTCGCGGACCGTCCGCCGGCGTGGGCGCGCGCGCCGTTCCGCCTGGAAGTGGCCGACCCGCTCGGAACGCCCGCCGAGCCCGAGTGACGTCGGCGGTCCTCGCGGGCCTCCTCGCGTTCGTGGCACTCGCCGTCGCGGCCGGCCTCTTCTACCTCTTCCGCGTCCGGCTGCAGCTCTGCCCGCACTGCAGCTGGGTGGTGAAGAGGGTCCAGCACGGATGGGCGCGCTGCCCGCGCTGCCACAAGCAGTACGCGCGGCGCACGAAGCTCCGCCCCCACTGACCCGGCTCCCGCTTCCCGCCGCGGGGCAGAGGGGGGAGGGTGAGGGACCCTGTCAACGGCAAGAAACCCGCCGGGGGTCAGGTCATCCGCGCGCTCCTGAGCGAACCGCTCCGAGCGCGGGCTTCGCCCGCGCAATCCCTCCTGGGGGAAGTTCGGAAGGGGGGCGAAGCCCCCCTCCGAGGATCTACATCCCCATCGCGCTCCGCGCCTCGTCCATCACCGCGTCGGTGATGGTCCCGTAGCCGCGCTCCCGGGCGAAGCGCTCGATCGCCTGCTTCGCCATCGGGCGGATGAAGGCGGGGATCCGATCGATGCGCGCCTCGGCTTCCGGCGTCCAGGCCGGGGCGTCCCGCGACGCCTCCGCGTCGGCGCCCGGGATCATCGCGGCGAAGGGGCAGCCGGGACCCTCCGCCGGCGCCGCGGGCGCCTCGCCCGGGCGCGGCGCGGCGTCGTCGACCAGGGCGCCGTCGCGCTGCCGCGCGAGGTTCGCGCGCACCTGCTCGAACGGCGGCGCCTCGCCCGTCGCGCCGCCGACCTTGACGCCGAGCGAGCGGACGAGCTGCGTCTCCCAGGGATTCGTGAGCATGGCGATGCGGTGCCCGCAGGCGGGGCAGGCGAAGGTCACGGTGAGCGAGCCCTCGTCCGGGCCGGCCGTGGCCTGGAGCCGCATGGCCGCGTCGCACGTGATGCAGAGGAACTTCATGCGCGCACGCTCCTGACCATCATGGCGCGCCGGATGCGCTGGATCATTTCGGGCTGGCGCCGGGCGTCACGCCGGTCGGGCCCAGGATCCGCCGCGGCCCCGCCGTCCCCGCGGAGAGGATGACGCGGATCCCCTCCTCGATCGTGAGGCCGGTGGAGATCACCGAGTCGCGCGGCACCAGGATGATGTCGCCGAGGTAGAGGTGGTTCGTGGGAACGTAGACGGTGACGAGGTCCTCCGGCTTGGCGCCCTCCACCCGGACGTCGCTCGTGCGGAAGCCGTAGGCGTAGATTCCCTCGCGCGGGTGCTCCACGATGACGAACTCCCGGAAGCCGCGCTCGCGGCGCGGCGTGAACGCCTCGACGAGCTGCTTCACCGCCGGGTAGACGCGCCCGAAGACGGGCAGGCGGAGGAGGAGCAGGCGCTCGGCCCAAGTCAGGATGCGCCGGCCGACCACGTTCGTCGCGATCACGCCCATCACGAAGATGATGACGACCGCCGTCACGAACCCGAGCGCGGGAACGGATCGACCCAGGATCCGCTCGTAGAGGGGGGAGAGGAAGCCGTCCACCTGCTGGTAGAAGATCCAGAGGACCCAGGCGGTGAGGACGACGGGGACCGTGACGAAGAAGCCGGTGATGAACCGGACCTTGAACCAGGACTGGATCCGCTGCTTCATCGCCGCGCGCCCCACCCTCCCGTGGCAGGGATGAAACCATACGTCCGGAGGCGCGTCAAGTTGAGGGCCCGTCGGCACCGTGCTAGGCTCGGTCCTGCATGGGTCGCCCCGGCGCGATGCTCCTCCTGGCCACGGCGATCGCCGGCCTCGCGCTGGCCGCGGGGGCCCAGCCAGCCGCCGTCACGACCGAGCTCGTCCGGCTGGCGACGCCGGACGGCGGCCAGACGGCCGGGCTCGCCCACACCCCCGTCGGCCCCCCGCGAGGCGGCGTCGCCCTGATCCACGGCTACGGGTCGAACTTCTACTCGGGGGCCCAGGCCCACCTCGCGCGCGGGCTGGCCGAGCGCGGCTTCGTCACGATCGCGACCAACCTGCGGGACCACGACGGCGGTCCCAAGACGACGCTCTTCGAGGAGAACCGGTGGGACCAGCAAGCCGCGGTGGACGAGCTCGCCCGCCGCGGCCTCGCTCCCCTGGCGATGGTCGGTCACAGCCTCGGGACCAACAGCGTCCTCCACTACCTCACCGAGACCCGGGACTCCCGTGTCCGGGCGGTCGTGCTCCTCGCCGGGCCGGGGAACGCCTTCGAGTGGAACGTCCGGATCTTCGGCCGGGAGCGCGCGACGCGGGTCCTCGAGGACGCGCAGCGGCTCCAGCGGGAGGGGCGCGGCAAGGAGCTCATGCTCGTGGACCTCGGGCCGCTCGGCAAGGCCCTCTACTCGGCCGACCACCTGGTGAGCCTCCGGGGGCCCCAGACCAAGTCCGACCCCTACCGCAACGTCGCGCCGGTCACGCTCCCGGTCCTGCTCGTCTACGGCACGGCCGACCGGCTGGTGGACCTCGAGGTCGGCCGCCGCCTCAAGGCGGCCGCGACGCGCGCGCCGCGCGTGGACCTGGTCGAGATCGCGGGCGCCGACCACGGCTTCTCGCGGCACCCGGTCGAGCTGGCCGGCCTGGTCGAGCGCTGGCTCGGCGAGGTCCTGGGTCGCTAGGAGTCTCTCGTGCCCTGGGACCCCGCGCAGTACCTGAAGTTCGCCGGCCATCGTCTGCGACCGGCGGTCGATCTCCTCAGCCGGATCGACGTCGCCACCCCGGCCGAGGTCTACGATCTGGGCGCCGGCGCCGGCAACGTGACCCGGCTGCTCCGGGAGCGGTGGCCGAACGCGCGCATCACCGGCGTGGACGAGTCTCAGGAGATGCTGGCGAAGGCGGCCGCCGGGGCCCCGGAGATCGTGTGGCAGCGGGCCGACCTGGCGGCCGCCGCGGCCGGCCGACGTCATCTACTCCAACGCCGCGCTCCACTGGCTCGGCGACCACGACCGGCTGTTCCCCGGGCTGCTCTCCGCGCTGGCGCCCGGAGGCGTGCTCGCCGTGCAGATGCCCCGCAATTTCTCGGCCCCGTCCCACACCGCCATCGCCGAAGCGGTCCGGGGGGGACCCTGGCGCACCCGCCTCGAGCCGCTGCTCCGGCCGCCGCCGGTGGCCGAGCCGGCCTTCTACTTCGACCTGCTGGTCCCCCGGGCCGCGGCGCTCGACATCTGGGAGACCGAGTACCTCCAGGCGCTCGAAGGCGACCAGCCGGTCAAGGAGTGGACCAAGGGCACGTGGTTGAAGCCCTTGCTCGACGCCCTCGACGAGCCGGAGCGAAGCCGCTTCGAGGCGTGTTACGCGGAGCTGGTGGCGCAGGCCTATCCGCGGCGCCTGGACGGCCGCACGCTGCTTCCGTTTCGACGACTCTTCATCGTAGCCACAGCTCGCGAAGCCTGACCGGCGAGCCCGGGCGGTCACCCGGGGCCTTCGCGTTCAGGGCAGGACGATCCGGCCGCCTCCCATCGTGCGCAGGAACTCCGCGAGCCCGATCCGCATGAAGGGGTTCTGGCGCTTCTCGTCGCCGATCGTCGAGGACGGCCCGCCGTAGTTGTGGCCCGGGAGCAGGATCGTGTCGTCGGGGAGCTTCGCGAGCCGCTGCGTGAGGCTCCGGTGCATCTCGGCGGGATCCCCGCCGGGGAGGTCCGTCCGGCCGCACGCGTTGATGAAGAGCGTGTCCCCGGAGATCAGGCGGCCGTCCACGTAGAAGCACTGGGAGCCCGGCGTGTGGCCGGGCGTGTGGATGAACGTGACGGTGAAGCGCCCCACGGCCAGCTCGGTCCCCGCCTCGACCGGCGCCAGGTCCGACCCGAACCCGCGGAGGAGCTCACGCTCGGCCTTGTGGACGTAGACCTTGGCCGGCGTGAGCTCGAGCAGGGTCTCGACCCCGGGAATGTCCATGCCGAAGAGGTGGCCGCCGACGTGATCGGGGTGGGTGTGGGTGACGAGCGCCCCCGTGATCCGCATCCCGTCCGCCTCGGCGGCCTGCACGATCGTGTCGAGCTCCCAGGCCGGGTCCACGACGAGGCACTCGCCCGCCTCGCGGTCTCCCACGAGGTAGACGAAGTTCTGCATGGGGCCGAGCTCGAGCTGCTTGAGGTAGAGACCTTCCGCCATCCCGCCTCCTCCCGGAGTCTGTCCCCTCACCCCCGCCCTGTCCCCCAGTGGGGGAGAAGGGAATCAGCGCCCGGTGAACCGCGGCTCGCGCCGCTCGCGGATCGCCGCCACGCCTTCCCGGAGATCGGCCGTCGTGTAGGTCACGGCCTGGCAGAGGGCCTCGTACTCCAGCGCAGGCGCCAGGGCACCCTCGAGCCCCTGATAGACCGCGCGCTTGAGCATCCGCAGGACGACCGGGGCGTTCCTGGCGATCGTCCCGGCCACCTCGAGGACGGCCGGCATCAGCTCGGCCCGCGGCACGGCGCGGTTGACGAGCCCCAGCGCCTCGGCCTCGCGGCCCGTCACGAGCCGGCCCGTGTAGAACAGCTCGAGGGCCCGCGCGAGTCCCACGGCGCGCGGCAGGGTCAGGGTCGAGGCCATGCCCGGATGGATCCCGAGGCGGGCGAAGTTGACGCCCATCTTCGCGTCCTCGGCGGCGTAGCGGAGGTCGCACGCGAGCGCCAGCGCGAGTCCGCCCCCGATGGCGTAGCCGTGGATGGCCGCGACCGTCGGGAGCGGGAAGCGCAGCAGGGAGAGGTAGCGCGCGTAGTAGTCGAGCATGACCTGGCGGCTCTCCTGCACGGGCCGCCGCGTGTTCGCCTCGATGAGCGCCATGTCGCCACCCGCGCAGAACGCCTCCCCCGCCCCCGCCAGCACCAGCACCCGGACGTCCTCCCGGGCTTCGAGGTCCGCGAGCGCCTCGGCGATCTCCTCTCCCATCCGCGCGCTCATCGGGTTTCGCTTCTCAGGCTGGTCGAGGGTCAGCGTGGCGATCCCGTCGGCGACCTCGAGGCGGATGGTCTCGGGCATGGCCCCCTCACCCCACCCCTCTCCCCTGAGGGGAGAGGGAGGTCCTCAGGGATCAGAGCAGGAGATCCTCAGGGGACGACGGGATCTGGCCGAGGCTCTTCGCCTCGATGGCGTAGAGCGGCGGCTCGCCCGGGACGTGGACGTAGGTCACGTCCGTCTCGCGCCGGCCGACGGCGAGCGTCGCGAGCGTCTTGCCGTCCTTGGCGGTGAGCGTGATCGTGGTGGCCGGGGGCTCGAGCCCGTATCGCGCGGGCGCCCACCCCTCGGCGGCGACGAGGTCGCGCCACTTGAGGTTCCGGAGTGTCCAGACGACATCGCTCACCCGGGACGCCCGCGCCTTGCCTGGCTTCGGGCTCACGAGCTGCCAGTCGTCCTCGCCCCGGCGCGTGAGCTCGAGGGTCTGGCTCCCCTGCTGGATCCGGACCCCCGTGACGTCGCGCGTGTCGAACGGGGCGAAGAGCGACTTGTCCCGGAGGTCCTGGGCGGAACGGCCCAGGTCGGCCAGCGCGTTCGCGTCCACCAGGACGACCGGGCCCGCGGCCGTCGCGTAGGCCCGGTCCTTCTCCTTCGCGGGCGCCAGGAGCAGGGCCTTCGGCTCCTTCGCCCCCTGCTCCCAGAGCACGAGCCGGACCTGCGGCCGGTCGAGCCCGAAGCGGGCGAGCCCCTTCTGGTCCTCGGCGACGAACTCCCTGGCCCGGAGGTCGCGCGCCTTCCAGAGGAGGTCGTTCATCGCGCCCTCGTCCACCTTCAGGGGCGCGGGCGCCGTGATGCGCCACGCGCCGGCCTGGAGCGCCAGGGTCACCTTGCCCTTCGGGCTCTCGAGCTCCACGCGCTCGAGTTTCGCGCGGTCGTAGGTGAACACGGCCTTGTCCCGGAAGGCCGTCACCGTCGTCGGCACGGCCTTCAGCAGCTCCTCTTCGACCGTGAAGATCGTCGGGTCGCCCTCCCGCTGCGCGTAGACGGCCTTCTGGTCCGGGAGCACCTTGCCGAGCCGGAGGGTCTTCGCGACCCGGTCCTTGCCCTCGCCGAGCCAGAGCGCGAGCTTGAGCGGCCGCTCGAGGCCGTACGGATCCGGGCCCCTCGGCGGCCCGGCGACGAACTCCTTGATCTTCGCCGACCGGAGCTTCTCGAGGAGCGCGGAGACCTGCTCCCGGTCGCCCGGGACCGCGGCGGGCGCGGTCACCTGCCACTCGTCCGTCCCCTTGAGCTGGAGCGCGACCGTGGGGCCGCCGCGGACCTGCACCTCGATCCCCTTGACGTCCTTCCGGTCGAAGGCGAGCAGCGTGCGATCACGGAAGTCGGCGGCGGGCTTCTGCGCGTCGCGGAGCAGCGCGTCGGACACGAGGAAGACCGCGGGCTTCCCCGCCTCCTGGGCGTAGACCCAGATCCCCGTCGGGCTCTTCGCCCCGAGGCGGAGGCGGCGCTCCTGGCCCTTCGCGCGGAACGCGATCTCGGCGGCCGGCGGCTCGAGCCCGAACTCCGCGGGCTTCGCCGGGCTCGGATCGATCTCCCGCTCCATCCGGACGGTCGCGAGCGAGAGGAGCAGGTCGTCCACGGGCCGGGCCTCGGCCCGCGCCTCGACGGGAGCGGCGAGCGCCCAGTGGTCGCCGGCCTTCTTGAGCCGGATCGTCTCGGCCCCGCGCGTGATCGTGAGCTCCTCGATCTCCTTCGACTCGATGTCCTTGAAGACCCGGTCCTTCTCGGCGGCGGCCTTTTCCCGAGCGGGGCCCTGGCGAACCTCGTAGACGTAGAAGAAGGTCCCGAGGCCGACGAGGAGCAGGGCGAGGACGGCGGTCGTCTTCCAGCGCATGGGAACCTGCCGCGGTCGCCCGGCCCTACCGCCTCCGTTTTCGGACGACGGCGTACACGCCGGCCACGACCATCAGGAGCGGCATCACGACGACGGGCACCCAGAGGACGACCTGGCCCTGGGCGGCCGTGAGGAACACGGGGGTGTTGCGCGGCTCCTTCGGCCGGATGGCGATGAGGCTCTCCTCCTCGCCGAGCCAGGCCAGCACGTTCAGGACGAAGTCCCGGTTCCCCTGGACGTTGACGAAGAGGTTCGTGACGAAGTCCGAGTCGCCGATCACGACCAGCCGCCCCTTCGCGCCCTTCCCGGGTTCCGCGGGCTCCCTCGGGGTCACCGTCGCGGCGGCGCCGAGCGTCAGCGGGCCGCGCGGTTCGTTGGGGTCGCGCTTGACCTGGCCGCTCCGGTACTCGGCCTGGTTCAGCTCTGCCCAACTGTCGGTTCCGGTGCGCGCGAGCGCCTGGGCCGTCACCCCCTCCGGCAGCTTCTCCCTGACGGCGACGGTGCGCGCCTCGGGGAAGATCGTGGCCAGCCGGAACCCCTGCGTGATCGGGTGCGCGGGGTAGTCGGCCACCACCGGGATCTCGGGCCCCGCCTGGAACATCCGCCCGAGGGGGTTGATGTCGATGATCACGTCGTTGCCGAGGCCGAGCCCGTAGCGGTCGAGGAGGGTCCCGAGGCCGGAGGCCTGGAACGGGTCCACCATGAGCAAGAGCTTGCCCCCGCGCCCGACGTAGGCGTGGAGGGCGTCGAGCTCGTTCGCCAGGGGGTCCTTCTGCGGCCCCGCCAGGACGACGATCGCCGCGTCGTCGGGGACCTTCGGCTCGCGCGCCAGCAGGAGGTCCTTGACCTCGTAGTGCTGCTTCTCGATGGCGGCCTTGAGCTGCGCGAGTCCGGTGCGCTCGCTCGACTGGAGGTCGCGCTCGCCGTGGCCCTTGACGAAGTAGAGGACCCGCTTCCCCTCGCGGAGGACGCGGAGCAGCGCGTTCGTGAGCTTCTCCTCCTCGGCGTCGAGGATCTTCTCCTCCTTGACCTGACCCTCCTTCGGCGTCGCCTCGAGAACGACCGTGCCGTAGGTCTCGACCCCGTAGCGCCGGGCGAGGCTCGGGTTCCGGTCGGCGTCCACGATCTCCCAGGTGAACTTGCCCTCGGCGTAGGTCGCGTACTGCTTGAAGAGGTCCTCGGCCGTGCGCTTCCCCGGCTGATCGGGCCGGAAGAACCCCGTCGCCTTGACCGGGACCTTCAGCTCCTTGAGCACCTTCACCGTCTGTGGGGAGAGGCTGTGGCGCCGGTTCTCGGTGAGGTCGAGGCGGTAGCTGTGACGGTACGAGACCGCCTCCACCAGGGCGATGATACCGAGGACGAGGACGATCATCACGAGCGCGTTGAGCCCGTACCGCGTCGTGCGCCGCCCCCAGACGTCCCGGAAGCTCGAGAAGCTCGCATAGAGGGCGAAGAGGACGAGGAGGCCGCCCGCGATCAGGGCGACCGGCCAGGCCGCGGTCCACGACGGCCGGTAGACGCGGAGGATGCCGCCGGCGGCGATGCCGACGAGGCCCAGGACGAGCGCGGGGGTCGCCAGGCGTTCCATTTCCTACCCCCGCCAGCGCTTCGACTCGAGCGAGCGCAGGGTCAGGAACAAGCTCAGGATCGTGAGGTTCAGGTAGTAGATCACGTCCTTGGTGTCGATGACGCCCTTGGCGAAGGAGTCGAAGTGCTCCGTCAGGGACAGGTGTGAGAGGATCCGGCCGAGCATCCCCCCGGCCGAGTCCGCGGCCCACGAGATGACCCAGAAGATGAGGAGCGTGCCGAACGTGGACACCGCGGCGACGACCTGGTTCTCGGTCAGGGAGGAGATGAGGATGCCGACGGCGATGAACGCCGCCCCCTGGAGCAGCAGCCCGAGGTAGCCGGTCAGGAGCGGCCCCCACTCCATGCCGGCCGTCCAGAGGACCAGCGCCGGATAGACGGCCGTGAGCGCGAGCATCCCGAGGAAGATCACGAGGGCCGCCAGGTACTTGCCGAAGAGCACCTCGCCATCGCGCACGGGATAGGTGAGCAGCAGCTCGATGGTCCCGCTCTTCTTCTCCTCGGCCAGGAGGCGCATCGTGAGGATCGGCATCATGAGGAGCAGGATGACGCTGATGTTCTGGAAGAGCGGGCGGATGACCCCCTCCGTGACCGACAGGTCGCGCGCCATCATCGGATTGAACGCCGCCTGCATGCTGACCAGCGTGTAGAAGGCGAAGACGTTGTAGAAGAACCAGCCGGAGACGAGCGTGAAGATCGCGAACACGGCGTATGCGATCGGCGAGACGAAGTAGAGCCGCATCTCCTTCTTGAAGACCGCCCAGGCCCTCATGCCGGGGGTTCCTCCCCGGACTCCCGTGCCTGATTGTCCATCTGGTCGCGACGGCTCCGGCCTGCGGCCTGCGCGACGTCGCTCCCTTCTTCACCTGCCTCTTCGTGCTCCTCGCCGGTCACGACCCGGATGAAGAGGTCCTCCAGAGAGAACCCGACCGGCCGCAGCTCGAGCAGCCCCCAGCGCTGCTCCGTCACGAGCTGGACCAGGTCGCGCCGGATGTCCCGCGCCCGTTCCGCCTCGACGACGAACGTCCCGACGCCGTCGGCCACCCCCCGGCTTTCCACCCGGGTCACGCCGCGCAGGGCCCGGAGCGAGGCGGAGACCAGCTCGGGGGGGCCCTCCACCTGCACCTGGACGCGCGCGACCGGCGAGAGCTCCTCCATCAGCCGATCGAGGGTGCCCGAGGCGACGATCCGCCCCCGATGGATGATCACGACCCCCTCGCACACCATCGAGACCTCGGGCAGGATGTGCGTCGAGAGGATGACCGTGTGCTCGCCTGCCAGCGACTTGATCAGGGCGCGGATCTCGATGATCTGCTTCGGATCGAGGCCGATGGTCGGCTCATCGAGGATCAGGACCTCCGGGTCGGCGATGAGCGCCTGGGCGAGCCCGACCCGCTGCCGGTAGCCTTTGGACAGCCGGCCGATCAGGCGGCCCGCTACGTCCTCGATCCGGCAGCGCTCCGTCACGTCGCCGATCCGGCGGCGCCGCTCGGCCCGCCCGAGCCCCTTGGCGTCGGCGACGAAGTCGAGGTAGGCTGCGACCGTCAGGTCGCCGTAGAGCGGCACGTTCTCCGGCAGGTACCCGATCCGCCGGCGGACCTCGAGGGAGTGCTCGAAGACGTCGTAGCCAGCGACGCGCGCAGTCCCGCTCGAGGCGGGCATGTAGCAGGACAGGATCCGCATCGTCGTCGTCTTCCCCGCCCCGTTCGGGCCGAGGAAACCGACGATCTGGCCCTTCTCCACGGAGAAGGAGACGTCGCGGATGGCCGCGACCGGGCCGTAGTACTTCGTCAGGCGATCGACCTCGATCATCGCGCGCTCCGGTCAGGGCTCGGGATCAGGCGTCGGGGCTCCCTGAAGTTGAAGCAGTGTCCGGCGAGGATTATAGCACGTCGCCGATTTCCCTCTCCCCGCCGGGGGAGAGGGTGGGGTGAGGGGGACCCAGCACCCGCGCGCCTCCCTCACCCTGGCCCTCTCCCTCCCAGGAGGGAGAGGGAAGAATCCAGCGTCAGATGAGCCCAGTGATGGTGCCGGCCGCGTCGACGTCGATCCGCTCGGCGTTCGGCGAGCGCGGGAGGCCCGGCATCGTCATGATCTCGCCCGTGATCGGCACGAGGAACCCCGCCCCGGCCGAGATCCGCACTTCGCTCACGGTCACCGCGAAGTCCCGCGGCCGGCCGAGGAGCGCCGGGTCGTCCGAGAGCGAGCGCTGGGTCTTCGCCATGCAGATCGGCAGCCCCGCGTACCCGAGCGCCTCGGCCTGGGCGATCTGCGCCTCGGCGCGCTTCGTGTAGACGACCCGCTCGGCCCCGTACATCCGCGTCGCGATCGTCTCGATCTTCGCCCGGATCGGCGCTGCCCAGTCGTAGAGCGGCCGGAAGCGCGCGGGCTCGCGCGCGAGGAGATCCACGAGCGCGGCAGCCAGGCCCTCGCCCCCCGCGCCGCCCTGCCGGAAGACGTCGGCGACCTCCGCGCGGACGCCCAGGCCCGCGCAGTGCTCGGTGATCGCGGCCAACTCGGCATCCGTGTCGGAGGGGAAGCGGTTCAGCGCGACCACCAGCGGCACGCCGAAGAGTCGGATGTCCTCGACGTGCTGCTCGAGGTTCGCGATCCCGCGCTTGATCGCCGGGAGATCCTCCTGGTCCACCCCGCTCATGGGCACGCCGCCGTGGTACTTGAGCGCGCGCGCCGTGGCGACCAGCACGACGGCGTCGGGGGCGAGACCCGCGTAGCCGCACTTGATGTCGAAGAACTTCTCGGCCCCGAGGTCGAAGCCGAACCCTGCTTCCGTCACGCAGATCTCGCCGAGCTTGAGGGCGAGCTTGGTGGCGACGACCGAGTTGCAGCCGTGCGCGATGTTCGCGAAGGGCCCGCCGTGGATCAGCGCCGGCGTGCCCTCGAGCGTCTGGACGAGGTTTGGGTGGATCGCGTCGCGGAGGAGCGCCGCCATCGCGCCGGTGACCTTCAGGTCCGCCGCGTGGACGGGGCGGCCGTCGAAGGTGAAGGCGAGCAGGATCCGACCCAGGCGCGCCTTGAGATCCGTCAAGTTCTCGGCCAGGCAGAGGAGGGCCATGACCTCCGAGGCGGCCGTGATGAGGAAGCCCTCTTCCCGGGGATAGCCCTGGAGGCGGCCCCCCAGCCCCAGCACGGTCTGGCGGAGCGCCCGGTCGTTCATGTCGAGCGCCCGCCGGAAGAGGATCTGCCGCGGGTCGATCCGGAGCAGGTTGTCGTGGAAGAGGTGGTTGTCGAGGCACGCCGCGAGGAGGTTGTGGGCACTCGAGACGGCGTGGAGATCGCCCGTGAAGTGGAGGTTGATCTCGTCGGCGGGGACCACCTGGGCGCGGCCGCCGCCAGTCCCGCCCCCCTTGACGCCGAGGCAGGGGCCGATCGAGGGCTCGCGGAGGGCGACCACGGCGCGCCGCCCGACGCGGGCGAGGGCCTGGCCGAGGCCGATCGTCACGGTGGTCTTGCCGTCCCCGGGCGGCGTCGGCGTGATCGAGGAGACCACGACGAGCTTCCCGTTCGGGCGGTCGCGCCGCGTCTCCAGCACCCGCAGGTGAACCTTGGCCTTGGCGTGGCCGTAGGGGATGAGGTCGGCGTCGCCGAGGCCGAGGCCGGCCGCGACCTCGCCGATCGATCGGATCGTGGACACCCGCGCGCTCACGAGAGCCCACCCAGCGCGCGCCGATAGAGCTCCTCGGTGAAGCCCCGCACGAGGAGCCCGCCGTCCACGAGGACCGGTACCCGCATCCAGCCGTCCTCGTGGATCAAGTACGTCGCCACCTCCTGGTCCGTCATCGCGCCCCCCTCCGCCGAGAAGTGCAGGATCTCCTGCCCCGCCTTGACCCAGAGCTCCCGCGCCGCCCAGGCCAGCGCCAGCGTCACCGCGCGCCCGACCGGCCGCTCCTCGACGTAGCGGTTCTCGAACGCGATGCCGTGAGCCGAGAGGAACCCTCTCGCGCCGGTGCAGGTCGGTCAGTTGTGGCGGTTGTAGAGGATCGCGGTCATTCCGGTCCCCCCTCACCCCAGCCCCCTATCAAGACAGCCTGTCTCATGCCGGGGGCCCGGGCGCCGGATCGGGCTCGGGCACGAGGAGCGCGCCGAGCCACTCGGGGATGGCGATCATCTTCTGGGTCTCCGGGTGCCAGCAGGCGTGGCGGGTCTCACCGGTCGCGACGAGCTCGCCCGTCTCGGCGTGCCGGATCTCGTAGCGGAAGAGGAAGGAGGCGCGCCTCCGCTCGCCGATCCAGCAGCGCACGCGGAGGAGGTCGTCGAGCCGCGCGGCCCGGACGTAGCGCACGCTCGCTTCGACGACCGGCATGTGGATCTTCCGGTCCACCTCCGCCATCGGGAAGCCGTTCTGCCGGAGGAACTCGACGCGCCCGACCTCGAAGTAGACGAGGTAGTTCGCGTAGTAGACGACTCCCATCGTGTCGGTCTCGGCGTACCGCACGCGCATCGTCGTCTCCCCGATCATCACTTCGGAGGGGGGCTACGCCCCCCTCCGACGGCCCTCCCGGCAAAGCCGGGCCGTTCGCCCTCCGGCGAACGGCTCGGGCCTGCCTCCCCCCAGCATTCCCCGGCAAGGCGACACCGCGAACCCGATCATGGCGTCAGGGTCGCGCGGGCAGACCGCGGGGGTGGCGCCGGGCGAGCCGCAGAGCGCCCGCGCGCAGTGGGACCCCTTTAGCTCCTCCCGCGATTCCGCGAATCGCGGGAGGAGGTAAACGGGTGACGCGCGCGGGCGCGGCCGTCGGCGAGCCCGGCGACAGGACCCCCGCGCTCTCACAGGTACTGGCCGTAGCGGATCTTGACCACGACGTCGCGGACCCGCCGGAAGTCGTCCACCGCCTGCAGGAGGTTCGCCGTGCTGACGAGCCCCGGGTCCGCGCCCGACCCCGCGAGCTGCACCTTGGCCTCGAGCGCCCGGCGCAGCACCTCCGCGATATCGCCGCCGCTCATGCCCGCGAGCCGGGGCGAGAGCGCGTCGAAGTCCAGCGGCTCGAACAGCGGCCGCTCCGCCCGCTTCTCCGCCCGCACCCGATGGATCTCCAGGATCTCCCGGAGCGCCGCGCCCTCGGGGAGCGGCACCTCGATGAGGCGGTCGAGGCGGCCCGGCGCGATCAGCGCGGACTCGATCCCGTCGGGACGGCTCGTGGACGCGAGCACGAAAAGGTTCGGGAAGGCGTCGAGCCCGTCGAGCAGGTCACAGAGCCCGCTGACGAGCGGGGCCGCGGCTTCGCGGGCGCGCTCCAGGGGCAGCACGTGCTCGAGCGACACGGCGTCGGCGTCATCGAAGAACACGACCCCTTTCCCCTCCGACGCCGCGAGCTGGAAGACCTCCCGGACGACCTCCACGGCGCCGGGCCCGACGCGGGAGGTCAGCGTCGCGAGCCGCAGGTGGTAGAAGAGCGCTTCGGCGGCGGTGGCGAGCGCCTTCGCGAGCAGCGTCTTGCCGTTCCCGGGCGGCCCGTAGAGCAGGGCGCCGCGCGGGGGCGCGATGCCCCAGCGCCGGTAGAGCTCGGGGGTGCGCAGCGCGTACGAGAGCCCGCTGACCACGCGCTTGGCTGGCTCGGCGCCCCCGATCATCTCGAACGTCACGGCGGGGCGCGGCACCACCTCGATCCGCCCCCGCAGGTCGCCGAATTTCGGCTCGAGCTTCGTCAGCAGGTCGTCGAGGCGGCGCTGGACCGTCCACTCGAGGGCCGGCACGGCCAGGCTCAGACCTGGGGCTCTAGAAGTGAGGCGTGGGACCGATCTTCGGCATCACCCGCTCCGCCTTGTCGAAGACGCGGTCCTCCACGAGGATCGGGACCTTCGCGCGGAGCGCGAGGGCGATGGCGTCGGAGGGGCGTGAGTCCACGGTGCGCTGGGCGCCGTTGACGTCCAGGTGCAGCACCGCGTAGTAGACGTCGTCCTTCAGGTCCGTGATCACGATGCGCCGCAGCGAGACCTTGAGGTCCGTCAGGAGCGTCAGCATGAGGTCGTGCGTCAACGGGCGCGGCGGCGTCACGCCCTGGAGGGGGATCGCGATGCCGTTGGCCTCGAAGTGGCCGATGGTCATGACCAGGTGGCGCTTGTCGCGCTTGCCCTGGAGGATGACGACCGGCTGCCGCGACTGCGGATCGAGCACGACCCCGGTGACCTCGGCCTCCTGCGGTCCCGTGGCCGGCCCGGTTTTCTCGGCGATGTCCTTTGCCCCCAGGGTGATCAGCCCGATCACCATCAGGACCCCGACCGTACCGCCCCGGCGCATCCGCATGGCCCGCTCCTTCCCGCGACTCGACGCGGCCGCCTGCGTCGCGGGCTCAGTATACAACCTCACCGCTCGAGCCGGAAGGCCAGCACGCCCGCCGCCCCGAGCATTCCCGCGAGGATGGTGAACATCGGGCCGTGGCCCAGCGCCTGGACCAGCCAGCCGAAGCCGATCGCGCCGGTCGCGTTGCCGGTGAGGATGAAGGCGCTGAAGACGCCCAGGACCTGGCCCCGCGCCTCGGCGGGGGTCCGGTCGATGACGAGGGCCGTGAGGGCCGGGTAGAGGAAGCCGTGCGCCGCGCCGGCGACCAGGCCCGTCAGCGCGAGCAGCGGCAGCGCCGACAGTCCGGTCCCGGCCACGATCGGCCCGAGCGCCGCCAGCAGGGCCGCCGCCCCCGCCTGGAGCCCGAGCGCCGGGATGATGACCGGCCGCCGTCCCAGGGTATCGATCAGCCGGCCCCCGAGCGCCCGCACGGCCAGGGCCGCCAGCGAGTAGGCCACCGCGAAGAGGCCGATCCGCTCGACGCCGAGCACCGCGGCGTGCGTGGGGAGGAACGTGAAGACCGCGCCCATCCCGAGGCCGAACGCGAAGGCGAGCGCCATCGGGATCCGCGGCGCGCGCAGGACTCCCCGGACGAGGCGCCCCAGGGCCACCCGCTCGGCCCGGGGCCCGCCCAGCGGCGCCTCGAGCCGGGCCGAGACGATCAGCGCCGCCCCCGCCACCGCCGCGGCGGTCGCGAAGAACACCCGGAAGCCGAACGCCCGGACCACGGCCTCGCCGAGCGCGGGACCGACCGCCGTCGAGGTCAATCCCGAGATCCCGAAGATCCCGATGGCCTGGCCGCGCCGGTCCGGCGGGACGAGGTCCACCACGAGCGCGAAGTTCGCCACGAAGTAGGCCGAGAAGGCGACGCCCTGGAGGGCACGCCAGAGGGGGAAGAGCGCCATCGCGTCGGGGGCGGCGGCGAAGGCGAGGGAGGCCGCCACGCCCAGGGCGGCGCCAGCCAGGAGGAACGGCCGCCGCCCGGCGCGGTCCACCCAGGCGCCGACCAGCGGCTGACAGACGATCGCCACCGCGCTGTAGGCCCCCATGATCAGCCCGAGCTGGACCTCGGTGGCCCCGAGGCGCTTGATGTGCAGTGGCAGGAGGAAGAAGGCGGAAAGGTTCGTGAAGAAGAGGAAGTTCGCGACGGCCGCGGTCAGAAAGGCCGGGGAGAGGATGCGCGCGCGGCCCGCCGTCACGCTTGCTTGCCTTTCCCGGCCCGATTCCTTATGATGCCCTCACCGTTCGCCAGGCGCAGGACGCGAGCCTGGTCGCCCGACCGGCGCCCCGTCCGACAAAGAGCGGAGGTCGGCCATGGGTCTCTTCAGCTTCATCAAGAAGCAGTTCATCGACATCCTCCAGTGGACGGAAGACGACGACCAGACCCTGGTCTGGCGCTTCCCGACCCAGGACTTCGAGATCCAGCAGGGCGCCCAGCTCATCGTCCGCGAGACGCAGATGGCGCTCTTCGTCCACCAGGGGCAGGCCGCCGACCTCTTCGGCCCCGGTCAGCACACGATCAAGACCCAGAACATCCCCATCCTGACCGACCTCATGCACTGGGACAAGATGTTCGAGTCGCCGTTCAAGAGCGACGTCTACTTCTTCTCCACGCGCCTGCGCATGAACCAGACGTGGGGGACGTCGAACCCGATCACGATCCGCGACAAGGAGTTCGGCGCCGTCCGCCTCCGCGCCTTCGGGATCTACACCTACAAGATCGCCGACCCGAAGCTCTTCTTCACGAAGGTCTCCGGCACGCGCGAGCGCTACCTGATGGCCGACGCCGAGGGGCAGCTTCGGAACTCCATCGTCGCCACGCTGACGGACCACTTCGCCGAGAGCGGGGTGCCCTTCCTCGACATGGCCGCCAACCAGGTCGAGCTGGGGAACGCCGTGGCGCCGAAGCTGGCGCCGGGCTTCGCGGCGCTGGGCCTCTCGCTCGAGGGCTTCCAGGTCCAGAACATCTCGCTCCCCGAGGAGCTCCAGAAGCGGCTCGACGAGCGGATCGGGATGGGGGTCGTCGGGGACCTCGGCCGTTACACCCAGTTCCAGACCGCTCAGTCGATCCCGGTCGCCGCGGCGGCCGAGGGCGGGGCGGCGGGGGCGGGCGTGGGGCTCGGCGCGGGCATCGCCATGGGCCAGGCCATGGGCCAGGCGATGAGCCAGGCGGCGCAGGGCGCCGGCGCGGCGGCGCGACCGGCGGCACCGGCCCCGGCGACGGTGGCGTGTGTCAAATGCGCCAAGCCCATCGCGGCGGGCTCCAAGTTCTGCCCCGAGTGCGGCGCGAGCCAGGTGCTCGCCTGCCCACGCTGCAACGCGCGGCTCGATCGGCCCAGCAAGTTCTGCCCGGAGTGCGGCCAGGCGATCCAGTAGGCGGCGGAGGGCCCGGCGCCCGGCGGCGGGGGGTGTGAGGGGACCTGACGACATGCCCGGTCCAGCACGGCCCCCATCCCCCCTCAGGGTGGGAGGGGACGGGGGTGCGGGGGGACCCGAATAATGCGTGAGGTCTCCTGCCCCTCCTGCGGGGCGGCGGTGAAGTTCGTCTCCCGGGTCTCCCTCCTCGCCGTGTGCGGCTACTGCCGGGCCACCCTCATCCGTCGCGACCTCGACGTCGAGCAGGTCGGGACGATGGCGGAGCTCGTCGCCGATCCGACGCCGCTACAGCTCGCGGCCGAGGGTAGCTACCGCGGCGTCCACTTCGCCGTCGTGGGCCGGATCCAGGTGCAGTACGACGCGGGCGCCTGGAACGAGTGGTTCCTGGTGTTCGACGACGGGCGGCCCGGGTGGCTCGGCGAGGCGGCCGGCGAGTACAGCGTCTCCTTCGAGACCCCCGTCAAGGAGCCCCTGCCGGACTGGGAGAAGCTCGAGCCCGATGTCGACGTGACGCTGAACGGGGTCCGGTACGTGGTGGCGGACGTCCGGGAGGCGCGGGTGGTGGGCGGCGAGGGGGAGCTCCCGTTCCTGGTCGCCGGCGGGTACGAGATCTACGTCGCGGACCTCCGCAACGCCACGAACCAGTTCGCGACGCTCGACTACAGCGAGGATACGCCGCGGGTCTATGTCGGCGAGGTCGTGGAGTTCGCGACACTCAAGCTTCGCGGGCTCCGGGAGCTCCCCGGGTGGTAGCGAAGCCGGCCGCGCCCGCCGCGCCGGCGGCCAAGACGCTGGCCTGCACGAGCTGCGGCGCCTCCCTGACGGTGCGCGCGCCCGGCCACACGGTGTCGGTGGCCTGCTCGGCGTGCGGCGCGGTCCTCGACGCGCAGGACCCAGACTTCACCGTCATCGCGAAGTACGAGCAGAAGACCAAGATCAAGCCCGACATCCCCCTCGGCTCTCGCGGCAAGCTCCGGAACGAGATGTACGAGGTCATCGGCTTCCTCGTCCGCCGGATCAAGGTCGAGGGGGTCTACTACTCGTGGCGGGAGTTCCTCCTCTTCAATCCCTACCTCGGGATGCGCTGGCTCACCGAGTACGCGGGGCACTGGGTGTTCGCGAAGGCCGTGTCCGGCCGCCCACAGAAGAACCCCGACACCACGGTGACGTACCTCGGCGCGACGTTCCGCCACTTCCAGACGGCGATGGCCGAGGTCGCCTACGTGCTGGGCGAGTTCCCCTGGCGGGCCAAGGTCGGCGAGACGGCGGAGGTGTCCGACTACGTCGATCCGCCACGCGTCCTCTCCTCCGAGAAGACGGCGGAGGAGACGACCTGGTCCATCGGCGACCACATCGAGGGCGCCTACCTCTGGGAGGCCTTCAACCTGAAGGGTGAGCCCCCCGTGGCGCGCGGGGTCGGGATCGCCCAGCCCTCCCCCTACGAGCCCCAGGCGCGGCCGATGCGGCGGATGTTCTGGGGGTTCCTGGGGGCGGCCGTCCTGATCCAGGTGGTCTTCAGCATCCTCGCGCAAGGCAAGCTCGTCTTCGAGCAGACGTTCGCGTTCGACCGGACGCGCGCGAACGCCGCGGTGGTCACCGAGCCCTTCGAGCTCGGCGGGCGGCGCTCCAACGTCCAGATCGACATCCGGACCGACCTGTCGAACAACTGGGCCTACTTCAACCTGGCGCTGATCAACGAGCAGACGGGGCGCGCGCTCAACTTCGGGCGGAATGTCGAGTACTACTTCGGCCGCGATTCGGACGGCTCGTGGTCCGAAGGCGCGAAGTGGGACCGCGTCTACCTCCCGAGCATCGAGTCGGGTCGCTACTACCTCCTCATCGAGCCGGAGACCGGCGCGGCCCAGTTCACGTACGCCGTCGAGGTCCGCCGCGACGTCACGCGGTCGAGCTATCTCTGGTACGTCCTCGGCCTCCTCGTCATCCCGATGCTGATCTTCTGGTACCGGAAGCGGAGCTTCGAATACAAGCGCTGGGCGGAGAGCGACCACCCGATGTGGAGCGTGAGCGACATGGCGTCGGACGACGACGATGATGACTAAGGTCTACGCGGTCGTCGGGGCCCTCGTGCTCTCCGCCCTCGGTTGGGCCCACTTCACCGGCTGGGCCCCGACCGACGTCGACGAGGTCAAGAACGTGCCGAAGTCGATCCGCGACAACCCGGGGTCGTACCGGTCGGCCTACGGCTGGGCGCGCCCCTACACGGGAGCCAAGTGACATGACGCTACCGGACCTCCACTGGATGACCATCGTCGCCGCGCTCTTCTACGCCGTCATGGGGCTGCTCGTCTTCGCGCTGGCCTTCTGGCTCGTGGACCGCTTCACGCCGTACCAGCTCTGGAAAGAGATCGTCGACGAGCACAACACGGCCCTGGCGATCATCGTGGCCGGGCTCTCGATCGGCATCGCGATCATCATCTCCTCGGCCATCCGCTGACCCGGCCGGCCCTGCGCCGGTGTCCTACGCCATCTATGCCACGATCGTCGTCATCGCCACGGCGGGGCTCGTCTACGAGCTCGTGGCCGCGACCGCCGCCTCCTACCTCCTGGGCGACTCGGTCACGCAGTTCTCGACCGTGATCGGCGCGTACCTGTTCGCGATGGGCATCGGCTCCTTCCTGTCGCGCTACGTGGCCACGGGGCTGGCGGCCCGCTTCGTCCAGGTGGAGATCCTCGTCGGGCTCGTCGGCGGCTGGGGGGCGCCGCTCCTCTTTCTCGCCTTCGTCCAGACCCAGCATTTCCGCCTCGTCCTCTACGGGCTGGTCCTCGTCGTCGGCATCCTGGTGGGCCTCGAGATCCCGCTCCTCCTCCGGCTCCTCCGCGGGCGGCTCACGTTCCGGGAGCTCGTGGCGCAGGTGCTCTCGCTCGACTACATCGGGGCGCTCGCCGCCTCCATCCTCTTCCCCCTGCTCCTGGTCCCGCGCCTCGGGCTCGTCCGGACCTCCCTCCTCCTCGGGCTCGGCAACGCGGCGGTCGGCCTCTGGTCCACGTGGATCTTCCGGGCGCAGCTCCCCGCGGCCGGGTTCCTCCGCGCGCTCGCCGCGGTCGCGATCCTGTCCCTGGGTGCGGGCGTCGTCGGAGCGGACCGGATTACGGAGTGGTCGGAGGACCGACTCTACGCTGACGAAGTCATCCTCGCCCGCTCCTCCCCCTACCAGCGCATCGTCCTGACGCGGTGGCGTGACGACGTGCGGCTCTACCTCAACGGCCACCTCCAGTTCTCCTCCCGCGACGAGTACCGCTACCACGAGGCGCTCGTGCATCCGGCGCTCGCCGCCCACCCCGCGCCGCGCCGGGTGGTCGTCCTCGGCGGGGGCGACGGCCTCGCCGTCCGGGAAGTTCTCAGATACCCGACGGTCGCTTCGGTCACGGTCGTGGACCTCGATCCCGAGATGACACGCCTCTTCGCGACGAACCCGCTCCTCACGGCGCTCAACGAGGGCGCCCTCACCGATCCCCGGGTGCGGATCGTCAACGAGGACGCCTTCGTCTGGCTGGACCGGAACGCGGGCGAGTTCGACGTCGCGATCGCGGATTTTCCCGACCCGCACAACTTCTCGCTCGGCAAGCTCTACACGCGCTCCTTCTACCGGCTGCTCCGGACGCGCCTCGCCCCGGACGGGATCGCCGTCGTCCAGGCGACCTCGCCGATGTTCGCGCGCCGCTCCTTCTGGTGCATCGTCGAGACCCTCCGCAGCGCCGGGTTTGCGCCGCGCCCGTACCACGCCTACGTCCCCTCGTTCGGCGAGTGGGGGTTCGTCCTGGCCCCGAAGGCCGGCTGGAGGCCCCCGCGCGCCTATCCCGCCGGGCTCCGCTTCCTCACGGCGGAGGCGACGCCGGCCCTCTTCGCCTTCCCCCCCGACATGGCGCCGGTGCCCGTCGAGGTGAACCGCCTCGACAACCAGGTCCTCGTCCAGTACTACGGCGCCGAGTGGCAGCGGATCGCGCCGTCCTCGTGAACGCCCGTTTCGGGCCCGCGCTCACCCGCCGGGAGCTGCTCACGGGCGGGCTCGCGGCGACGGCGGCGGGCCTCCTGCCCGGGTGCGGGGCCGCCGCGCGGTCGGGCGACGCCGGGTCGGCGATTCAGGGCGGGATCGTCGGGGCGTCCCAGGCCCTCGGCCACCTCCTCCGCGACGGCTTCGCCTTCCCCGCAGCGGCGCGGACCGAGCGCGTCGCCGCGGTCGTCGTGGGTGGCGGGGTCGCCGGCCTCGCCGCTGCGTGGCGGTTCGCCCGGAACGGGTTTCCCGACTTCCTCCTCCTCGAGCTCGAGGAGACGGTGGGCGGCAACGCGCGCGCCGGGCGCTCCAGCGTGACCGCCTACCCGTGGGGGGGCCACTACCTTCCGCTCCCCGGCCCCGAGACGCGCGCGGTGCGGGAGCTCCTCCTGGACCTCGGCGTCATCGAACGGTTCGATCGGAGCGGGCGACCCGCCTACGACGAGCGGTCCCTCTGCTTCGCACCGCAGGAGCGGCTCTTCCTTCACGGCCGGTGGCAGGAGGGGCTCTTCCCGGTGACCGGGGCGACGGAGGCGGACCTCGCGCAGCTCGCCGCGTTCCGGCAAGAGATGGAGCGGCTCCGACGGCTGCGCGACGGGAGCGGGCGGCGGCCGTTCGCCATCCCGCGCGCCGCCGGGGCGCCGGGCGCCTTCCGGGAGCTCGACCGGGTCTCGATGGCCGACTACCTCGTCGCCCGCGGCTGGACCTCCCCGCGCCTGCGCTGGTACGTCGAGTACGCCTGCCGCGACGACTTCGGCACGGGCCTCGCCGAGACCTCGGCGTGGGCGGGCGTCCACTACTACGCGGCTCGCGTCCCGGACCCGGAATACGGCGACGTCGTCCTGACCTGGCCCGAGGGCAACGGCTGGCTGACGGAGCGCCTGGCGGCGCCCGCGCGGGAGCGGATCCGCGCGGCCCAGCTCGTCTTCAACGTCGAGCCGGCGGCGGACGGCGTCCTGGTCGAGGCCTACGACGCCGGGACGCGGCAGGCGACGCGCCTCCTCGCGCGCGAGGTGATCCTGGCGTGCCCCGTCTTCGTCGCCGCGCGGATCTTCCGGCCCTGGCGCGAGCGCCCGCCGGCGTTCCTCCCCGCCTTCCGCCACGCGCCCTGGCTCGTCGCCAACCTCCACCTGGCCCCCGTCCCGCCCGACGGGGAGGGCGCCCCCCCGGCCTGGGACAACGTCCTCTACGAGAGCGCGGGGCTCGGCTACGTCGTCGCCACCCACCAGTCGCTCCGGACGCACCACGGCGCAACGGTCTGGACCTACTACCGCCCGTTCGCCGGGCGCGATCCCGTCGCCACGCGGCGCGAGCTGGCGGCCACGCCCTGGGCCGTGTGGCGCGACCGGATCCTCGCCGACCTCGGCCGCGCTCACCCGGAGCTCGCGCGATCCGTCCGCCACCTCGACGTCATGCTGTACGGCCACGCGATGGTGCGCCCCGAGGCCGGCTTCGTGTGCGGCCCCGCCCTCGCTGCGGCCGCGACGGCGCTCCGCGGGCCCGTCCACCTCGCCCACTCGGACCTGTCGGGCTTCTCGCTCTTCGAGGAGGCCTACGAGTGGGGAACACGGGCCGCCCAGCGAGTCCTCAGGCGGCTCGGGTCCGTCGCGTGAGCCTCCCAGGGAGCCAGCGATGAAGAGCGTCCAGGCGTTCGCCGAAGGACTGTCCCGGATCCCGGAGCCCTTCCGCGCGAGACCCGTCCGCGGTATGCTCTCGGCCTGGACCGCAACTCGACCGCTCCAGGGAGGGCCCATGGCGCGCATGCTGGGTTGGCGTGAGGTGAGGACACAACTGGCGCCGGGGGGGGGGCGCAGCGCGGACCCTGCTGAGCCGGGCGGTGCTGCTGGGCGTGGCGGCGGCGGTGCTCGGCTGGCTTCCGGCGGTTGACGCCGCCGGGTTCGTGCTGGACCAGGCCGACTACGTGTACAACCCGAGCGCGCCGGCAGAGCCCGACGCCGCGGTCTGGCAGAAGTCCGGGAACATCACCCCGATCCTCGGCGCCGACTCGCTGGTCTTGGTCGACCCGGACAGTTCCTCGTCGCTCCTCTATGCTCATTCGGTCGCGCAAATCCCGGTCGGAGCGACAGCGAGCTTCCGCGTGACCCTCAGGATTCCTTCGGTCTCCGACTCCTCCCCCGCGTTTGACGGCAATGTAACCGGCGGGCGAGTGATTCTCGATGACGGCGTGAAACGCGCGGAGCTGCAGTTCGCTCGTGACGCTACCAACAGCAATACGCGCATCCTTGGATTGGGTGGCGCCGCCACGGGTCAGCCCATTCCATGGATCTGGGACAACAACATCGCCACGACCTACGCGATCGCGCGTGCGTCCGATGGCAGCATGACCGTGACGATCACCAGCAGCGATCCGACCATCGCGCCCATCTCGAAGACATACTCACCAGGCGACCTGACCGGGACGAGTGGCCAAGCCCACTTTGCCTTCGGCACGGGGGATCTCGGCGGTGGCGCCTTCGCGTTCAGCGAAGTGCACGGCGTGATCAGTGATGAGGTTGTTCTGGTCGCCATCGACATCAAGCCGGGCAGCGACGATCCCGCCACTGTCAATCTCGGCTCGGCGGGCGTCATCCCGGTGGCCATCTTGAGCAGCCCGAGCTTTGATGCCACGCAGGTCGTCCCGGAATCGGTGTCGCTGGCGGGGGCCAAGGTCAAGCTGATCGGCAAGGCCGGGCGCTACTCATGCGCGACCACGGACGTGAACACCGACGGCCTCCTGGACCTGCTCTGCCACGTGGAGACGGCGCAGTTCTTCCTGGAGCCGGGCGAGTCGCTGGCCGTGCTGGAGGCGGAGACCCTGGGCGGGCGCGCGATCCGGGGTCAGGAGATGGTCCGCATCGTCCCCTGACGGCGTCGGCCGGCTTCAGGATCCAGGCCGCGCCCCCGTCTCGACGGGTGCGGGCGGCTGGGCGGCGGGGTGCAGGACCCCAATCGCCCAGTCGAGGTCGAGGCGCTCGCCGAGCCAGCTCGGGCACCCCGTCCGCGCGTCGATCGCGAGCCCGCGCGCCCGGTGGGTCGCAACCAGCGCGTCGGTCGGGTCGCCCGGGACCGCCGGCGCCCGCGGGACTGCGGGAATCGGCCGGCCGTCCGGCGTGGCGAAGCGAAGCGTGCCGTCGCCGTCGCGCGTGACCTGGTAGCCCTCCTCGTGGACGGCCCGGTGATGGCGCCGGCAGAGCAGGGCGAGGTTCTCGAGCCGGGTCGGCCCGCCGTTCGCCCAGTGGTGGAGGTGATGCCCCTGGGCGTGGCGCACGGCTTACCGATGATCTCTCGGCGTCAAGCATGCGCAGCGCCAGGATAGCGGACCGTGCCGAACAACCGATGCAGCCCGAGCCCCCTCAGCCAGCCGAACGACCACCGGGAGATCGCCGCGTGCCGGTCCCGCAGACCGTGACGCCGGGCCAGAAACAGCCCGAGCCGTTGCCGCACGTAGTGATCGATCTGGTTGAACTTCAGGGTGGCATTCCCAGCCGCGCGATGACGACCCGCACGTCCTTCACCCCGCTGTGCCGCGCGTCCGTCAGCTCTCGAATGCGAGCCCCGAAGCCGCTTCATGCTCCTCGGCGACGGCCATCGCTGCAAAAACATCCGGCCGGGATACCGCACCGACCGGCACTTCTTCAGCCGACATCCGAGGAACTCGAAGCCCTCCTGCCCGCCCCCGAGCGCCACCAGCCGCGTCTTCTCCGGATGCGCCTCCAATCAGCCCCACCCGCCTGAGCGCCTCCCGCGCCTGCCCCTCGGTGCGACAGAGCACCACGAGATCGTCGGCGTAGCGAACCAACACGCCGAGCCCCGCGCACCGCTGCTGCCAGATCCGATCGAGCCCATGCCGGGAGATGTTCGAGAGCAGCGGCGAGATTACCCCACCCTGCGGCGTCCCCACCACCGTCGCCTCTCGACGCCCTTCCTCCAGCACCCCGGCCTTCAGCCATCGCCGGATCAGCTTCAGCACCCGCCGGTCCGACACCCGCCGCCCCACTTCCCCCATCAGCCGGTCGTGGTCGATGCGGCCGAAGTAGTCCTGAATGTCGACCTCTACCACATGATCGTGCCCCTGGTTCGCTGTGACCCGAATGGTCTCCAGCGCCTCCGTGGCGCTTCGCTTCGGCCGGAACCCGTAGGACACCGGCAGAAAATCGGCCTCGAAGAGCGGCTCGATCACCAGCTTGGTCGCCATCTGCACGACCCGGTCCCGGACTGTCGGAATGCCCAACGGCCGTCGCCGTCCATCCGCCTTCGGGATGTACCGCCGCTCCACCGGTGCCGGTCGGTACCGCCCAGCCTTGAGGTCGGCCTGGATCTCGTGAAGAAACCCCTCGACCCCCCGCTGCTCAATGGCCGCGATCGTCTCGCCGTCCACCCCCGCAGCGCCCCGATTCGCTCGCACCCCGCGCCACGCTTCCCACAGGACGTCACTCCTGTAGATCCGGTCGTACAGCGCGTGGAACCGCCGCCCCCGACTCCGCTTGGCCGCACGCCACAGCGCCCGCTGGAGTTCTCGCACTTTGCCGTCCGGGTCGTTGGAGCTTGCGCTCATGCCCTCGCGCTTACCCCCAGGCGGACGCATGACCAAAGCAGGGGCCCTTCCCTCCAGGCGATTGTCTCGCCCTTCCCCGGTACTCCGACCCCCTCGGACGCCCTCCCGACGCCCCGCCGTTTCGGACTCGCCTTATCGACGTGGCCGTGCTCTGACTTGAGCCGTCGGGGAGGGCCTCTCCAGTTCCGCACCGGGCCATGGACACGTGCCGCTCCCCGTACCCCGGAGGGGTCCAGCGCCGCGCCGATCCTTACGCGCTGTCTGTGGCCTTCGCCGTGACATGCCCGGCTCGGCCCCCTCTGCCTTTCGGCTGATAATCTGACGAGGCGGCAGGATTCACGTGATGTTGCGGCCCGCGCCCTCGCTCCCTCCGTAGAGGCTCTTGACGCCCTGCTCAGCGTCGAGGCTCTCACCTCGCCGCCAGGGCCTGCTACTGAGCGCATCGGCGCTTACTCAGGCGGGACTTCCACCCGCAGGTCCGGTGCAGCTTGGCTGGACGCAGCACGGGAACAGCATACCACTCGCTCCCCTGGACTGGACCCCAAGGGCGCCGTCCGTGGGTGATCCAGGATCCGGAGGGTTGCTCAAAGCAGCGGCGGCACGTACGCCTGGCGCTTGACGTCGAGGAGGCCGCGGGCTGTGAGGCGGAGCGCCGGGATGGCGGTGAAGGTCAGCGTCTGGAGGGTCAGCAAGGGGCGCGGGAGCCGACAGCCGAGGGCGCGCGCCGCCTCCTCGATCGCCTCCAGTCCGCGCGCGACCTCGCGGAGGGGCAGATCCGAGGCCACGCCGCCGAGCGGGAGCGACAGGTCCGCGCGCACGGCGCCGGTGCCATCCACGACCGCGAGGCCGCCTCGCAGCTCCACCACTCGGCGCAGGGCCGCGCTCAACGCCTCGGGGGAGGCGCCGAGGACGACGAGGTCCGCCGTGTCGAAGGAGACCGTCGAGGCGAACGCGCCCTCGCGGAGCCCGAAGCCCCGGACGATCCCCAGTGCGCGGCGCCCCGCGACGCGGCGATCCAGCGCCGCCGCGACGAGGCAGTCCCGCCCGGGATCGGCGACGACGGCACCGTCCCGCACGGGGAGGGTCACCGCGTCCTCCGCGGTCAGGATGTCGCCCGCGATCCGGATCACCCGCACCCGCGCCGTCGGCCCCGGGGCCGTGAGCCGCAGCGTCGCCGGCTCGAGCGGCCCGGCGCACAGGCCGGCGTAAACGCCCGCCGGCAGGACGGCCGGCTCGAGGGGCGCCAGGCACTGCCCCTCGCGGGCGACGACGCGGCCCCGCGCGACGACGACCTCCGGACGCACCGTCCGGAGGCCCGGCAGCAACACGAAGTCCGCGAAGCGCCCGGGCGCGATCCCCCCGAGGTCGCCGTCGAGCCGGTAGTGCTCGGCGACGTTCAGGCTCGCCATCCGGTACGCCGTGACGGGCGGGATGCCGAACTCGATCGCCTTCTGGACGATCCCGTCCATGTAGCCGTGGGCAAGGAGGTCGGCCGGCCAGACGGCGTCCGAGGCGAGTGCCGCGCGCCGGAAGTCCACGCCGTCGTGGCGGACCCCCGCAACGGCCGCGAGGTCGCGGCGCACCGAGCCCTCGCGCACGAACACGAACATCCCGAGCCGGAGGCGCTCGAGCGCCTCGGCGGCCGTGATCGGCTCGTGGCAGGAGCCGACGCCAGCCCCCACGTACGCGGCGAGCTTCGCGCCGCGGGCCCCCGCCGAGTGGCCCTCCACGGTCTTGCCGAGCACTCGGGCCCGCTCGATGAGCCCGCCGAGCCGTTCGGGCTCCGGGAGGAGGCGGTGCCAGTAGACCTCGCCGAGGCCCAGCACGGCCGGGTCGTCGAGGAGCGCCCGCATTTCGACCTCCCCGATGACCGGAGCCCCCGTGCCGTCGTCCGTCGAGAGGAACGAGATGACCGGCGCCGTCGCGAAGGCGTGGATCGGCTGCGCGCGGAGACAGTCGAGGAACCAGCGGGCGCCCGCCGACCCGAGCGCGGAGGTGAGCTGCCCCATCTCGGTGACCAGGGCCGTGAGCCCGCGCGGGATCGCCTCGCGCAGCAGCTCGGGGAGGCTCACCAGCGTGTCCAGGTGGGTGTGGCCGTCGATGAAGCCGGGCACGAGGACGTGCCCCGCGGCGTCGAGCCGCGCCGTCGCCGGCCCGGCGAGCCCCCCGAGGTCGGGTCCCGTGGCGGCCACCCGCTCGCCCGCGACCGCGACGTCCCAGCGGATGAGCTCGCCCGTGTAGACGTTGACGACCGTCGCGCCCGTGACGAGCAGATCGGCGGGCGCCTCGCCCAGGGCGACCCGCATGAGGCGAGCCCGATCGCTCACGCGCGTGTGATCAGGAGCGTCCAGTTCCGCCGCCGCGCCCAGCTCGCTTCGAACGCCGCGTAGGAGGCCACGCGGTAGGGCGTAGTCCCCGAGTGGAGGACGACGACGCCGGCCCGGTCGTCGTAGCCCAGGAGCACGGCGAAGTGCGGAACCGGGTAGCCCGGAAGGCCGAGGTCCTGGAAGACGATCAGCGGTCGGCCCCGCCGCAGCTCGTCCCGCACGCGGTCGAGGGTCCCCTGGAAGGCGCGCGCCTGGAAGCCGCGACGGCGCGCGTAGAACTCGAGGTCGAGGTTCAGCGTGCCCCGGATCGAGGGGAGGTAGATCTCCCGGGCGATCTCGTCGTGGTCCACGGCCGCCCCGTAGAACCGGAGGACCATGGCCAGCGCGGCCGGGCCGCACTGGAACTCCTCCTGGGCGATGAAGGGGACGCCGGTGATCAGATGACCGTGGCCGGCCGCGACGTCGCGTCGCACGTCGTCGAGGCCCGGGCGCACGCAGGCCGCGGCGCCGAGGAGGATCGCGACCAGGAGCGCGCGGACGCGAGGATTCCCTTGAATCGCTCCGCGCATCGCCCTTACTATAGCACCCGGGCCACGCCATGGTCGGGCAGCGCGACGCCTATCTGTGCTGGGTCTGCGGTGCCGTGATGCGGGAGATCAAGTGCAAGATCGTCTGCCCGCATTGCGGCTACATGCGGGATTGTTCTGACCCGTAGCGCCCGGGCCGACCACGGGCTCCGACCTGTGACCATCGAGGATGCGCTGCGGCAGGCGCTCGTCGAGGCGCCGCAGGGGCGCGTCACGTTCCCGCGCGACCTCCGCGGCTTCCCCGACACGACCCACGGCGGCGCGGTGGCGGCCCTCTTCTACCGCACGACGACCCCGCGCGCGCCCGTCCACCTCCGGATGAGTCTCCTGCGCGGCGTCCCGACCGAGACGCCGCTGCGCCTGACGACCGGGAGCGTCGGCACGGAGGCGCGCCTCGCGCTCGCCCAGGACGACCGCCCGGTCGCCGAGGCGACGCTTTCCCGCGCCGCGGTGCCCGCGGTGGATCCGACGCCCGTCTTCGCCACGTGGCGGGCCGGGCGCGTCGCGCAGGGCGAGCTCCCCGGCACGAACACGTGCCTCGCCTGCGGCGGCCTGAACCCGCTCGGCCTCCAGGTGCGCTTCGCCTTCGACGACCGCTTTCTCTGGCGCGAGTACTCGCCGCGCGAGACGTACCGGGCCGCCGACGGCTCGCTCCACCCGGCGCTCGCGACGATCATGCTCGACGAGCTCGGGTGGTGGCTCGGCGCCCTCGCGCAGCAGGAGTGCGGCGTGACGACGGAGGTCGCGATCAGCGTCTACGAGCGGCTGCCGTTCGCGCCGCTCCTCGTCATCGGCGACCGCGCCGCCGCCCGGGCGGATGACGACGACCCGCGCGGTCGCTACTCCCGCGTCGGCGGGCTCTTGCTCACGCCCGCGGGCGATCTCCTCGCGGCGGCCGACGTCCGCTTCGCGGGGAGCCGCGCCTACACGAAGCGGCTGCTTCAGCCGTTCCTCGAAGCGACCGACTCCGAGAGCCTCTTCCGGCTGTTTCCCAGTGCTCGGACCCTGACGGCGGCCGACCGCGCGCCCTGAAAACGTCCGTCCGCGGACAGCAGATTTTTCCTTGCAAACTCGGGCGGATGCGGCGAAAATGACTGGCCGAGGCCCCCGGCTGATGAAGAACATTATCGTCTATACCCGACATGTAAGGCCTCAGAATCTTTATCCGAAACGGATCATCTCCCCGCCGGCGCCCAACAAGTGCTGCGCCAGCCGGATGGAGGTGCTGGGCCGGCCGCGCGTCGATCCGCAGGGACGCCGATTCTGCTATAAACGATGCAGAGTTTGCGGCTTCGCCCTCCGCTACTTCCTCGAGCCGGTGCCCTCCGTCTTCGTCTCCCCCACGGGCGAAGCCAAGGCCCGTAAGCCCGCGCCGGTAAAGGCGGCGAGCCCGATCCACCTCCCGGCGCGCCGGACCCGGCCCGCCCCACGCAAGCCGGCGCGGAGCCGTCACATCCGGCGGAAGCCGCCTGGCCGCCGGCCCCACGCCCGGGCCACCCGGCGCAGCGCCGCACGGCGCCGCCGGTAAGAGGGGCCGGCAGCCCCGATCCTCACCGGGGCCCGGCGCCGTCACCGAGCCGAGAGGAGGACTCGCCGTGCTGACCGAGTTCAAGAAGTTCTACTGCCTGTCGGTCATCCCCCTGAGAGCCACCCGGTGCGCGCACTGCACGGCCGAGGTGGCGGCGGCCCGCTAGCTCCGGAGCCGCCGAGTGTCTTTCGCCGTGGGTCGCACATCACGTAGTCGGGATCGGGCAATCTTGTCGCTCCCCGGCGGGGAGCCGCGTTCAGGTGAAAGAGCATGGACAAGCCGATCGAGTGGCACCTTTGGTCTGCCGAGCAGATCGTCGACGTGTTGCCTGACCTCGTCCGTGAGGTGGAGTCCCGCCTCGCGGACTTCCCGGAGGAGCATCGGGAGAAGAACCGCGGCGCCGCAGAGTCGCTGACGGCCGCGCTTCCCACCCCGGCGCAGGTCCGCGACGCCTCGCGAAGCCGGGAGCTCGTGACGCTCGGCTTCGCCCTGGATGTCCTCGGGCGCCGCACCGCCCGCGACGGCGCACTCGAGTCGAGCCTCCGCCTCTTCCAGGCCGCGCACGAGCTCTTCCGCGGGGGGAATCCGCTGCTCCGCGCCACCAAGCCGATGCGGCAGACGCTCGGCAACGCGCTGAGAGCCCTCGTCGTCCACGACGTCGAGCGCCTCCGGGCGGGTGAAACCACCGCACGGGCGATCCGCGAGGGGCTCCTCACCTTCGTGACCTCCGCCTGGGGCGCCGTGCCGCCACAGCTCGCGCTCGGGATCAACGAGCTGACCCTCGGGGAGCTCGAGCGCGTCCGCGCGGCCGCCGAGTCCGACCCGGGCCTCCACGAGCGGGTCGTGCGCGACAACTTCGAAACGGTCCTCGCGATGGAGCTCCCGACCCGGCTCGAAGCCCTCCGCAAGGAGTGGGAGACGCTGGGCGCCCAGATCGCCCCGGAGGCCGCGCGCCGGGCGCAGCGCGCGCTGCGCCGGGCCGAGCCCCTCTCGACCCTGCTCCCCCCGAGCGCCTGGACGGAGATCCAGCAGGCTGTGGAGCGGGGCGACGCCGAGGCGCTCGGCCACACGCTCGCCGAGATGGAAGACGTGCTCGAGGCGAACCTGCGGCTCCGCCTCGACGCGAAGGCGGAGTACCGCGAGCCCGTCTCGGAGGTCCGGCTCACCGGGGGGCCGGACCCGGCGTTCGTGGAGGCCCGCGGGTTGCTGCTCCGTCGCGACCCGGAGGCCCTCGACCGCTTCAACAACATCCACTACCGCCGGAGCGCCAACACGATCGCCAAGGAGTGGTACGCGTACGCCCTGAGTGTCTTCGGCCGACCGACCGACATCCACGACATCATCGAGCTCCTCGAGGAGGCGATCGCCTCCGAGCACTACCGGCTGGAGCGCGGCTGGACGGCCCGCTGGAATCTCGCCTGCGCGCTGCGCCGGCTGCCGTCCCGCGCGGGCGAGGCGCTCGACGTGCTCCTCCCCGTGCTGGACCAGGACGCCCACCCGGCCGAGGCCTTCGAGCTCTGCCTCCTCTGGGCGCTCGAGCAGAACCGGCAGGACGTCCTCGCCGGCCTCTTCCTCCGGGCGCGCTACCACGAGGCCCACCTGCTCGCGGCGCTGCAGGACGCCGAGACCCTCGACGACCGGAGCGCGCCCTCGGCCTTCCGGGACCACTTCCGGCGGCTCAACCGGATCCTGCGGGACCCCGATCGGATCTTTCCCGACCCGAAGGAGCGGCTGACCTTCAACGAGCTCGACCAGCTCATCCGGGACTTCATCGAGGCCTCGCTCGTGGCGGCCGGCGTCGAGTGGTTTCGCCAGCGGGTCTCCTACGGGCACGAGCGCGGCGTGTTCAAGAACTGGGAGTGCGCGGCCAGCCTCCATGAGGCGGCCGGGGACCTCGCCGCCGCCTGGCGCTGCCGGCAGCAGAGCTGGCGCGCCACCCAGCACAAGAAGAACGTGGACCCGCGGAAGAAGGCGCAGGTGCTCCGCGGGCTCCTCGTCTGGGCGCAGCGCAACGGCTTCCGGGAGGATGCGCTCCGGCTGCTCAAGCAGAGCTGGCGGGACACGAGCATGACCGACGCCGACGCCCGCGTCTGGGAACAGCGGCTCGGCGCCGCCGGTCCCGGCGGCGAGCCGGCGCGCGACGCCAACGCCGAGGTCGCGCGGCCCACGGCGCCGGGCGCCGCCGGCGCGCGCCTGCGACCCCCCGGGACCCCGCGCGACGACGCGCGCCGCCGGCCGCTCGCCCTCATGCTCGACTGGGAGAACGTCAAGATCAGCCTCGCCGAGCTGCTCGACGAGATGCCCGAGGCGCGGGCGCAGGTGCTCCGCCCGCGGCTCGCGGGGGCGGAGCTCGCCGGGCGGCTCCTCGACGCCGCCTGGCGCCACGGGTGGCCGCGCGAGCGGTGGGCCGTGGCCGACTGGGATCGGCCGTTCTTCGAGGGAGACCAGAAGGCGGTCAAGGCCGCGCGGTACGCCCCCGACATCGCCGGCCGGGAGAAGTTCAACTCGTCCGACCACGTGCTACGCGAGAAGATCCATCTCGTCCTGCGGGAGCACCCGGACATCCAGGTCTACGTCGTCGGGACCGGGGACGCCGACTTCCACGAGGCGATCCGGACGCTCCAGCAGGAGGGCAAGCAGGTGATCCTCTGGGCGACCCGGCGCGCCATCAGCGAGGTCTACGGCGAGAGCCTCAAGGGGCCCGACCGGATCCAGATCGAGTGGCTGGAGGACCTGGTGTTCGGGGAGGACGCGATCCAAGGCTGAGGGGGACTCGCCCCTGATGCGCTGCCCGCACTGCCAGCACGAGAACGCGGCGGAGGCCCGCTTCTGCAACGCCTGCGGCGCGCGCCTCGAGGGGGTCTGCCCGGCGTGCAGCCACGCGAACGCGCCCGGGAGCCGCTTCTGCAACCAGTGCGGGCAGGCCCTCGCACCGGCCGCGCCGGCAGCCCCGCCGACCTCCGCCGCCCCGCGCTTCGCCTCCCCGCAGACCTACACCCCGCAGCACCTCGCCGAGAAGATCCTGAGCTCGAAGGGCGCCCTCGAGGGCGAGCGCAAGCAGGTCACCGTCCTCTTCGCCGACCTCAAGGGCTCGCTCGAGCTCCTCGCCGACCGCGACCCCGAGGACGCCCGGGCCCTCCTCGATCCGGTGCTGAAGCGCATGATGGAGGCCGTCCACCGCTACGAGGGGACGGTCAACCAGATCATGGGTGACGGGATCATGGCGCTCTTCGGCGCGCCGGTCGCCCACGAGGACCACGCCGTCCGGGCCTGCTACGCGGCGCTCCGGATGCAGGAGAGCGTCAGCCGCTACGGCGATGAGGTGCAGCGCACATACGGCGTCCCCATCCAGATCCGCGTCGGGCTCAACTCGGGCGAGGTCGTCGTCCGCGCGATCGGCTCGGACCTCCACATGGACTACACGGCTGTCGGACAAACGACCCACCTCGCCGCCCGGATGGAGCAGATGGCGAAGCCCGGCTCGGTGCTCATCACGGCCGACACGCAGAAGCTCGCCGAAGGGTACGTCCAGGTGAGACCCCTCGGGCCGGTTCCCGTGAAGGGGCTGGACGCGCCCATCGACGTCTGGGAGCTCGTCGGGGCCCAGCCCGTGCGCTCGCGCCTGCAGGCCGCGGCCCCGCGGGGGCTCACCCCGTTCGTCGGCCGCGAGGTCGAGATGGCCGAGCTCCGTCGGGGCCTCGCCCGGGCGCGTACGGGCCACGGCCAGGTGGTCACGCTCGTGGGCGGCCCGGGAGTCGGCAAGACGCGGCTCTTCTACGAGTTCACGCGCCAGGCAAGGGCCGACGGCTGCCTCATCCTCGAGGGGAGCGCGGCCTCGTACCTCGCCGCGACGCCCTACCAGCCGCTGATCGACCTCCTGAAGGCGTACTTCGAGATCGAGGAGCAGGACACGCCGCAGACCGTCCTCGACCGCGTCACGGCCCGCGTCCTCGCGCTGGACGAGCGGCTCCGGGACGCGGTCGCGCCGATCCTCTGGCTCTTCGACGTCCTCCCCGAGAGCGACCCGCTCCGCGCGCTCGAGCCGCCGCAGCGCCGCGCCCGCACCCTCGACGCGCTCAAGCACCTCCTGCTCCGCCAGAGCCGCGAGCAGCCGCTCCTCCTCGTCCTCGAGAACCTCCACTGGCTCGACACGGAGACCCAGGCGCTCCTGGACACCCTGATCGAGAGCCTCCCCGCCAGCCGCATCCTGCTCCTCGTGAGCTACCGGCCCGAGTACCAGCACGCGTGGGGGAGCCGGAGCTACTACACGCAGCTCCCGGTCGAGCCCCTGCCGCCCCCGAGCACGGCCGCGCTCCTCCGGGCGCTCCTCGGGGACGATCCGGGCCTCGAGCCCCTCAAGCGCCTCCTCGCCGAGCGGACCGAGGGGCACCCGTTCTTCCTGGAGGAGAGCGTCCGTCGCCTCGTCGAGACGCGCGCGCTCACGGGGAGCCCCGGCGCCTATCGCCCGGCGAAGCCGCTCGGGGCCGTCCAGGTCCCGGCCACGGTCCAGGCCGTCGTCGCCGCGCGCATCGACCGGCTCCCCCCCGACGAGAAGCGCCTGCTCCAGGCGGCGTCCGTCATCGGCAAGGACGTGCCGTTCGCGCTGCTCCAGGCGATCGGGGAGCTCCCCGACGACGAGCTGCGCCGGAGCCTCGGGCACCTCCAGGCCGCCGAGTTCCTGCACGAGACGAGCCTCTTCCCCGACCTCGAGTACACGTTCAAGCACGCCCTCACCCACGACGTGGCCTACGGCTCCCTCCTCCACGACCGACGGCGCGCGCTCCACGCCCGGATCGTCGCCGCCATGGAGTCCCTCGACGGGAGCCGGCTGGGCGAGCAGGCGGACCGGCTCGCGCACCACGCGCTCCAGGGGGAGCTGTGGGAGAAGGCGGTGGCCTATTTCCGGCAGGCGGGCGCCCGCGCCGCCGAGCGCTCGGCGAGCCAGGAGGCGGTGGCGCGCTACGAGCAGGCGCTGGCCGCGCTCGGCCGGCTGCCCGAGACGCCCGCGCGCGTGGCCCTCGGGATCGACCTCCGCTTCGAGCTGCGCCCGCTCCTGGTACGGCTGGGCCGGCTGCAGGAGCTGCTCTCCCTCTCCCACGAGGCCGAGCGCATGGCCCGCCAGATCGGGGACGAGGCGCGGCTGGCGAGCGGCTACACCTACCTGATCAACTACCACTACCTGAAGGGCGAGCCGGACCGCGCGCTGGAGTACGGCGAGCGCTGCCTCCAGATCGGCGAGGCGCGGAACGACCTCGCGCTCCAGGCCCTCGCGCGCCGCTACATGGGGCACAGCTACCACGCGCAGGGGCGCTACCGGCTCGCGGAAGACGTCCTGCGCCAGAACATCGAGGCGCTCGAGGTCGCGGGCGACGGGGCCCTCGCATCCCAGGACGAGCTCTCCTACGTCGGCTCCTGCGCCTGGCTCGCCTTCAGCCTGGCGGAGCGAGGCGAGTTCAACCAGGCCCAGGGATACCTCGCGAAGGCGCAACGCGCGGCCGATCAGACCCACCACGCCTACAGCCAGGCGATCGCCTGGACGCTGGCGGGGATCGTCTGGGCACGCCGCGGCCACCTCGAGGGGGCGGTGCCCCTCCTCGACCGGAGCCTCGAGACCTGCCGCGACAAGCACCTGCCCGTCTGGCAGCCGATCCCTTCGGCGTGCCTCGGGCTCACGCTCGCGCAGCTCGGGCGTGTCGCCGAGGGGCTCCCGCTCCTCGAGGAGGGCGTGCGGCAGAGCGAGGCGCTCGGCATCCGGGCCTACCTCGCACTCTGGACCGCGCAGCTCGGCGAGGGGTTGCTCCACGCCCGCGACGTCGAGCGCGCGCGGGCCACCGCAGAGCAGGCGCTCGCGCTCGCCCGCGCGCACGGAGAGCGCGGGCACGAGGCCTGGGCGCTCCGGCTCCTCGGCGACGTCCTCGCCCAGTGCGACCCGCCGGCCATCACCGAGGCCGAGGGCTACTACCACCAAGCCCTCGAGCTCGCCGAGGAGCTCGGGATGCGCCCGCTCCTGGCTCGCGCCTGCCTCGGGCTCGGCCGGCTCCACCGCCGCGCCGGGAACTCCGGGGCCGCCCAGGAGCCCCTCACGACCGCGATGACGCTCCTCTGCGAGATGGACATGCGGGCCTGGGTCGAACAGGCCTGGCCGGAGCTGAAGGAGCTGGGGCGGCTCCTGATCGTGGCCCAGGACCGGCGGAGCCTTTACGACTACCTCACGCAGATGTTCGGGGGGAACGGGGAGGTCGTGGTCGTCCTCGACCGCCGGCACGGCGAGCGGCGCCAGCGCGCCGAGCCCTCGGCCCCGGACCAGCGACGGAGCGACCGCCGCGCCCAGCCGCTCCCGGGAGACTTCCCCGCGCGCGGCCTCGTCATCATTGCCAAGCGCTGAGCAACCGGTCCGAGCCCGCGAGATTCCGACCGCCCTCGGCAAGCCCATCGGGACCTACCGGGGCGCGGCGCCCGGCTTCTTGGCGAGACAGTTTGACAAAGTAACCACCGGTGACTACAATGCCGCCGATGGCCAAGGCCGTTGGAGTCAGGCAGCTCAAGGCGCGGCTCTCCGAGTACCTCCGCCTGGTGCGGGCCGGGGAGACCGTGCTCGTGACCGACCGCGACGAGGTGATCGCCGAGTTGCGGCCCGCACGGCGTCAGGGGCGCCCGCTCGATGCGCTCGAGGAGATCCTCGACACCCTGGCGGACGCCGGTGAGGTCACGCGGGCGAGCCTCCCCAAGGGTGGCTGGACCTGGAAGGTCCCCGGGCTCGGGCTCGCGCCGGGCACGGCGCGCGTGCTGATCGACGAGTTGAGGGCCGAGCGGGGGTGAGCGCGGCGGCCGGCAGCCTGTACCTCGATACCTCCGCCGTCCTTCGGGCCGTGCTCGAGAGCGGCACGACCCCGGAGGTCGAAGCCCGCGTCCGGGACGCCCCCGTGCTGATCACCTCGCGCCTGGCCCTGGTGGAATCGGCACGCGCCCTCCACCGGTTGCGGCTCGGGGGGCGCGTCCCTGAGGCGCGGCTCGCGGATGCCGAGCAGGCCCTAGCGGCGGTGTGGGCGCGCTGTGAGCTGTGGGAGCTGACGCCGGCCGTCTGCGAGACGGCCCGCCACGTGGCCCCCGGCATCCCGCTGCGCACACTCGACGCCCTCCACCTCGCGACGTACCTGCTGGCGCGGCGCCGCATCGAGGCGCTCGAGCTACTCACCGTCGACGACCGTCTCAGAGCTGCAGTCCAAGGCGCCTGACCGCTCAGGTCACTCCTGGTCGGGGCGAAACCGCACGCACTCAGGGTTACAAGTTCCGCGTCGAGCGCGAGCGCGAACAGCTCGTCAGCTCGCCTCCCCCTATTGGAACGCGAGGCTGTCGAGGAGGCGCTCGATCTCGGCGCGGATCGCCGAGTCGCGCCAGGCGTCCTTCTCCGCCGTCACGTCCACCACGAAGACCCAGTTCCCGCGGGCGACCGCGGCGACGTAGTGTTCCATGCGGACTCCGCCCGACCGGTACTCGATCTGCCGCGAGATCCCCGTCCGCCCGCCCACCCGGGCGCTCCGGTTCTCTCGGACGAGCGTCGGGGTCGCGCCACCGAGGCGCTCCCGCACGGCCTCGTCGAGCCGCGCACCGAGATCCTGCGGCGCCCCGTAGTCCTGGGAGGCGACGCGCAAGGTCACGACGGGGTCCTCGCGGCGGAGGACGACCTCGCCGCCGCGGCGGCCGCTCCGCTCTTCGGCCACCTGCCAGGTCGCGGGCACCCGGAGCCGCGCGCGCACGGTCGCGTTCGAGTACGACTCGGCGCCGGTCGCGGACAGGGCCTGGAGCCGCTGGCGCGCCTGGCGCCCGAGGTCGGTGTCGGGCGCCGCGGCGAGCTGCGCCCGCCAGGCGGCGGCCGCCGCCCGCGGGTTGCCCGTGGCCTCGTACGCCTGGGCGAGGACGCCGTGGACCTCGGGGTGCTTCGGTGCCGCCTCGGCCACCGCGCGGAGGTGGGGGATCGCGGGCGGGTAGGCCCCCGTGCCCACGAACGCGAGCCCGAGGACATAGCGCGACGGGAGATGGCCCGGCACGAGCTGGAGGCTCTCCTGGAGCGCGGGCACGGCCTGCCGGGGACGGCCGAGCCGGTACTCGGCCACCCCGAGGCCGTAGAGCGCGGGCTGGTAGCCGGGGTAGCGGGCGAGGGCGCGCGCGAACGCGTCGCGGGCCTCGGGGAAGCGCCGCTCCCGGAACAGGATCGCGCCCTGGAGCGTGGAGAACTGGGCCTGGTCGCCGAGCCGGAGCGCCTCGCCGACCTCCCGGTGCGCGGCGGCGAGCGCGCTCCGCCGGTAGGCGACCCGGGCGCGGTCGTAGTGCGCGTAAGCCGGGGCGAGGGCGCGGATCGTCGCCGTCCACTGGGCCCAGCGACCTCCGAAGCGCCCGTCGCCCTGGGTGCGGACGTCCGCCGGCGGGAGCTGCCGGGTGAACGCCTCCAGGTCGGCGAGCCGCGCCTCGTGGCGCGGGTGGGTGGAGAAGAGCTCGTCGAGCGCGCCGGGCTCCTCGCGGCGGCGGCCGACGTTCTGGAGGTACTGGTCGATCGCGCGGTTCAGGACCTCGTGAGCGCGGAGGGCTTCGCGCGGGTCGTAGCCCGCACGCGCCATGTAGAGCACCCCCAGCCGGTCGGCCTCGATCTCCTGAGCGCGGTCGTAGCGGAGGAGGACGAGGCCGGTCCCCAGCGCGAGTCCGCCGGCGGCCAGCTCCCCGAGGCCGCCGTCCCCGAAGACCACGGCCCCGAGCCCCACGAGGCCGCCGCCCACCATCCCCCAGGTCTGACGCTTGGCCGTGTGGCGCGCGGCCACATGCCCGAGCTCGTGCCCCATGACGAACGCGAACTGCGCCTCGTTCTCGAGCGCCTGAAGGAGCCCCCGGTGCATCGCGGTGTGGCCCGGGATCGCCCACGCGTTCGGCACCGAGGCGCTGTGGAGCGTGAAGTCCACGGGGAGCTGCGGTCGGTGGGACACGAGGTGGAGGTTGCGGACGATGCCGGCGAGATAGGCGGCGGTGACGGAGCGCCGGGTAGGCCTCGCGCCCGAGGGCGAGACGAGCATGAACTCGGACTCGCCCGTCACGGGGTTCACCGCGCAACCCGCGAGGGCGGCGACCCAGACCACGAGCCCGACCGCGCGCGCCAGCCGGGAGGTCATGACGCTCCTAGTCTAGCCCCACCACCCGGGTGCTAGAGTGGAGGTCGTGCCCGCTGCGCCCGGCCTGTGGAGCCTGGCCGCCGCCCGGCTCTGGATCGCGAGCTTCCTCGTCTTCCTCTCCTTCTTCCTGCTCATGCCGGTGCTCCCCCTCTATGCTCTCCGCGAGGGCGTCCCCGAGTCCGCCATCGGGCTCATCATCGGCGTGTTCGCGCTCACCGCAATGGTCGGGAAACCGCTGGTGGGCTGGCTCCTCGACTGGCGCGGCCGGCGGGGGTTCCTCTGGACCGGGGCCGCGCTATTCGGCGTGGCCTCGGCGCTCTACCCGATGGCCCACTCCACGGCCCCGCTCCTGCTCGTGCGCATGCTCCACGGCGCCGGGATGGGGTTGTTCCCGACAGCCGGCGTCGCCGTCGCGGTGGACCTCGCGCCGCCGGAGCGGCGCGGCGAGGCGTTGGGGCTCTTCGGCATGGCGGGGACGCTCGCCCTGGCGGTGGGGCCGCTCGCCGGCGTCGCGCTCGACCGCGCGCTCGGGTTCCCCGCGCTCTGCCTGAGCGCAGCGCTCCTCGCCGCGCTCGGCACCGTCCTCTCCCTGTGGGTCCCCGAGACGGGCGTGCCCGCGGACCCTCCGCCGTTCCGCGTCGGCGGCCTCTTCGCGCCGGCCGCCTTTCGCCCGGCCGCCATCGCGCTCGCGCTCTGTCTGACGTACGGGGCGCTTGCCTCCTTCCTGCCGCTGCTCACCCAGGCGCGCGCGGCGGGCAACCCCGGCGCCTTCTTCGGCCTGATGGCACTGGCGCTCCTCGTCGTGCGTGCCTACGCCGGACGACTCTCGGACCGCTACGGGCGGCGCGCCATCGTCCTGCCGGCGACGGTGCTGACGGCGGGATCGCTCGCGCTCCTGGCGTGGGGGCCTTCGGCGTCGTGGGTCTACGGCGCGGGGTTCGTGTTCGGGCTCGGCTTCGGCTCGGCCCAGCCGGCGCTCCTGGCGTGGGCGGCCGATCGTGCGCGACCGGGGGAACGCGGGAAGGCGATGGGGACGTTCTACACCGCGTGGGAGCTCGGGATCGGCGGGGGGTCGATCTTCGCCGGCCTCCTGCTTCCCTACGCCGGTTTCGGCGGCGTCTTCGGCCTCGCCGGGGTCGTCGCGCTCGCCGGCGGGGCGCTCGCCACGCGGGGCGCGGCCGAGCCGCTCGTCGCGCGGCGCTAGCTCCTCATACCAGCCCCTCCTTTGGCGGCCCCGAGCGGCCGCGCCAACGTGCGCCCACGATAGACTGGACCCCGCGCCCGGGCAAGGGTCGCCGGCGGGCGGCCTCGAGTCCGGGAGCGCCGGTCCCGCGGCGATTGACGGCGGTGCCTCCGATGCGTATCATGTGACCACTGGGGTGGTCACATGAAGGTCGCAACCGTCAGGCAGTTCCGTGACCGGGCCACGACCCTCCTCAAGCAGCCGGAGCCGATCCTCGTGACGCGCCGCGGAAGGATCGTCGGGTTCTTTCTCCCCGCCGGCGGCGAGTCCGTGCCGCTCGAGGCGAAGCGTGAGCTCTTCTTCGCGCTCACGGACGCCATCCGCAGCCTGATGAAGCGCCGACGCCTCTCCGAGGAGTCGGTCGTTGCCGACTTCGAGAAAGCCCGAGCGGCTCGTCGTCGACGCTAATCCCATCCTGGCCGCCCTGCTCGGCGGCCAGGCCCGGCGGGTCTTCTTCGAGGCCGGGGTCCAGGAGTTCGCAGTCCCCGAACCCGTGATCGACGAAGTCAGCCGGTATGTGCCAAGTCTGGCCCGCAAGCTTGGCGTGGACGTCGCGCTCGTACAGTACGCGCTCGAACTCCTCCCCCTGCGCCGCTATCCTGCGGGTGCATACGCTCGCGCGCTCGGGGAGGCCAGGCGGCGCCTCGCGGGGCGGGACCCCGACGACGTCGCCCCGCTTGCGCTTGCCCTACAGCTCGGGATCCCCCTGTGGTCGAACGATCGGGACTTCGAGGGCACCCGCATCGAGTGGTTCACCAGCGCGCAACTCCTGGCGCTCTTCTTCCCGCCCTCCACGCGCTGAACAGCGGTTCTCCAGCGCGCCGTCCACGCTGCGCTCGGGATCCGGAAGGCCCTGGAGAGCTATCAGGAGGAGCTCCGGCGCGAGAGCGGGGTGAGCTTCCAGGCGCGTCAGGGGCTCAATACGGGTCTCGTCGTGGTGGGGAGCATCGGGAGCGACCTCCGGATGGACTACACGGCGGTCGGCGACACGACCAACGTGGCCGCGCGTCTCCAGCAGGCGGCCGGCCCGGGACGGATCGTCATCGCCGAGGCGACGCGCCGGCTGGTCGAGGGCTATTTCTACACCCGGCCCCTCGGGCCGATCCCCCTCAAGGGCAAGGCCGACCCGGTCCGGGCATGGGAGGTGGTCTCAGCCCGCGTGGCCCGGACACGGCTGGAAGTGGAGGCCGAGCGAGGGCTGACCCCCTTCGTGGGCCGCGAGCGCGAGCTCCGGCTCCTCGAGGAGTGCTTCGAGAAGGCCCACGCGGGCCACGGGCAAGTCGTCTTCCTGGTCGGCGAGGCGGGAATCGGTAAGTCGCGGCTCCTCTTCGAGCTCCACCGCCGCCTCGGCGACCGCGCGACCTGGGTCGAAGGTCACTCGATCTCCTTCGGGCAGTCGATCGCGTTCCACCCGCTGACCGACCTCCTCAGGCGGACCTTCAGGATCGAGGAAGGGGACACCGACGCGGGCATCGGCGAGAAGATCGACCGGAACGTGCTGCTCCTGGGCGAGGACCTTCGGCCGATCCTCCCGTTTCTCCGCTTCCTCCTGTCCGTGGACCCGGGTGATGCTGGCGTGAGCAAGATGGACCCGAAGGAGCGCAGGCAGGGGATCTTCGACGCCGTCCGGCGCCTCACGCTCCGCGCGTGCGAGGTGCGGACGCCGGTCGTGGTCTTCGAAGACGGCCACTGGATGGACAAGGCAACGGAGGAATACCTCGTCTTCGTCGGTGACAGCGTCGCGGCCAGCCGGCTCCTGGTCGTCCTCACCTACCGGCCGGGCTACACCCATCCTTTCGGCGAGCGCACATATCACACGCGGATCGCGCTGGACAGCCTGCCCGCGGAGGCCAGCATCGCCATGGCACAGGCGATGCTGGCGACCGAGGGCCTCCCCGAAGAGCTCAAGTCCCTGATCGCTCGCAAGGCCGAAGGCAATCCCTTCTTCGTCGAGGAAGTGGTCAGGTCCCTCCAGGAGGTCGGCGCCATCCGACGGGTCGGCGACCGATATGTCTTGGCGAAGCGCCCGGAGGAGCTCGTCGTCCCGGACACGATCCAGGATCTGATCATGACCCGGATCGACCGCCTTGCGGAGGCCCCGAAAAAGACCCTGCAATTCGCCTCGGTCATCGGCCGGGAGTTCACGCGGCGGCTGCTCGACCGGATCGCGGAGATCCGGGAGCGCACGGACGAGGTCCTGCGGGAGCTGAAGGCGATCGAGCTGATTTACGAGCGACGGCTCTTCCCCGAGCTCGCGTATATGTTCAGGTGCAGCTCCTTGCGCCGCCCGACGAGCAGGGAGTTGTAGGCCACCTCGTGGGTCAGCGCGTGCTTCCTCGTCGGGGTCGCGATCGAGGAACTCTACGCGGACCGGCTGCCCGAGCAGTATGAGGGCCTCCCCCATCACTTCTCGAAGGCGGGAGAGTGGGCCAAGGCAGTCGCGACTACCTGTTCCGGCGACGTGTCGCGGGCCAATGAGGCATGCGAGGCAGTGAAGCGGATCCAGCGTCACACCTTCCTGGGCTGCAGCTTCGAGGACGCCGCCGCCGTCGGGTTCCACTACTTGCGGCAGGGTGCATGGGACGGCGCCAGAGAATATCTCGAGGGGACCCTACAGGTCCATCGTGAGCGCAACAACATCGGTGCCGTGGGCGCCTGCTGCTTCTCCCTGGGTGCACTCCACATGGAGCGAGACGGCGCTCGCCATCAACAAGCGGTACGGACTGCCCTGGGACGAGGCGAAGGTCCTCTCCGAGTGGGGCCGCATGCACCTGGCCCGGGGTAGGGCGCGCGACCGTCAGAACGGCCGGGAGAAGCTCGGCGTAGCGCTCGCGACCTTCGAGCGGATCGGCGCCCGGACAGACGCCGAGAAGGTTCGAGCCGAGATCGCAGGGCTAGGAGCCTGATAGGGCTAGGAGCCTGATATGGAAGGACCGTCCGTCAAGCGGGTTCTTCATGGGTCCGGTTCCGGGCTGGAGCGGAGTGATTCCTGAGGGCGCCAACGTCGGTCCCGATGAGGCGGCTTCGACGACGAATCAGGCTGATATGCGCGGGTTACTCCGAGGAGCAGAGCCGCATGACCGTGGTTCGTCGGGAGCGGCCTCCGTCTAGGAGCGCGAGTCGTCCCAGTGCGAGGACCAGGCGTCGCATAGGTTCGGCGAGGGCTCTCCAATCGTGCCTGCATCGTGCCCGCCGCGACGCCGCTCAGGAAGCTCATGTCCACGAGTTCGGTGTTGCCGTGCCTACGCCACTGCGGTGCGCTGAGTCATGGCGGCCCAGATGAACCCGACGAGTTCGCGGGCGATGGCCGTCACCGCGACGGGCGGGCGTTTGCCGTGCCCGACGAGATGTCGGTAGCGACGATGCAGGCGTTGTTGCGCGCGCCACGCCTGCGCACGACACTCCGGGGGGTTGGCCGTCACTGCGGGCCGCCAAGCCCCGGCCCAGTGTGGGGCGGTGGCGATCGTGCCACGCGGCCTCTACGAGCACACGCCGCGCGTGGGTGTTGCCGGCCTTGGTGATGGCCCCGCGACGCTGGGCCTCGCCGGAGGAGTACTCACCGGGGACCAGACCGAGGTAGGCCATCAGCTCCCGGGGGTGCGTGAACCGCTGGAAGTCGACGATCTCGGCGAGGAGGATCATGGCCGACAGGGTGTCGATCCCCCGGAAGCAGCGCAGCCAGCCGACCGGCTCGCGATAGGGCGCCTGCTCGGCGAGCGCCGCGATCTCCTTGTCCAGCTCGGCCTGGTGGGCGAGCGCCTGCTCGAGGGCGAACAGGGTGGCGTCCAACGTCCGTTGCAGCGCCGGCAGATCGAACCGCTGGGTCCGGATCCAGGCCCAGTGGCGCCGGCTCCAGTTCCTCCCCGTGACGTAGAGGCGCCCGTGCCGATCCAAAAACTTCAGCAGCCGATGGCGCCACCGCAGGACGTCCCGGCGCACGTCCTCCCGACACCGCGTCAGGTCGCGGACCGCTTCCTCGGCCTCGTCGGGGACATGGATCGCCGTCAGCTCGCCGGCGCGGAAGAGCCGGACCAGCTTGACGGCATCGCGGCGATCGGTCTTGATCCGCTGGCCTGGCCGTCGTGGGGGTCAACGCTGGCGCGATCGCCTGACAGGTCACCCCGCAGGCGGAGATCTGTCGGTAGAGGTCGTACCCCGACACTCCGGCTTCGTAACAGACCGCGACGGTGCCCTCGCGCGCCAGTCGGCGAAACAACCGCTGGATCAGATGCGGCTCCTTCGGCATCTCCCGCTGCTCCGGCTCTCGTTCCCCGGGGCGCAAGATCGCCACCACGAGCTTCCGCTTGCTGTCATCGAGCCCCACGTAGGTCGTAGTATCCTTTTCCATGACCGGCCTCCTTTCGCATGTGGCTCTGTTCCGTGCTCGGAACAACCCACGCTACTCTGCGATAGGTCAGGCCGGTCCTTCCATATGGTCTAGGCGCCCGCCGAGCTACAGCCCGTAGGCGGGGATCCGCAACGCGTGCGCCGCGGCGAGCAAGCGATCGTCGTAGCTCGCCAGCGTCACAGCCTGGCCGTGGGCTCGCAGGAACTCCATCGACGCCAGGTGCAGCGCGTCGAGCGTCCGCACCGGAGCGGGGAAGGGTTCCAGGGCCCGGGCCAGTACCGGCGGGGCCAACTCGAGGAGGGCGATGCGACCCACGAGTGCCCGGACGTGGTCGCCATGCGACGGGCCGAGCCGGCGCGCATGAATCCGCGTCCAGATCTCGCACTCGAGCAGCCGGCTCGAGATCAGCGACTCCTGCCAGAGTCGCTCGGGCGGCGCCTGGTCCTCGGCGAGCAGTTGAGCCAGCGCGACCGAGGTGTCGAGGTAGATCACCGCCCGTTCCGGTCTTCCCGCAACTCGGCGAGCAGCTCGGCCAACGGCGCGACGGGTGCCCGCGGCGGTGCCCCGGCCACGGGCAGGACCGGGGGAACGACCCAGCCGTGGCGGACCGCCTCCGCCAGGAGCGCGTCGGCCAGCAGGACGCTCCGCCCTGCCCGAGGGGGCACCAACTCGGCCACCACGCGGTCCCGGTCCGTGACGAGGACGGTCTCCCCGCCCGCCGCGAGCCGGACGTACTCGCTCAGCCTGTTCTTGAGGACCTTCAGCCCGACGGCCCGCACGCCCCCAAAGTAGCTTCCGGAAGCTACTTTGTCAATCGGGGGCGGCCGTTGGGGCGCACGTCAGGGTTGTGAGGGAGGCGGACGATGCGGGTTGCGTCTTGGTGG